>JAFVCP010000065.1 GCA_017479185.1 Clostridia bacterium
CCGAGCCTTAAAAAGACCTATAATTACGATATGCGTCTTATGCGAATGCCTGTTATCAGCAGTATCCGTGAAAAGACTTCCATAACGAACGACGAAACGCTTGCCGCAGTAATACGTGCGATAGACGCGGGTAAGACTTATGAAGACCTTGGAATTTCCGGCGTGAGCGAAAGCGATTACAACACTGTTTTCAAGGCGAGAAACATTCACAATCTCGGCGGCGGAGTCTCTAATATGGCTGTTCCGTCATACGCTTCCGCAAAAGAACTCGCACTTGATTTCGTAAGATATTTTGCCACCGATAAAGCGCAGGAAATATTTATAGAAAAGACTTACGGCGGAAGTTCGGGTTTCATATTCGACCTCAAAGTCAAAAATCCGTCGCTTTACGATAAAGTATCGCTTATAAACCGCGACAAATTCGATTTTATTTCGGATAAAAACGTAACGGTTATGCCCGGTACTACCATTTATCCGCTCGTATACAAAGGTGGACTCGGAAATCTTCACGCAATGCAATACGACTCTTTTGCGCATAAGTTCGGAACCCCGGACGCGACGACGGGCGAATACGTTACCGGCGAAAGCCTTTATAACGCCGATATAGAATATTATACAGAATCCCGTTGGAAAGTTCTTCTTTCTATGAGCGGATATTGATAAGGGGAGAATATAATGAAGAAAAAATTAATCGTGATACTTTTATCGGGTTTATTCTTTTTAAGCGGATGCGCAGGGCAGACCTCATCACCTGACGGCGCAAGAAAAGAAACGTCTCTTAGGGGAGAATCGGTAATAGAATTCTGGACTACTTATAATACCGAAAAAATACTTTCCGACTACGACGCGTCGAATTATTCGAAAATAAAACAAGAAGCGGCGGTCAAAGTCGAAACTGCGAAAAACGAAGAGGAATGCGCTCAACTTATAATGACGGCAAAAACGGATATATCATATTATGACGTTAAACTTTCGGATTTGAAATGTGGCGACAGTGTTTATGATAAATCAAACGTCAGCGTTTATAATCAAAAGTATATTGCCGTAGACGAGATTCAGAACGGGCAGGGTGCGACGCTTCCTACGGGTAATTATCCCGACGCGCTGCTTCCTTTCGACGTCGCTAAAAAGTACGGCGAAAACAACGTAAAAGCAGGTAAAAATCAAGGAATTACATTTGTTTTTGATATTCCTGCTGACACTAAAGCGGGCGTTTATACGGGGGCTTTTACAATCAGTTACGACGATAAGACCGAGAATATTCCCGTAGAGATGAAAGTACGCGACGTGACAGTAAGCGAGACAACGCACAGTAAAACGTATTTCGGCGTGAGCGCTACGGGCAGTCTGCCTTACGGAGAACTCGATTCCGATCCCGCCTTGAAAAATCTGTATAACGAGGAACTTTCGAAATACAGATTATGCGGAGGAACGTGGTATGTCGGGAGCGATGATCCTGACGATTGGGTAGATCTTGTCTTGAACTTCGTTTGTGATCCGAAAAATTCCACGCTCGCAGTTCCGTGGAAATACGTGCAAAGTGGGGCAGGCGATACTATCGATGAAACTTACACGA
>JAFVCP010000066.1 GCA_017479185.1 Clostridia bacterium
TCTTCTTCTCCTCGGGGGCGGGCTTGTTCTCATCACTTTGCGTCGTAGGTCTTGCCGCTAACACGATTACGAATACTATCGCCGTTACCAACAATACGCTAAGAGCCGCTATGATGATCGTGCTCAACCGTTTTTTCATAATATACCTCCAAAAAAATTTGTTCGAGAATTAAGTGGGTTTATTCATTTATTATGTATAATTGCATAAAAATAAACCGAAAATATATAAACTACCCTATTATTCATTCAATTATAAATTTTTTATCCCTTATTGTCAACTATTTTATCAAAAAAAAATGATTTTTTATAAAATTTCATTTTTCCGCAAAAAAAAACGCCCTGTAAAAGAGCGTTTTAAAAATTCATTTTTCTGTGTTTTTATTCACTTTTTATAAACGACTTTACCGTCGACTATCGTAAGCCTTACTTCATAATTTTCGTCTAAAACGGTAAAACTCGCTTTCTTTCCGACCGCTATACTTCCGTAATCGGACAACTTCCCGATATTTTTCGCGGGATTATACGTCGCGTAATCAACGGCTTCGGTAAAAGGAACTCCGACTTTAGTTACGAGATTTTTTATCGCGTCGTTCATCTTTAAAACGCTTCCCGCCAAAGTTCCGTCGGCAAGTCTTGCCTCGCCGTTTTTGACGTATACGGTCTGACCGCCGAGTTCCGAAACGCCGTCGGGCATCCCCTTCGCTCTCATCGCGTCGGTAATAAGAGTATATTTATCCTTGGGCTTATTCTTTATTACGAGTTTTATCGCGGGAACGCTGACGTGTATGGTATCGCAGATCATTTCGCAGTTAAGTTCTTCCAAAAGCATTGCGGCTCCTACCACGCCCGCCTCTCTGTGATGAAGTCCCGTCTGCGCGTTGTAAGTATGGGTAACGTTCGACGCGCCCGCTTCGACGGCTTTTACCACGTCCGCGTATTTCGCGCTCGTATGTCCGATAGAAGCGACTACGCCTACCTCTTTAAGGCGTTTTATAAGTTCGTAACCGCCCTTTTGTTCGGGGGCGAGTGAAACTATCCTTATATTATCTCCCGAAGCCTTTCTGTATTCCTCGAAAGTCGCCGCGTCAGGCTCCGCGACGTATTCGGGCGGTTGCGCGCCGACGTGTTTGGGAGAAATAAACGGACCTTCGAGATGAACTCCGAGAACTTCCGCTCCTTTAAACTTTCCTTCGGAAATAACTTCGCCTGCGGCTTTGACCGCCTTTAAAATATTTTCTTTACTCTGCGTCATAGTGGTCGCCAAAAAGCCGACCGTACCCTCTTTCGCGAGATATTCGGAAATGGTTTGTAACGCTTCGGGCGTCGCGTCCATTGCGTCCGCCCCGCCCGCGCCGTGAATATGTTCGTCGATAAACCCGGGAAGGAGTACGCCTTTTACTTCTTCGATATTTTCAATATCTCCGCCGTCGTCGCCGACGTACACTATCCTGTCGTTCTCTATTCCGATATCGGTAGTAACCACTCCGACGTTCTTTATATACGCTTTTACGTTTTTAAAGCCTTTCATATCTTCCTCACTTGATCAAGGCTCCCGCCGCTTCGTCTACGATGAGAGTGCAATCGGGATGAAGTTGCAATACGCTCGCGGGAAGATCTTCGGTTATTTCGCCATTTAAAAGTCCGTAAACAGCCTTCGCCTTGTTTGATCCGTTCGCCAATATAAGGACCTTCTTCGCGTTCATTATGTTTTTAAGTCCCATTGTAAACGCTTGGCGAGGCACTTCGTCTATCGAAGCGAAATTCCTCGAA
>JAFVCP010000067.1 GCA_017479185.1 Clostridia bacterium
AATTATTTAATTTTTTATTTGAAAATGTTGTTTTATGTTGTTTTCGAAAAAGATTTTTAAAATTTTTGTTATTTTTGTTGTTTTTTACCATAAAATGGTTTATAATGATGGTATGGAAGCGTTAATAGACACTCACACACATACTATCGCGAGCGGTCATCACACCGAAGACACCGTCGTTCAGATGGCGATAAGGGCTTCGATAATAGGGCTTAAAAACCTCTGCGTAACCGAACACGCGCCTGCGATGACGGGCGCCGCGAGCGAAAGTTATTTCAGAAATCTCAAATTCGCGGACAAGAAAAAATTCGGCGTAAATCTTTTTTACGGCGCCGAACTCAACGTTCTCAACGTCAAAGGTCAGGTCGATCTCGACAGGGATATCACCAAAGATCTCGCCTTTTGCATCGCCAGCCTTCACAAGCAGGTTTTCCGCCCGCGTACCGAAAGGGAAAACACACTCGCCCTCGTAAACGCAATGGACAATCCCGACGTGTTTATAATAGGCCACCCCGAAGATCCCGAATTTCCCGTGGAAAGGACTATGCTCGTCGAAGCGGCGAGAGAAAAGGGCTGCGCGATAGAACTTAATTCCGCGTCCCTCTCCCCCGACGGACACAGGACGGGAAATTTCGATTGGATATTCAAGACTTTTATACTTTGCAAGAGAAAGGGCGTTTATATCACTCTCGGGAGCGACAGCCACGGCAGAGGCAGGATCGCCGATTTCGATGAGTGCTATAAATTCCTCGACGAAATAGATTTTCCCGACGAACTCGTGCTTAATTACTACCCCGAAAAATTCTTTCAGAAAATCGCCGAGAAAAAAAGAAAATGAGCGTTTTACTTTAAAACGCTTTATTTTTTTGAATAATTTGTTATAATATATATAATTTGTAATATGGAGGATCTTATGGATCTCGTTAGAAAATTAAGCGACGATTTATATTACGTCGGAACCAACGACAGGCGAATAGCCCTATTTGAAAACGTTTATCCCGTTCCCGACGGGGTTTCGTACAATTCGTATATGATCATAGACGAAAAGACCTGTCTTATAGACACCGTGGACAAGTCGGGAGAAAGGCAATTCAAGGAAAATATCGCCTCTCTTTTAAAGGGCGGAAAACTCGATTATATCGTAGTAAACCACGTCGAACCCGACCACAGCGCGACCCTTTTCGAGATAGTCCGCGACTACCCCGAAGCCAAGATAGTCTGCAACGCCAAAATAAAGGCGATGCTCGGCAACTTCTTCGACCTCAAAGACAATTTCATCGTGGTAAACGAAGGCGACGAACTCTCCTTGGGAACCCACACCCTTACTTTCGTCAACACGCCGATGGTACATTGGCCGGAAGTAATGATGACCTACGACAAATTCGACGGCACCCTCTTTTCCGCCGACGCTTTCGGATCCTTCGGCGCGGTTTCGGGCGCCGTATACTCCGACGAGATAGATTTTAAGGGCAAATATACCGACGAGATGAGAAGGTACTACGCCAATATCGTCGGAAAATACGGAACGCAGGTCCAAAGCGCCCTCAAAAAGGCTTCGACGCTCAAAATAAACAGGATATGCCCTCTTCACGGGCTATTATGGAGAAACAATTTCGATCATCTTCTCGAAAAATATTCCCGTTGGGCAACCTATACTCCCGAAGTAAAGGGCGCGCTCGTCGTTTACGCTTCGGTTTACGGCGACACCGAAAACGCCGCCGAGATACTCGCCGCCAAACTTCACGACGAGGGGATCTCGAATATCGCCGTTTACGACGTTTCCAAAACCGACTGCTCGCTCCTAATTGCGGAAAGTTTCAAATACAGTCATATAGTCGTCGCCTCGACTACTTATAACGCGGGCGTTTTCGTCAATATGGAAAACTTCCTTTCCGACCTCGTCGCCCACGCGATACAAAACAGGACTTTCGCGATCGTCGAAAACGGAAGTTGGGCGCCGACCGCGGGAAAACTCATTCAGGAAAAGATCTCCGCTTTAAAAAATACGACCGTGATAGGAGAAAAGATCTCCATTATTTCGTCCGTAAAGCCCGAAACGACGGAAAAACTCGGTGAACTCGCGAAAATACTCGCCGAAGACATATCTCCGAAAACCCAAGACCAAAGCCAAGAGGAAGGCTCGTCGACGCTCGTCGACAAGGCGGCGTTTTTTACCCTCTCTTACGGACTGTTCGTCGTTACGACCTACGGAAAAAAACACAACGGCTGCATCGTGAACACCGTCATTCAACTGACCGAAACGCCGAAGAGGATACTCGTAGCGGTAAACAAAGCCAATTATTCTTGCGAAGTCATTTCCGAAACCAAAAAATTCAACGTCAGCGTAATATCCGAAAGCGCGCCTTTCGAACTTTTTAAAAACTTCGGCTTTACAAGCGGCAGGGATACAGACAAGTTCGACGGCTTCGACGCTTTTAAAGAAAGTCGGAACGGGTTGAGATATATTACCGAACACTGCTCCGCTTTCATCTCCGCGAAAGTTATTTCCCAAACCGACTACGGAACGCATATATTATTCGTCGCCGAAGTCGAAGAGGCTAAAAAACTCTCGGACGAAAAGGCTATGACCTATCAATATTATTTCGACAACGTAAAGCCCAAGCCCAAGGTCGAAGAGGAAAAGAAAAAGGGATACGTCTGCAAGATCTGCGGTTACGTCTACGAGGGAGAGGAAATCCCCGAAGATTTCGTCTGCCCTCTCTGCAAACACGGCGCCGACGATTTCGAGAAGATAAAATGAGAAAGATAAATTCCAAACAAATAGAATACGCCGTTTACAGGCTTGCTTTAAAGGCGGGCGTGAACCTTACCGAACCTTGTCTTAAAAGCCTTGAAAACTCTTTAAAGCGGGAAACTTCCGCTTCGGCTAAATTCGCCCTCGAAACCGTTTTGGAAAACGCTGAAACGGCGAAAGAGCAAAATATGCCCGTCTGTCAGGATACGGGAGTCGCCGTAGTCCTTATGGAGATAGGTCAAGAGGTCTTTATAGAGGGAAAACTGCTTTCCGACGCCGTAAACGACGGAGTTGTAAGAGCGTATAAAGAGGGATATTTCAGAAAATCGACCTGCGACCCGTTGACGAGGGAAAACCCCGGGGACAACTCGCCCGCCTTTTTACATACGGAGATCGTTTCGGGCGATAAAATACAGATAACCTTCCTGCCGAAGGGATTCGGAAGCGAAAATATGAGCAAACTCTATATGCTCACGCCCGCGGACGGAGTAGAAGGGATAATCGACGCGATAGTCAAAACCGTAGAACTCGCAGGCTCCCGCCCCTGTCCGCCCGTTTTCGTAGGCGTAGGGATAGGGGGAACTTTCGACGTCGCGGCGCTGAACGCCAAAAAAGCGCTTACGAGAAACCCCGGCGTTTTCAGCCCGAGAGAGGACGTTAAATATATTGAAAAAACCGCCCTCGAAAAAATAAACGCGCTCGGTATCGGAGCGCAAGGGTTCGGCGGAAAGATCACCGCCCTCGGCGTTTCCTGTCTGCTTGCGCCCACGCATATCTCGGGACTTCCCGTCGCGGTAAATATCCAATGCCACGCCGTAAGATGCGAAAAGGGGGAAATTTAATATGAAAACTCTCGTTTCGCCCTTCGACAAAAAAGATCTCGCCGAACTCACAGCCGGTCAGACGGTTTTTATCTCGGGAGTTTTATACACCGCGAGGGACGAGGCTCACAAGCGCGTATGCGAATACGTTCGATCAAACAAACCTCTGCCCTTCGACCTGAAAGGGGCGACGATATACTACGCGGGACCTTGCCCCGCAAAAGAGGGAAAGGCTTGCGGCAGTTGCGGACCTACGACTTCGGCAAGAATGAACAAGTACGCTCCCGCCCTTTTCGATCTCGGTCTTACCGCCGCGATAGGCAAAGGCGAGATGAGCGAGGAAGTAATTAAGGCTATAAAAAGAAACAACGCCTGCTATTTCGCGGCGATAGGCGGAGCGGGCGCCCTTTACGGCGACCGAATAAAAAAATGCGATCTCGTCGCTTTCCCCGACCTTTTGAGCGAAGGCGTTTACCGATTGGAAGTCGAAAACTTCCCCGCCGTAGTCGCAATAGACAGCAACGGAAATTCAATATATAAAAATTTTTAAAAAACCCCTTCAAAATCGTTGACAAATTTTTTTAATCGTAATATAATAAACGCAAATTTAATAAAAAACGCAATGAAAAGAAGAGTAATTCGCAATTTTCCGCGCAGAGAAGCCCCGCTGTGGTGAAAGGGGTAAGGGAGATACGAACGAACATGGTCTTGGAGCGGCGTCGGCGAATATTTTAGTCGGCGACGGGTTCGCCCGTTAAAGCGAAGGCGCGTGAAGGTTTTTACCGTAGAGCGTCGTAAGGTCGTTTGCGAAATCAAACGGCGAAATAAGGTGGTAACGCGAATCGATCGATCTCGTCCTTATACAGGACGGGATCTTTGTTTATTTTAAAGGAAATTATGATAGAACTCGTTAATCTCGAAAAAATATACCCTCTGGGCGGAAAGAGCGTCGTCGCTTTAAGCGGGATCGATCTTACTATTTCCGACGGAGATATTTTCGGTATCATAGGGCTTTCGGGCGCGGGAAAAAGCACCCTCGTAAGGTGTATAAATTTCCTCGAACGCCCGACAAGAGGAAAAGTCATCGTCGACGGGACCGACCTTTCCGCGATCACTCCTAAACAACTCAGAGAGGTCAGGAGAAATATCGGAATGATATTTCAGAACTTCAACCTTTTAGAACAACGTACCGTCGAAAAAAACGTGCGTTTTCCCCTCGAACTCGCCAAAACCGACAAAAAAACGGCGGACGCGAGAGTGGACGAACTTTTGGAGATCGTCGGGCTTTCGGACAAGAAAAAAGCCTACCCTTCTCAACTTTCGGGCGGACAGAAACAGAGAGTCGCGATCGCGAGAGCGCTTGCAACCAACCCGAAATACCTGCTTTGCGACGAGGCGACGAGCGCGCTCGACCCCAACACCACCGCTTCTATTTTATCTCTTCTTAAAAAGATAAATTCCGAACTCGGAATTACGATAGTCGTCATCACTCACGAGATGAAAGTTATAGAAAGCGTCTGCAAAAAGGTCGCGGTCATCGACAGCAGCAGGATCGCCGAAGTCGGAGAGGTTTCGGAAGTCTTTTCCAACCCCAAATCGGAAATAGCCAAAGAACTCGTCATACCCGACCTCATTCGCTCGATAAAAAATCAGAACGGATACAAATTCCGCCTTGTTTTCAACGGCGAAAGTTCCAATACCCCCGCCATTTCCGCCCTCGCCCTCGAAAAGGGTATCGCGGTCAACATAGTTTACGCCGACACCAAGATGATCGACGGCAAAATATACGGACACCTCGTCTTTACCCTCGTCGGCGGACGAGAAGAGTTTGAACAAACCAAAATATTCCTCGAAAAAAAGGGAATAAAATACTTCGCGGAGGAAGACCAATGAGCGCGGATCTTGCTAAACTTATCGAAAGCGGTAGTCTTTTTATGGGAATATGGGATACGGTATGGATGACTTTGCTCTCTTCGCTTATAGGTTACGTCGTAGGGCTGCCGCTGGGCGTCTTGCTCTACTCCACCGACAAAAGCGGACTTAAACCTATCCCCTGGCTCAATAAAATACTCGGATTTATCGTAAATATTTTCAGAAGTATGCCCTTTATCATACTTATGGTAGCGATGCTTCCCGTAGCGAGGTTTATCGTCGGAACGGGAATAGGCAACAAGGCGATGGTCGTTATGCTCGTAATAGCGTCCGCTCCGTATATATCGAGAATGGTCGAATCTTCCTTAAAGGAAATAGACGGCGGCGTTATCGAAGCGGCTCGTTCTATGGGGGCGAGCGATCTCGAAATAATAGTAAAAGTTCTTTTGCCCGAAGCCAAGCCCTCTCTCGTCATCGGCGCCGTCATCTCAACGGTTACCGTCCTCGGATACGCGGCTATGGCGGCGACTATCGGCGGTACGGGCTTAGGTCAGATCGCGATAGTCTACGGACACAACAGACACAACGAAGATATTATCTGGATATGCGTTCTCTTGACGCTTATAATCGTTCAGGTCATTCAGGAAGCGGGAATGACTTACGCGAAAAAAACCGACAAGAGAATAGCCCAACGAAAATAAGATCATTTGTTTTCGTCAGGCGATCATTTCCGGAATAAATAAATTTTATTTTAAAAAGGAGAACAAAACAATGAAAAAACTCATCTCTCTGCTTCTTACCGCGGCTTTGTCCGCAACGCTCGCCCTTTCCCTCGCTTCCTGCGGCGGAAACAACGACAAGACCATTAAGGTCGGAGCCTCTCCGACGCCTCACGCCGTCATTTTGGAACACGTCAAAGACGCCCTTTCCGAAAAAGGCTGGACTTTGGAGATCGTAACTTTCGACGACTACGTCCTTCCCAACACCGCTCTAAGCGACGGAGAACTCGACGCCAACTACTTCCAACACGAACCCTACCTTCTCGATTTCAACGCTCAACGCGGCACCGATATCGTTAAAGCCGCCGACGTCCACTACGAACCCCTCGGTCTTTACGGCAAAGAGGTTTCCAAAACCGATTACGCCGCTAACGCCAAAACGGGATACACCATAATCGTTCCCAACGACGGAAGCAACTGCACGAGAGCGCTTTTACTTCTTCAGGACGAAGGATTTATCACCCTCAAAGCGGGAGTTTCCGCTACCGACTCCCTCTCCGACCTCGATATTACCGACAAAAAAGGCAATACCGTAACCCTCGCTGCGGCTGAAACCATCACGGGACTTCTCGCCGAATCCAACGCCGGAACGCTCGCCGTAGTAAACGGAAACTACGCGATCTCTGCGGGACTTAAGATCGCCGACGCGCTCGCTTCCGAAAAAGCCGACGGCGCCTCCGCTAAAACCTATTCGAACATTATCGCCGTCAAGAGAGGCAACGAAAACAACGAAAAGGTAAAGGCTTTGATCGAAGCCCTTCAAACCAAAGAAGTTTACGACTTCATCATCGAACAATTCGGCGGAGCGGTAGTTCCCACCTACACCGTATAATTTTATCGGAAAACTTTAAAAGACCTACGATTTTTTCGTAGGTCCTTTTTTGTCTATCGGATATTACGACATTTTGCTTTTCACGAATTTAAGGGCGTTTTTTTCAAGCCGCGAAACCTGCGCCTGCGAAAGCCCTATCTCTTCCGATATTTCGGTCTGCGTTCTTCCCTCGTAGTATCTTAGATACAGTATTCTCCTCTCCCTGTCCGACAACCTCGACACGGCGTTTTCGAGCGCGACGTTTTCCGTCCACCTCTCGTCGGTATTCTTTTCGTCGCCGATCTGGTCCATAAGAAGAAGTTCGTCGCCGCTCTTATTATACACGGGATCGTAAAGGGAAACGGGATCGGATATCGCGTCGAGCGCGTACGCCACTTCCCTTTCGGCGATATTGAGTTTTTCGGCTATTTCGCCCATCGTCGCGACGTCGTCTTTCTCGCGCTCGATCTCCGTCCTCGCCTGCAACACCTTATAAGCCGTATCCCTTATGCTCCTCGACACTCTGAGGCTGTTGTTAGACCTTAAAACCCGTTTTATTTCTCCTATGATCATCGGAATAACTTGCGGAAGTGGAAATCGCGGTTTTTTAGAAAAAATACGGCGTATGCCCCCCAAAAGACAAATGAAAAAATATATATAGGATTAACATACTTCATCAATAGTTTCCGAAAAGTTGTCTTTTTTGCCCTTTTCTCCAACCGATCGCTCGTAGTACGTATAGTACGACTTCGCTCGCGATTGGTAAAAATCATCAAAAAATACGCTCTTTTCGGCGCTTGCGTTTTGAGGGGCAGGTTTACCGAAACGGGACGTTTTTACGCCCTTAAATGCAAGCCCACGGAAAACAAATCGCATATTTATTGGGATTCGGACATAGCAAAATGGTTGGAAGCGGCAGCATACGTACCGCTTACGCCGAACGTTTGCAGATTTATTGCCGACCTGCCCGAATACATTTGGTATTCTGAAAGAGATACGCTAATACTCTCGCAATATATTTCCTCTTCCCTTTCTCTTGACGGCTTAGAGGCTTCGCTCGTATCAGACTTCCCGAAAAGCGGCAGGATAAAACTCAAAATCAACTCTTACGGCAAAAAGATCTTCCTTAAACTCCGCAAACCCGAATGGTGCGACGAAAAGTTCGACAACGAAGAAAACGGTTTTATAGTTTACGACCGAATTTTCAACGGAGAAGAGATGGTTCTCGACTTCAAAATGAAGGTAAAGAAAAATTACGCGAACCCGTCGGTTTCAGCCGATCTCAAAAAAATCGCCTTTTCCTACGGCTGCGACGTCCTTTGCGCCGAAGGCGTCGACAACGGCGAACTGTCGGGCGTGGTCGTAGACAAAAACGCGAGGGTAAAGATAGAAAAAGACAAAACCTTCGGCGTTACCGCGACGGTAAAAGCAAAAAGGCTTATTAAAACGAATACGCTCTACTCATTTGATCCGCCAAGGGAAGAAAACTTCGAACTTAAACTTATCCCCTACCGCTATTGGGCCAATCGGCAAATATCCGATATGAAAGTCCGGTTCAATTATTGATAACAACGTAAATGGTTGTTAAAACACTATAAAAAGCAAATCGAACTCCTCTCAATTATCAAGAGAGGAGTTCGTCAATATTTCGTATTGCGTTTTATTGAGTATCATCTTCATATTCCCCGAAGTAAGGATTATTTTCGCGACGGTGGTCTTCATTATTTTCTGCCTTTCCTTCGCGGTCATATTTTTCCAGGTCGACGGCAGACTTTTTATTCTCTCCTCGTCCGCTTCGATTTTGGAAAGCATATTTCTCTTCGCCCTTTCGTCGGAAATATCCCGCTCTATCTTCTTCCTCTCCCTGTCGACTTCCGCCGCCTGCTCTAAAATGTTTTCGTCGCCTATTTTTCTGTAAGCCAAAATACACCTTTTGTATTCTTCTTTTACCTCGCTCAGTTTTTTTTCGAGAATTTTGACGATATCCCCCTCTATGAGTCGATTATTGTCGATATCGTCGGAATAACGCACCGAAAACTCCATAAGTTTCCCGACCGCCTTTTCTTCGACTTCTTCGGCGTCGTATACGAAGTTGTCGCAATCGGGATTTTTGATCAGTTGGCTTTTGTTGGACGGAAATCTCGAATAGCACAATATTTTAGTAGTCGCCTTTTCGCCCTTGCCCCATTTCATATATCTCATTTTCGCGCCGCAATTACCGCAATAAAGCAAGGAAGAAAGCAAATACTCGGACGAACCCTTCGCCCGCGAATTGCGTTTTAACACCTGCCGCGCCTCTTCGAACGTCCCCTCGTCGATAAGGGGGGTATGCTTTCCGTTATACTGTTTTCCCCTGAAA
>JAFVCP010000068.1 GCA_017479185.1 Clostridia bacterium
GAGTTTTGTTGTTCTGTAAATGATTAAAACAAGCAATCCCGCAAATTCAAGCCGAATTGAGTTTGAGAGTTTTGTTGTTCTGTAAATGATTAAAACCATAGAACATTATTGCTTAACTGTTCATGATGTTTGAGAGTTTTGTTGTTCTGTAAATGATTAAAACAAAACTTATAGAGGTTCGGCAATATTAGACGTTTGAGAGTTTTGTTGTTCCTGTGTGTATGAATTGTATAATAATTTTGTCCTTGCTCATAATATCGGGCGAGGACTTTTATTATGCAAAAAACCATTAAATTTTACTCAAAACCTTCTATTATCGCAACTTCATCGATAGTAGGTCCCAAAGAGGGAGAAGGTCCGCTCGGAAGATTTTTCGAAAGAATAATTTTCGACGATACTTTCGGCGAAAAAACTTATGAAAAGGCTGAATGTAAAATGCTTTCTTACGCTATTGAAAAATCGGTGGTTAACGCCGGACTTTCGGTTGAAAATATCGACGCTCTGCTGTCGGGGGATCTGTTGAATCAAATAGTTTCGTCGAGTTTTGCCGCAAGGAGTTTTGAAATCCCCTTTATAGGAGTGTATAACGCTTGTTCGACTATGACGGAAGCGCTTGCACTCGGGGCGATGATGACCGACGGTGGATATTTCGATAACGTCGTTGCGGCGACGGGAAGTCATTTTTCAACGGCGGAAAGGCAGTACAGATATCCTTTGGAGTTGGGATGCGTAAGACCGCCACAATCTCAATGGACTGTTACGGGGGCGGGGAGCGCCGTTATTTCTTCAAAGAGATCTGACGAATTTCCGCATATTACGCATGCGACCTTCGGCATAGTCAGCGATTTCGGAGTTAAAGACGCAAATAATATGGGCGCGGCGATGGCTACTGCGGCGGCGGCGACAATAAAGACGCATTTGGAAAATCTCAACTTGAAATCTTCCTATTACGACCTTATCGTAACGGGTGATCTCGGGGCGCTCGGAAGCAGACTGTTAAAAAAAGTTTTGAGAGAAAGAGGCGTGGATATAGATAAAAATCACGTTGATTGCGGAGAATTGATATATAATATCGACGAAGAAGAGTATCAGGGCGGAAGCGGCGCGGGGTGTAGCGCCAGCGTTTTTAATTCGTATATTTACGATAAGATGAGGAAGAAAAAACTTAATAAGGTGTTGTTTGTCGCGACGGGAGCGCTTCTTTCCACCCTAACGACGCAACAAGGGGAAAGTATCCCTTCGATCGCGCACGCGGTAGGGATAGAAAACGAGGTGAATTAAATGATAGAAGACGTGATTTTAACTTATTTAAGGGCGTTTTTAGTTGGCGGAATGATATGCGTAATCGCGCAACTGCTCATAAATTATACGAAAATTACTTCGGGTAAAATACTCGTGTATTTTATGCTCGGGGGATTGATACTTCAGGCGTTCGGGCTATACGAATATCTTGTGGATTTCGGCGGAGCGGGGGCGACGGTTCCCATTTCCGGGTTTGGGTATTTGCTTGCAAACGGCGGTATCAAGGGCGCTAAGCAGGGACTTTTCGGGGCGTTCACGGGTAGTTTGTCCGCCGCGGCGGCAGGCGTTACGGCAGCCGTGTTCTTCGGATTTATTATAGCGTTGGTATTCAGGGCTAAATCTAAAAGGAATTGACGGCGAAGAGACGATCCTACGGGCGATATTTGATTTTTCGTAAACCGCGACGATTTTTGCCTTTATTTTTTTCATTTGGCTAAAAATAAATTTGCGAACATATAATATATTATGAAACGCGCTACGAGTAAAAGGTTAAAATTTATTTGTTTTATAGCCGCTTTTATAGTTTTATGTTCGTATTTATATTTTTCGTCGGAAAAAATGTTGGTTGAAACGGCTGAAAAAAGTTTCGGATCGTATATTTCTTCCGCGTCCTATAGCGCCGTTGAAACGGTAATACCGAATTACGATTATTCATCTCTCGTAACCGTTGAAAAAAACGGTAACGGGGACGTTTCGATGATTTTGACAGACAGTTTTAAAGTCGATTGTTTCGCGTCAGAGATCGCTCGGCAAACTTTTAATATTTTGGATGAAAAGAGTCGGAGCGGAGTTGAGGTTCCGTTGGGCGCTTTCAGCGGAATAAGACTTGCCTACGGATTGGGTCCGAAGATAAATATGAAACTTCTTTCTGTTTCCTCGGTCAAATGCGATCTCGTTTCCGAATTTACGAGCGCGGGGATAAATCAAACGAGGCATACTTTATTGGTGAATATATATTCCGAAGTGAGTATCGTTGCGGGGGCGACTTCGAGGATCGCGGATGATAAAATAACCATTCTCGCGTATGATAATCTTATCGTGGGTAAAGTCCCGCAAGCGTACTTTAATACCGTGTCGTCGGGTTTTGCCGATTAGATTGAAAGCCGATTTTAATAAAAATATAAAAAACGAAAAGTTTCTTTTCGTTTTTTCTTTTCAAAAAGCGAAATATTTGCTAAAATATATTGAGGAGTAACTGCCTTATGATGGAAATTTTAGCGCCTTGCGGCAACGAGGAGAGTTTTTTCGCCGCAGTGAATAACGGAGCGACCGCAGTGTATCTTGGAATGAGCGACTTTTCCGCGAGAAGAAACGCCGCTAATTTTACGAGAGAAAATATTTCGTATTTTTGTTCGTACGCTCACGCATTGGACGTCAAGGTTTACGTTGCGTTAAACACCTTGATAAAAGACGAGGAACTCGGCGATTTTTTCGAAACGGCGAAAGTCGTTTACGAGGCGGGCGCCGACGCTTTTATAATTCAGGACGTATTTATGGGAAAAACGTTAAAAACGTATTTTCCCGATATTGAATTGCATTTAAGTACGCAGGCGGGCGTGAACGACGTTTACGGCGCCGGATTTGCGAAGGAAAATCTTTTCGATCGCGTAATACTCGCAAGGGAAACGGGGGCTGACGAGATAAGAGAGATAGCGAAATTTATCGACGTGGAGATATTTGCTCACGGCGCGCTTTGCTCTTGTTTTTCGGGACATTGTTACGCGAGTTCTTTTATCGGCGGAAACAGCGGCAACAGGGGATTGTGCAAACAGCCTTGTAGGCAGAAATATTCGCTTGAAACAAAAGAGGGCGGTCGGTATCCTATCTCTCTTGCCGATCTGGCTTTGATAGATAGAATAAAAGATATCGAGGCTCTCGGCGTTAAGAGTATAAAAATCGAAGGGAGAATGAGATCTCCCGAATACGTCGGGTTTGCGTCAAGGTGTTACAGAAACGCAGTCGAAGGTAAAAGTTATTCGTTGGATGAGATAAAAAGGACTTTTAACAGAGGGGATTTTACCGAAGGGTATACTTTCGGTATCGACGATAAACTCATTTCGGATAAAGTTCAGGGCAATATCGGGCTTTCGGTCGGAAGGATAGGGCAGATAAAAGGGAGAATAGCCGTCGTTGACGGCAAAGAAGTTTTCTCCGTCGGAGATTGCTTTAAGATATTGCGAAAGGGGTACGAAGTGGGGAGCGCGGTTTGCGTTAAAAACGGTAAAGAGGTCGAAATAAAAGGGGACGCGGTCGTCGGCGACGAAGTGAGAATTACAAAGGACGAATCTTTAAGGGGAGATATCGAAAAAAACAAGAAATATAAAAATTTGTCGGTAAAGGCGGTGTTTAAAGTCGGCGAAAGGGCTTCATTTTCTTCGGAAGGTATAACGGTTTATTCGGACGAGCCTCTTGAAAAGGCTGTATCTTCAGGAGTGTCGGAGTCGGAAATTGTAGACAATTTATATAAAACCGATAAGTATCCGTTTAGGATCGCAAAGGCTGAAATCGAGATCGACGGCGAACAATTTATTCCCAAATCAAAGTTGAATAAAATGCGTTCGTCGCTATATGAAAAAGTTTTTTCGAAAGGCATAAAAAGTTGCAAAATCGCCGATTTTAAAAAGGATTTTTCGTATAATTTCAAATTTGAAGAACGCGCTGTTGTTATGACCGACGATCTTTCCGATATTTGTTTTTCGGAAGAGTTTTTTGTTGTGTACGCGCCTAAAAACTACGGAAAGGCAGAAGAGGAAAAGGTTTTAAAAATAAGGGAAAAACATAAAGTGTTTTTATTTGTTCCCGCATTTACGGATAAAAAGCAAAGCGACGAGATCTTATCGATCGTCGATAAGTTTGACGGGATATATGCCGACGGCTTGAACGGCGTCGGCATTGCAAAATCTTTGAACTTGAAATTTATAGCGGGTATCGGGCTTAATATTTTCAATTCTCTCGACCTGTCGTATTTGAGCGAGTCGGGCGATTGCGTTCCGGTGTTGTCGCAGGAAATATCGAAAAGTCAGTTGTCGGAATTGGGCGATAACGCGGGTTATCTTTTCAGTAAGGGGAGTATTCGCCTTATGGAATTTATCTATTGTCCTTTCGGAAGAAAATGTTCGTCCTGTAAAAGGGGAGAATGGTTTTCTCTCAAAGACGAAATGGGACACAATTTCAGGATCAGAAGATACGTTTTGGGTAAAAAATGTGTTTTTGAAGTCTATAACGGCGCCTGTTTATCGATTCCGGAAGCGAAGTTGAATTTTTATAATATCATTGGTTTGGATCGTTCCGCATTGCAACGTTTGAAAAATGGCGATCCTAAAATAAAAACGACTTGGGGCAATTACAAGAGAGGTGCGCTATAATGGTAACGGATAAAGTATTGAGATCTTTGGAATTCGATAAGGTTAAGAATAAAATTTCCGAATATTGCGCTTTAAAAAAGACGAGGGAGATTTTAGTCGGTTTAAGACCGGAGAGCGATTTCCTTTCCGCGAAAAGACGCCTTGATATGACGAGGGAAGGGATAAAACTTCTTTACGATTGCGGAGTCGGCGGCGTTTCGGCTTACGACGATCTTGGGGATATTCTCATTAAGGCGCCCAAAGGGGCTTGTCTTTCTATGGGAGAACTCTTAAAAGTCGCTCGGCTTTTGAAGAGCGGGAGATTGTTGTCGGAATCGGCAATGCGTAGCGCCGAAGAAAACGCTCCGATATTGCGGGAAATAATAAACCGCATTTTCGTCGACGAATATCTTGAAAGGGAGATAACGACGAAGATACTATCCGAAGAGGCGATGAGCGATAACGCCTCGGAACGGCTTTTCTCGATCAGAAAAAGCATAAAGAGAATAAACGAGCAGATAAGGGAAAAACTCGCTTCTTTTTTGAAAGACGGAAGCGGAAAATATTTGCAGGAAAATATAATCACGATGAGAAGGGACAGATACGTTCTGCCCGTTAAAAGCGAGTTTAAAAACCAGATAAGCGGGTTTGTTCACGATCAGTCGTCGACGGGTTCGACGGTGTTCATAGAGCCTACCGCGGTCCTCGAACTCAATAATTCTTTGAGAACGGCGACCATAGAGGAACAGGACGAGATAGATAGGATTTTGAGCGATCTGTCCGTAAAAGTCGGCGCGATCTCCGAAAATTTAAGAAATAACGAGGATCGCCTTTGCGAGATCGATCTCGTATTTTCAAAGGCTGTTTACGCCTATAAAACGAGAAGCGTGGAGCCGAAATTCAACGCCAACGGGATAGTTGAAGTGATCAAGGGAAGGCACCCGTTGATAGACGCGAAAAAAGTTGTTCCGCTCGATTTAAAATTCGGGGACGGTTATAGGTATCTGCTTATCACGGGACCGAATACGGGCGGTAAAACGGTTACCCTTAAAATGATAGGTCTGTTTTCCGTTATGGCGGCGAGCGGAATATTTATACCCGCGGCGGAAGGTACTACGCTTTCGTTCTTCGATAAAATATTCTGCGACGTAGGAGACGAGCAAAGCATCGAGCAAAACCTTTCGACTTTTTCTTCGCATATAAAAAATATCGTTGAAATAACCGAAAGCGTCGACGGTAAGTCCCTCGTTTTAATAGACGAAATAGGCGCGGGGACCGATCCCGAAGAGGGAGGCGCTATTGCTCGGGCGGTGATAGAATATCTTATAAAGGCGGGCAGTTTCGGAATAATAACGACGCATTATTCTTCTCTTAAAGAGTTCGCTTACGGGCAAAGCGAGATAAAAAACGCCTGTATGGAATTCGATCCGGAAACTTTCGCTCCTCTATACAAGATAAGCGTAGGGATCCCGGGCAGTTCGAACGCCATCGAAATATCCAAAACTCTTGGACTTGATCGCGAATTGATAAACAGGGCGTATTCGCTGCTCGGCGAAGATAAGATCTCTTTCGAAAAAGTGCTTCGAGAGGCGGAGTTGTCGAGATATAAAGCGACGGAAACGGAGAGAAAACTCTCCGAACTAAAAATCGAGGAAGAAAAGGTTCTTAAAGAGATCGACGAAGAAAAGAAAAGGCTCGAGCGGGAAAGAGATAAATTCTATACCAAGGCGAAAGCGGAGTCGAGAAGGATAGTCAACGAAAAAC
>JAFVCP010000069.1 GCA_017479185.1 Clostridia bacterium
GCCTTTTGTAACAACTTGGTTTTCACCAACTTCAATGCCGTTGTATCTTATTTCACCGGATGAAGTTACCTTGTGTTCATCGTCAATAAGTTCCGCTATTATCATTCCGTTTTCATCGTAAAGTCTTACGTTTTTATTGGTATGCGTCTGACTGCTTATAACTCCGCCTGCAACGTAGTCGTTTCTCTTATCGCTTGTACCGGTATAGTCGGGAGCGTTTACTCTTATTTTCGAACCGCTCGTAAAGCAAACGTCGAACGCTATATAATTATACCCTCGCGAGGTAAGATTCGAGAATGCCGTCGAAGCGTTAAGATACGGTACGACTTTATCTTCGTTTACGTCATTGCTTCCGATAGAATGCCCTGATTCGTAAACCATAAGTTTATCCTTCCAATCGTCTTTCGCGATAGAAAGTTGATAAACGTTCTCTCTGCCGTACTCGCCGTCTACTATTTTATAGGTACTCGCCGCGTTCCCGTGATTACCCCAAACAAGTTCGCTTCCGTCGTATTCCATATATCCGTCTTTTTGAGCGTAACCCACGAAATCGGTATAGCAACTTTCATCGTAATAGTATCTGATATTATCGAAATACACCGTGGCGTTTGTTCCGGCAAAATCTATCGCCGACCAATTACTTCCGGGATTTACCGTATTCTTTCTGTCGACGATCACCGTATACCACCTGCGCGTGGCGATCTTATCGGTTATTTCCTCTCCGCGATAATATAATCCGATATTGGGATTATTATTGGTTATCGAACTCGTGGTATAAGTGTTCGTGGCGTTTGTTCCGTCGCTTTTGACAGATGCGATCTTCAAAGATCCGCTCGCAAGATAAAAGTCAAAGGTTACGAAATTGTAATTTTTCGCCTTCATACCTTCGTATGCTTCGGCGCTCGTCGCGTACTGATAATCCAATCCGTTTTCCGCCGTTTTATCCGCGCCTACTCTATGTGAAGATTCGTATAACTGTATCCTGTCGGTCCACCCGTCGTTAGTATCGGTATCGACGAATTTATAGACGTTTTCGCGAGTCCCGATAACCGTTCCGTCAGGTACTTTTGAATATTCGGCGTTATTTTGCCTTCCGAAAATTATTTCCGAGCCGTCTTTTTCGATGTGATTCTTTACCGTAACCGTCGCCGAAGCCGAATAATCTCCGAATTCAGCCGTTATGGTCGTCGTTCCCACGGAAACTGCGGTTACTTTTCCGTTTTTATCCACCGTCGCTATATCTTCGTCGCCGCTTCTCCAATACACACCGTACCCCGAAGGCGCCGTCGTAGCAGATAACGTATATTTTCCGCCGACTACCATCTCCGCTTGGCTCTCCGAAAGGCTGACGCCCGTCGCGACCGCCTTAACGAAAGTCTGCAAAAGTTCGGTAGAATCCCCGTCGTTTATTGCGAGCGACGCTACTTTCGCGATACTTCTTTCGACCGTGGTTGAAGAATAAACGTACTCCCCTTCGTCGGTCCTGTAATAACTTCTCGCGGTGAGATCTCTCGCGTAAGCCGAAGCGTTCTCGGGAATATTCGCCAAAACCGCGTAGAACACCCGACTGTTATCGCTTTGGCTCGCCCAAGCGAGTTGTTCGATATCGATAGCCTTAGCCGTTTCCTTGGTAAGTTCTCCGTTTAAAAGGTCGGTCGGTATTACGAGAGTTCCGAAGGAATAACCGTCGAAAGCGCCCGACGAAAAATCGCCCGAATAGGTAGTTTCGAACCTTATTCCGACAGGATCGACCTTTCTTACCGACGCAGTACCCGCCATTGTTACCGTAAGAGCGGGCGTTTCGTCCGCTAGCGCGGTGAAACCGTTAAAACTCGTCGCGGCGAAAGTAAGGCAAAGGACGCAAAACGCAGCGCAAAGCAATGAAGTCAAAATTTTACTTCTCGTTTTCATCTTTCTTCCCCCCTTACCAATCCTCGTTCCAGAAGCCGATATTATCGACTTCGAAAACCTGCGTTTCCCCGCTTGTCAGCAAAAAACTGTCATTGCTTATGGAATAAACTTCCACAGCGGGCGTTGAGTAACTTTTCTTCATCATAAAAATTCCTCCTTACGAATTTTTATTTTTTTATATTTAAGGCATCTCTTTTGCGTTTACGCAAAAGAGAAGGTACCTTCTCGAATTTTTCAAAATTTATCCCTTTACCGCGCCCAACGTCATTCCGTCGACGAAATACTTCTGCAACAGCGGAAAGAGTATCATAAGCGGCAAAATGGTTATTATTATCGTCGCGGATTGGACCACGCCTTTGCTCATCACGCCGTCATCGCTCGAAAAAGCCTTGAAATCGGCGAGCATTTCCTGCACGACGAATTGTATCGTCCAAAGCGAAGTATTGTCCTTATTGACGTAATAGAGTATATCCATATAACTGTTCCACTTCGTAACGAAAGCCATAAGCGCCGTAGTCGCGATTATGGGCGTGGAAACGGGGACCATTACCTTGACGAATATCTGAAATTGGCTCGCTCCGTCTATCATCGGCGCCTCTTTTAAGGACGGCGGGAGCGAATAGAAATAATTTCTTATAAGAAGTATATTGTAGACGTTTAAAACCGCGGGTATTACTATTACCATCGGCGAATTATACATTCCTATCGCCCGAATAACCAAAACGATGGGGATCATTCCCGTATTGAAAAACATTGTGAACACGACTATGGTATTGAGCAACTTATGCCCCGGCAAATTCTTTTCGTGAAGAACGTAAGCCGCGGAAGTATTTACCAAAACCGACAAAAGAGTTACGGAAACTGTCGCTATCGTCGAGTTTATAAGACCTCTTACGACGAGAGGATTGGAAAATATATACGCGAACGCCTTAAAACTTACGTTTTTGGGCAAAAACGAATATCCGTCGCGTATAAAGGTTACGGAGTCCGTGATCGACGCCGTTATTACAAGCCACAGGGGTATTATGAAGAATAGCGAAAAGATAACTATCGCTATCACCTTGACTATCGTCATAGTTACGTTTTTTCTTCTGCCGACCATCAGATTATCCCCTCGTTTTCGGTTTTTTTGACTATTTTATTGGTTATAAGAACCAAAATGCTGCCTATCACGCCCTGAATAAGCCCTATCGCCGTCGCGGAGCCGAAATTGCCTTTACTCAGCGCCGTATACGATATTCGCCCGACCACGTCCACCGTTTCCTGTATCGGTCCCGTAACCTGACCGTTGGTCATAGCGAGGATCTGTTCGTAATTGTCGCGCATTATATTGCTTACGTCTAAAATAAGTTGAAGGCAAATTATATTCATTATACCCGGCAAGGTTACCGTCCAAAGTTGGCGTAAAGTTCCCCCGCCGTCCAAGGAGCAAGCCTCGTACAATTCCCCGTCGATATTACACATAGCGGAAATGTATATCAAAGTTCCCCAACCCATTCCTTTCCAAAGCGAGGACACCGAGAGTATCGCCCACCAGGGTTCGGGGTCGCCGTACCAATTTGTCGACAAGCCGAAAACGCCGTTTATCACTCCGTTATTGGGGTTTAAAAGGGCGTTGAATATGCCGCCTACCGCAACCCACGAAAGGAAATAAGGAATAAAGGATACGGTCTGGAACGCCGTTCTTATTTTCCTGTTCTTTATGGAATTTACGAGCATCGCGAGAAGCAATATCACGGGAAGATTGGACGCGATACGTATCAACGATATAAATATTGTATTTCTGAATATCCTGTACATTTCGGCGGTGTTGGTCGCGAAAAAGACGCCTTTGAAATATTTAAGCCCCACCCATTCGCTGCCAAGACCTTCTAAAAGGTTATAGTCCATAAATCCCGCCGACAGCCAAAGCATAGGCATATAACGGAAAATTATTACGAGCGAAAACGCGGGCAGCAAAAGGAGATACAAAAACTTGTATCTTACCATTCTCTTCCACACTTTACCGGCGAAAAACGCCTTGAAACCGCCTTTTATAAAGCCGAAGTACGCGAGAGCCAAAAGCGCCGCGACGCCGACCACTATTCCCGCTATCGCCCAAGGAGAAAGGCTCTCCTCGTAGACGAAATATCCGAAAAAGGCTTGTTTTTCTCCCGTCGAAAAGACGAGGGGCGTCGCCTTTACGGTAACAGTCGAGCCTTCCGCCGAAAGAGTACGAATCTCTTCACCGCTCCCGCCGTCGATCATCGCCGAAAGGTATTTGACATTTCCCGGCAAATTAAAAACTATCTCGTCGGTATATTCGAGATCCACGAGTTCGAAAAAAAGTATTTTATAATTATTGTTGACGAGCGCGACCTTAAAATCTTCGAACGAAATTATTTCGCCGCTATTTACCGACTTCGCCTTTAAAGATATATCGTTGTCGCGTGATTTTATCTCGTGAGTTGCGACGCTTCCGTCCGAGTAGATCCTGAACAACTTCTCGCTTATGAAACCCTCGTAAAAATCCTCGACGGTTTCGAGATTTTTGGTGTTGTTTTCGACGAAATTCTTCGAACTGCCGCCTATTATCGAACCAAGTCCGACGATCTGTTCGTTTAATCGCCTCGTGGAAACGACGGCGGAAAAAACGTCTTCCCCTTCGTAACAATCGCCGAAAGACAGCATATCGGTATCTTTCGACTTGCCGTTTATATTGTCGATATAAACGCTTAAATTGTTCCGAAACCCGTCGAGGTCGGCGTTTTCTTCCCCTTCGCTCTTGTCGGCGGCAACGGTTACGACGCTATTCATACTCCTTTTTATATCCACGGTCGTTCTTCCCGCCGTATCGCCGGAAGAAACCCCGCACGACGCGAAAAGGAGCGCCGCCGCAAGCGCCGCGATCAGACACGCGACGAGTTTTGTTATTTTTAAACTCATTTTATCCTCGTTATAACGAATTTTTTATCTCTTCGACTATCCTCTCCGCTATAAAACGCATTCCCCTGTCGTTGGGATGAAGGGAAACGCCTTCGTGCGCGAAAAGACCGAGCGCCTTCATTTCGTCCTTATCTCCCAAATCTCCGATACGGACGAATTTATAGCCGTTGTCATCGCAGACCTTTTTTATTACGCGATCTATTCCCTCGTACGACCAGAAAAGATCGGTCATAACGACGACCGCGTTTTTCTTGGTCTTAAAATATTTTACGAATTTGTCGAGGTGGGGATAGAGCGGCACCGCGTCGAGATTTTCGCGAAGAGGTCCCCATATATTTTCGCCCAAACGGACGACTATTACGTCCGCGCCGAAATCGGCGGCGAGTTTCCAACGGGGTATCTTTTCGTCCTCGAAGTAGGCGCGTTCCCAATCCCCGCAACAAGCCGTACAATAATCGACTTTACCGAAGATCCCGTCGAGCATACCTACCGCGACGTGAACGTAGTCCTTTTCTTCCGCGCTCGCAGCCATTCCCCAATCGTCGAACCAACCTATGTCCGCCGCCGGAGCGTGCCTCGTTATCGAATTTCCCAAAAACAAAATCTTTTTCTCTCCGCCTCTGTATACCGGTCTTACTCTATCGTACTCTTCGAACTGTCCTTTGGCGGCGACCGTATTCTTCTCTATCTCCATTATCCCTCGCCTGTCAGCGTACTATAACGCTGTCTATACCGAGCGCGTCGGCTATCTTCTTTATTACGTCCGCCTTATGCCCTATCCCGAGCGCGTAATGGTGCGTTGGTCCTTCCATACACCATCTCTTTATGAAATCCTTGGTATCGGGCGGGAAATATCCTCTCGTGTTGGTGTTGCCCGTCGGCGGGATCGGTCCCGATTTGGAATACCCCTCGCCTATTATAAAGCGGAATTTTCCCGCGGCGGTCTGGGTTATCCCCAGCATAGTTATCGGTCCCTCTTTGAGTTTGAACTCTACCGAAGCGCCCGAGCCGGGTTTGCCGTGATATTTACTGAGCGAACGGAGAATGGGCTTTCCCTCGGCTATCTTTATATGATGAGGTCCGTCGTGTCCTATCAAAATGACGTTATCGTCGAAATCGAAAGGATGAAGTTCGGCGAAACTTCCGCCCATATCCAACCTGTCCATTATAAACATAGCGATATTGGTCTTTATGTCGAACTCCCCGCACATAGGTATACCTTGCGCGTTGAGTATGGAATTTCCGACGATAAGCGAGGTCGCGACCTTTCTTTGCTCGCTGCCCTCTTTGCCCTCGTAATAATAAGCCATTCCGTCGAGGCGGTACTTTTCGACCAGCCTGTCGAGAGCGACCGCCGAGCGCGCCGCCTGATAAAGATCCGCGTCGGTGAGTTTCATCGTTACGGGATCGCTTACGGGATCGGGCATATCGAACTCTGCTTTTATGAGTTTTATCTTGGCGTTTATCTCCTCGTCCGTCGCCTCGTCGTAAACTTCGGTAAGGTCGTCTATTTCGAGCAAGGGAACGTGAACGCCGAACGCCGAAGCGATCGCGGTAGGATCGGCGTGCATATCGTACATCGCTTCCAAAACGTGTCCCATAAGCCCCAATCTCGCGCCTTTAAGACCGTGCAAAACTTTGGCTATATCGCACCATTCCGCCAACTCCGCGTCCGCCTTTTCGTCGTCCGTCAAAGTTCCGATTATTATATCCGAGATCTTTTTCCCGAAGCGTATCGCCACGCCCGTAAACTCGGGTACCGAACAGATACTGTCGTTTTCGAGTTGCATAAAGGTGTTTGCCTTAGTATAATCCATAGCCCTTCTGGGTTGAAGAGCGACGAGTACCATCGGCGCGTCCACCGCCTTTAACACGGGCGCGAAAACCGACGAGGTCGCGTAGGTTATCATATTGCAAAATACCGCGTCGGGCGAAGCCGCGCGTATCTTTTCCGCGACCGAGAACGCCTTTTCGCTCGAATCGACTATCCCGAAATCGCAAACCTCGACTTCGTTTTTTCTCACCTTTTCGCAAAGGGTTTTATGAAACCCCATCATATTGTCGTACAGACCGGGGAACTGTTCCCAATACACCCCGTGCGCGACTGCAAATATCGCTATCCTTCCCTCTCTTTTATTCTTTCTTTCGATCATTATTCTTCATCCATCGCCTTTTTTATTTCTTCGAGCATACCGTATCCGTATTTTTCGTCGGGTTCGAGATAGTTGCCTTCCGTCCACTCATTCCATATCACCGTCATAAAGTTGCCCTTGTTTCTTCCCTCGTCCGCGAATTTTTTGACCGCGCGGAACGCCTTGCCGTAAAGTTCGGGCGTACAGCCGTGGATTATCGCGTACCAAGGATATAAATTTATATTTTCGTATATCTCCGACTGTATCGTCCTCGGCGACTGATCAAGCCCGCCCATAACGTGGAGCGACACGGGAAAATCGTATACTTCGAGATCTTCTTCTATCGCTTCGAGTCCCTTTCCGAGATATTCTTCGTATCCTATCCACACTCTCGTATCGTCTTTATATTTAGAGGGCCACCAATAGCGAACGGCTTCGTCCACTCCAAGACTTACGAGAATGTCGTTTATCTTTCTCTTATCCTCTAGATCGTCCTCTA
>JAFVCP010000070.1 GCA_017479185.1 Clostridia bacterium
AAGCATTTCGCTTCCGACAGGCTGGTCTTGGGCTGACGGTACAGCAAGCGTTGGTAATGCAGGTACGAATACCTTTGCGGCTACCTTTACACCCGATGACACCGACAACTACAATACGGTCGAACAAAACTTGAGCGTTACGGTCAATGCTAACGACAAAACGGCGCTTATTGCGGCGATCGGTAGCGCAAGCGAATATTATAATTCTATATCGTCGGAGCATCCCGACATTGCGGCGACACTGCAAAACGCTATTGACGTTGCAACTTCCGTAAAGAACGATGATAACAAGACGGAAGCGGAGATTTCCGATGCGGTAACGGCATTGAACGGTGCTGTCGATCAAGCGAAAGCCGATGAAAATCAAGCCAAAATAGATGCTGTTAAAACGCTTATTACTGCTATCGGTACAGTAGAATACACCAACGAAAGCAAAGGTAAGATCGACGCGGCGAAAGCGGCTTACGAGGCGCTGACTCCCGAACAAAAAGAACTCGTAACCAATTACAGCGTTCTGACGGTTGCCGAACAGACTTACGCAGAGAAAGAAGCCGAAGCGACCGCAAAGAAGGGACTTCCCGGTGGCGTGATCGCGCTCATTGTCATTTTCTGCGTGCTGGTGGTCGGCTGCGGAGCCTTCGTCATCGTGTGGTTCGCGGTTAAGAAAAAGACTTGGGCGGAATTCGTCGCAATCTTCAAAAAGAAATAATATCCAAACAAATAGTTTGGGCGAACCGAACGAAAATAATAAAAAACAGTTAGGGTGTTGAAGTTTTTCAACACCCTGATTTTTACAAAGAATTTTTAGTGATATAGTATCGTCAAAGTATCACAAAGCAAAAAGTTCGCAAAAAAGTTTTTCACTTCCCAAAATCGGGAAGTGAAAATTTGAATTTTCAACGATATGACGTAGCAGGCTGACCTTTTGATAAAGGTGTAGCCTACTACACCAAACGTTGTTTGCTCGTAGGCTTCTATCGAGGCTTTTTGTCCACTTAAACAATTACTTACAACTTCATCGGAACCGTAGAAATTCCCGACTTCGACTGAAACAAACAAGAGAAAAGGCGTGGCATCACGCCACGCCTGATTCTCAAAGAACAGCCTTACCGAAATCCCTAACGGAAATGCGGTTTAAGCCGTCCTTTATTTTTAAACTTCGCCGTTTATTTAAATAACAAAATTTCACGGTTTTTCATACAGTATATTATGGAGTTACCGATTATGGAAAATCAAAATTTAATAAACTCGGGAGATAAGCCGCTGCTTTTCAATATAGAGAACGCGACGCGTTCCAATAATTTCTACCGCAGGGAAATA
Organism: Clostridia bacterium; assembly: GCA_017479185.1. Lineage (GTDB taxonomy): Bacteria > Bacillota > Clostridia > Christensenellales > Borkfalkiaceae > UBA10281. Next base: position 1,321 of record JAFVCP010000070.1, read on the forward strand.
TGGACGGGCGAACACCTGCAACTTACCGTTATGTCTATTCCCGTCGGCGGAGAAGTGGGTCTTGAACAACATAACGACAACGATCAATTTTTAAGGGTAGAATACGGCGTCGGCGCCGTCTATATGGGCGATACCAAACAAGGGGTAAGATTTGTCGGGAACGCCAATTCCGATTACGCGATATTGATCCCCGCGGGAACTTGGCATAACGTCATAAACGACGGAAACGTTCCGCTTAAACTGTATTCTCTATACGCGCCGCCCCATCACCCCAAAGGGACGATACATAAGACCAAATTCGAGTCCGACCTTGCGGATTATTAAAGAAAATCGCTCAATTTTGAATGAATTTTATATATTTTGTAAAAATTAAAAAGATTATCATTTAAAATTTATTAAATTTTGAACAAAATATATAAATATGCTTGACAATACGGTAAACTTTTTGTAAAATATTCTCATATTACTAAGGAGAAACAAAAGATGAAGAAACGTTTTATCGTATTATCACAAGCCGACGCGGATTTTTGCGCGTATTTCAGCGGGGATCCCGAATCCGAATGTCTGTCCTTGTCGCAGGTCGAAACCAAAGCGATGGGGTCTCCCGAATATCTTATTTTCGAAGATTATAACGACGTCGCGTTCGCCGTAAAAGTGATTTTAAAATGCGGCTGGAAAAATTTCAGAATGGAAAAGACGAAAATCGCGGGCGGGGATAAAGAATTGAAGTTTTTAAAATGTTACGTTTTAACCGAGTGAATAGAAATAACTAATGCTCGGTTTAATAGGGTATGTTAATCTTAGCGTAAAATTTTATCTTGTTTTGGTTCGGCGTTAAATTGACGGACATTTGATGGACTTTACGGAATAGAATATCAAGCGATCAAATATAAGGAGTCAGTTTATAATGAAAAAGAATTTTTCAAAAATCTTTTCGCTGGTCTTGCTCGTGTGTATTGCGGTATCGCTTGTTTCCTGCAATTCCGCTCCGACCGCCGAAAAATACGAATTTAAGTATTGGAACCAATGCGCTTCTCTCGATTCGCTTAAAAGTTACGTCGAAACCGTAACCGATGAAAAATCTGGCGATTTTATTCCCGTTTCCGATCGTATCGCCGTCTTTGATATGGACGGTACTCTTTACGGCGAACTTTTCCCGACCTATCTGGAATACTTATTGTTCGCCTACCGCGCTTTGGACGATAAGAATTTCGTTGCGGACGAAGAATCCAAAAGGGTTGCCGAAACGATAAGGACTTCCGCCGAAACGGGAAGTTTCCCGAGCGATATGCCTATGCAACACGCTTTGGGGCAGGCGAGGGTATTTTCGGGTATGACCGTACGGCAATTCGAAGATTACGTCAAAGAATTTCTTAAACAAACGCCCGCGGGGTTCGAGGGTATGACTTACGCCACGGCGTTTTATCTGCCGATGATCGAGGTTTTGGATTATTTGCAGAAAAACGAGTTCAAGACCTATATCGTAAGCGGTTCCGACCGTTTTATTTGCAGAGCGCTCGCGAGCGAACCTTGTAATATTCCATACGAACAGATAATCGGTATGGACGTTAAGTTGGAAGCGGACGGTCAGAACGGTAAGGACAGTCTTGATTATCAGTTTACCGCGAACGATAAGGTGGTAAGGACGGATACCGTGCTTATCAAAAACCTTAAAACCAATAAAGTTTTGCAGATCACGCAGGAAATTTGCAAACAGCCCGTTTTGTCTTTCGGCAACAGTTCGGGAGATTCGAGTATGCACGTGTTCTCGATAACCGGTAATAAATATAAAAGTCAGGCGTATATGCTTATAGCCAACGACGAAGTAAGAGATTACGGAAATACGGAAAAAGCGGAAAAACTCGGAGAACAATGGAGAGCGTCCGGATTTAACGTCATTTCGATGAAGGACGATTGGAAAACCATTTACGGCGACGGCGTAACCAAAACCGCAAGTAACGGCTGAAAAATCAATCGAAACGTAATAATATTTGTAAAAAATCGGCGGAGTTTTCTCCGTCGATTTGACATAATCGGATAAAGAGGGTATAATTTATTAAATGATCTTTTCGGGGGAATAAGTATATGCCTGTAAACCGATTGTTTAATATGATAACTCTGTTCCCTCTCGTTTTGCAGTTGGGAGGGCTTACTTTCGCCGCGGCAATAGATCCTTATATCGGGAAAAAGCATAAGAGGATCTTTGCGGTCATAGTTTTAACGATATTTCTCCTTCTCGCGCAAAATTACGCCGATTACCTGCTTTCTAACGGCGAGCAGTCCTTTTATAACGCGAGGATAGCGGTCGGGGTGTTCGGCTATTGTCTTCGTCCCGTCGTCATAGTCTTGTTTACCTATCTCGTCAGCGAAAATGAAAAAAACAATTATCTTTGGATCCTTATCGGTTTAAACGCCCTCGTGTACTTTTCCGCGTTTTTTACCGACATCGCTTTTACCATAGACGAGGGTAACGTTTTTAGGCGAGGCGCCCTCGGCTATACCTGTCATATCGTCAGCGGCGTGTGTTTGCTCGTACTCGTGTATTTTACCGTTCGCAAATACAGGCGAGTTCGCGGTTTTGAACTTCTGATACCCATTGCCAATTCCGTCGTTGTAATAATATCGGTCTTATTGGACTCTTTTTTGTGGGACAGCAGTATTTGCGTTACCTTTTTGAGCGTTTCGATGGTGCTTTGCAGTCTGTTTTATTATATATGGCTACATTTGCAATTCGTAAGAGAACACGAAAACGCATTGCAGGCGGAAAGTCGGTTGCAGATAATGATGTCGCAGATACAGCCCCATTTTTTGTATAATACACTTTCCATGATCCAGGCGCTTTGCCTTTCCGATCCTAAAAAGGCTTTCGATATTACCGAAAAATTCGGAGCGTACCTGCGCAGGAATATAGATTCGCTCGGTCAAGCCGATCTCATTCCCATCGGCAAGGAGTTGGAACATACTAAAATATACGCCGAGATCGAAATGACTCGGTTTTCAAACCTTTCGGTAACTTACGATATAAAAGAAAGCGATTTTATGGTTCTGGCGCTTACCGTACAGCCGCTCGTGGAAAACGCTATACGCCACGGCGTTCGCATTCGCAGCGAAGGTAAGGTCATCGTAACGACGGGAAAAAGGGAAAATCAATTTGTCATCGTAATTAGTGATAACGGCAGGGGTTTTGACGTGAACG
>JAFVCP010000071.1 GCA_017479185.1 Clostridia bacterium
AAATTGACAGAAACTATTTGATATCGTATACCAAAATTCTCCATTCGTTTCCTTCGATTCAATTTTTAATCTACGTCCGCAAACATTCCGTTTGCTCCTCTGCCTCATCGACAGCCTCCGGATCTTACCACATTACTTTACCGTTTGTCAAGCGTTTTTCAAAACTTTTTTAAAATCTTTTCTTCTTTTTTTCAAGATCTTTTCTTCGCTTTTTATTTCGCTTTCCTTTTCGCTTTCACGCGGCTTTCCTCCTCGGCTTACCTCAAAGGCGTGCGTTTATATTACCACTTTATTCCCTTTTAGTCAACTGTTTTTTCTCACTTTTCGACAATTTTTTTTCGGTTTTTTTTACTTAACTAAATATTGTATCTCTTTTACCTTTCATATTCTATATATTGTTCTTGCTCTATCATTATATAATATATATGGAACACATAAGAAAAACACCCTCGCTTCTTTCATAAAGATAAAAGTTATTTTTCAGACGGTCGAAATTATAACAAATTTGATTTTTTAACAAAATTTAAAAGACAAAAAGAACCGCTCTGCTTTCGCTTTGCGGTTCCTTTCCTTTATCATTATATAATATATATCTATTTAGCCTTCTATCCCGTCGGAGATTTTAGCCGTCCTTAAAAAACGGCGAACGCTGTCTATCGCGCTTTGACACGACGCGAGTTGCGCGTACGTTTCACTTACGCATAGCGTGGATTTTTGAGCGTTACGGAGTTTGAAATAATATCTTCCGTTTTTATCGCAATCTATTATAAAATTTCCTTCCAGCCCGTTATTCCGAATACCGCCTATTGCGGTTTTCGCAGACGAATAGGACTGATAGGATTCGCTCGACAAGAGCATTTCTCCGTTTGAAGCGTATAGACTTGCGATATACATATCGTCGATCTTATTTATTTTCCATTTGCCGCTATACCCGCTCTTATGCGAAATAACGCTCCCTTCGGTAGGAATATAACTTATCGCCGTTATATCCTTTTCCACTTCGTCCAAAATAGGCGCGTCTACGAACCTTTTGACCGAATCCACCGCCCCAAGACAAGAATTTTTAGTCGGATAACTTTCCCCGACGCATAATATCCTGTTATTAGAGGTTTTAAGTTTATAATAATAATGTCCGTTCTTATCGCAATATATCTGAAAATTACCCTCTTGAACGGCGTTTTTCCTTATAGTTGCGATACCCTTTTTAGCGCCTTCTGCAGAAGAATATATTTCGCTCGAAAGCAGGAGTTCGCCGTTATTAGCGTATAAAAAGGATACGAATTCACTCTGTCCTTTTTCTTTGATGATCCATTTGCCGACGTTTTTCTTTTGCGACGTTTTTTTATCGCCTGCGGCGTTTTCAACGCCACTCTTATTTTCATCTATCTTTATTTCGTCGGCTTTAATGACTTCGGTCTTTGCCGTTTCCCCTCTGAGCCAGGCAAAATCGGCGGGACGACCGTCAAAAGCGTCTTTATTAAAACCCTTTCCGTCGTCGTCAATATCGACCACGGGGGCGTTTTTTATTATCCTATCGTACTCTTCCGCTTTCCGTTTTTTCCTTCTTTTTATGGCAAAAACCACGATCAAAACGACGATCACCGCCACGAGAACTGCCGCAACGGCAATACACACGGCGAGATTTTCGTTTATGAACGCCCAAATTTTATTCAATACCTCTACCATCTTTTTCTCCGCGAGTAAAATTTCGCTTAATTTCAATAATTGCGGCTGCCGCAGATAGCGGCAGCCGCTTAAATTTTACGATCAAGCCTTTCTCTTTTTGACTATCAACAATATCGCGACCATTGCAAGAACGAACGCCGCGGTCTGACCGCCCACGCTGCCTTCGCAACCGCTGTCATAAACGCCGAGGACGAAATACGCTTCTCTCAATTTGTCGTAATTGGTTACCAATTTTTTCTGACTTTCGGAAAGAGCGTCGTAATCTTTCTGTATCGAATCGAGGATCTCTAATTCATAAGGCTCGTCGAGCGCTTCGATCCTGTCGTAGACCTCTTTCGCTTCAGCCGCATAAACGCTTTCCAAAGCCGCTTGAAGTTTATCGTAATTATCGACGAACACCTTTTCATCGTCAGTCAAATCGTCGTAACGATCTTGTAAACTTTCAAGTTCTTCTTTATCGTAAGGTTCTTCTATATCGTCTATATCGTTTTTGAGCGCTGTCGCTTTTTTCAAAACCGCCACCGCGATCTCGTCGAGTTTTTCGTTCGCCGTCGTAACGTAAGCGCAGGAAAGTTCGGCGTCGTTTCTTTCTTCCAAACTATTTATTTCTCTCTTTATTTCGGAAATTTGAGAAATTTCCGCCGTAAAGTCATCGTCTATAACGCACTCGGAGAGAAGTCTTTCAAGTTCTTCCTTCGTATTTTCCGTCGGCTTAGCGACCGCCTCGTCTTTTGCGCAAAGTTTATATACTTCGTACAAAATATCGTCAAGGTCGGCTATGACCGCAAGATATTCGCTTTCAGCCTGCGTATATTCGGCGTAATTATCGATCGCCGAAGTATCGTCGCAAGCGTATTCCTCGATCTTCGCCTCTATGGCGTCCAAAATCTCTCTGGAAAGAAGATCGACTTCGCCAATAGAATCTATCATCGTTTCTATCGTCGTTTTCAGAGATGCGACCTCTTCTTCGAACGCGGTAAACGCCGCGTATTTTTCACTATATTCCTCGTTGTTTTCGAGCCATTCTTCCATTTGAGGATATTTTTCGAAAAGCGCTTCTCTCGCGTCATTAGCCTCTTTTATTTTTCCTATCGTTTCGGAAGAAAGATTTTTATCCGACTTCGTCGCGGTCTCATATTTTTCTTCAACCGCTTTTACTTCTTCGTCCATTTTTTCGTAGACTTCTACTTTTTCAAGGAATACCGAATACAACGAAACGTAAGGTCTGACGGTGTCGTCCAACGCGTCGTAAAAGTCGCCGACTTTAGACAATTTATCCGCGTATTCGGAAGTATAGCAGACTTCTCCGAGATCGGAGATCATCCTTTCCATATCGCTCGCAAGTCTTATATTTTCGGAATATTTACTCGATTCTTCCGCATACAGATCGAAATAATTATCGCATTGAACATCGTTAAAAATCAAATACTGCGAGCCTACTTCACTGCTGAATATTTCATTATCTTCCAATATATGTTTAAAGATATCCGCAAAGTCTTCTTCTATAGTCAAGTATACCCAAGACATTTGCGTTTCATAATAATTGACTTTAAAATCAGACGCTTCGCAAACTGCGGCATTATAAATATTTTTCTTGGCTTTTTCAAGAACGTCGCTCCTACGATTATATTCTTTCTCGGCTTCGATCATCACCGTATAATTGGTTACGAACGTATTGTCGTCGGTTCTGCTATCTTCGCAAAGTTCCCCGTAAGCCTCTTTCGCGTCGTTTATTTTTTCCAAACACTCGTCGGTATAATGTACCGCGCCGATAGCCGTTATCAAACCTATAACGTTATTCACGTTCTGCCTTTCAAGTTCGACTCCCGTTTCCATTTCGCCAAGTTTTTCATCGTAATCGACTATAAACGCTTGCAATTCGTCGTCATCCAAATCAGCGTAAGCGTCTTTAAGTCCGTTTATTTCGGAAACTATCGACAATCTCTTTCCCTGCCCGTACTTTAAGTACACCGTATCGAGAAGATCGTTAACGGCATCGATCTTCTGCATAATACCTTTATAATTATCGAGAGCGGTAAGGTAAACGGTTTCGTATTGAGGAATATATTCCGCAATATTCTCCCCGTTCTCGATAACGGTATCGATATCCTCGTTATATATCAGGTTCAATTTTTCGGTCGCATTTTCTATCGACGCCAAACTTTCAGCAAGCGTTACGGTTCCTTTATCGTAAAGTTTTATGGCGTCGATCGCGTTTTTCGCTACGGTAACGGCGTCATCGATTTCTTCCATTCTGGTTTGCGCCTTATATAAGTTGGAAAAATCGTTGGTCAATATCGAAACGAACCTTTTAAACGCGTAATCGGGATCCTCGTATTTTTGGATATACCTATCTACGTTTTCCCCATCCGCATAACGCAACTGCGAGATCCTGTTAGACGTATAATTATCGCAATTCGCAACCAATAATACGGCGTCGAGGAAAACCCCTCTTATGACGGTAAAATTTTCATACGCGTCGGCGCTTAAAACGCCTTCGCCGGGATCGGGACGAGTTACGATCTGGTAGATCGCGAGCGCCGACTCGTTGGAAATTGTTTCCAATATCGCGTCGAGTTCTTCGCCGGTAACGACTTCCCCTTCGGGCTCAGCCTCTTCCAATACGGTGTTAACGTATCCCTCGAGTTCGTCCGAAGCAAACGCGCTCAATTTCGCCGCGCCAACGTAAAACAACACGCTGAGAGCGATCGCCAGCGAGATAAAAAGGATCATGATTTTCTTTGCGGATTTTTCCATCATCTTTTCTCCTTGAAATAAAAACGACTTACAGTATATATTATATAATATACTTTTACATATGACAATTATAACACGAATAAAGTCGGTTGTCAACCAACTTTATATATAAACTTAAATAAGAAATAAAAGTAAATAAAAAACCCGGAAAAACTTTCCGGGCAATTTATTGTCAAATTTCGGTCAATACGGGGCGTTCGTCTTTGGAAATAAAATCAAAAGTCGAATGAAGCCGCGCCTTATACGTTTCCCCGCTCTCCTCGTCGCTTGCCGAATCGGAGATCAAGTCAAGTTCTCCATCTAAAATGGTCTTAAACTCTCCGCCGTTAAAGTCCGCCGAAAATCTGCCGTTCAAAGCGTCGACGCTTGAGTTCTTAAGATTTTCGAGCGCGCTGTCTACGACGGTAAAATCAAAATCGATCTTATCGCTCTCACCCGCGATCTCTTTTATTATTTCATACAAGTCGTCAAAATTCATCGAAGCAACCGTTTTGACCCCGTCGGTATCGACGTCTTTCGGCATATATTTCGAAACGTTTTTATCAAGCGCCGACGCGCTTTTTAACAAGCCGTAATACCCTTCGTAGTCTTCAAGTTGATTTCGCTTTTCCCTATCTATTATCTCGTAAACGTAAAGAGCCGCAACCATTTTTTTATAGGAGAATTTCTTTTCCGCGTAATCGCAAAGTTCTTTAAGGCTTGAAATACTTTCGCCTTCGATATTTCCGTTTGCCAACACCGCGACCGCCGCGTCCAACACGTCTTCGACCGTCGCGTCTTCGCTCAATAAAGCGTCTGCCCTTTCGGTCAGTTTGTCGGCGTTTACGCCTAACAACTCCCCGAAAGTCTTACCCTCGTTTTCCTTTGCCAGGTCGAAAATGGCGCCAAGCGATTGGGTATAATCGAACGAACGCTTGACGTATCTGTCGCCCGACGCGCCCTCTTCGGTTTCGGTTGCGAGAATTTCTTTCAGCGCGTTAGCGGAGCCGTCGCTTTCGGCGTCTTCGGAAGTAAGTTGATCGATATAACTTTCGAAAACCATTTTCCATTCGGCGGGTTCGAAATCGGTTATATATCCGGACGCTATTTCGTCTATCGGGATAGTAATATAATTTTCCCCTGCCGCCGACTTATAATAGTCGCGGGTTTCGCCCTTTTCCGAATAGGCGCCGACCTTAACTTCGGTTTCCCTCAAATATATTTCCAACCCGACGCCTTTTTTGCCAGACCACTTAATATTCACGTCGGCATTGAAGCCCTTATTTCCGTAATAACCGATCGCCGACACGTCGAAAGTATACGTATCTTCGTTTATAGTCAAAACGCTCTCGTATTTCAGTTCGTAACTTTTATCCGACTTAAAGGCTATCGCCGCGAAATCTCTCAACGCGTCTTCGACGGTAACCGGGCTTTCCGACGGTTGAATTACGGAAACCTCGCCCGTTTCTTGATCGCCCGTAGTATCCTCTCTTTTAGTCGAACCGATACACGAAACGGCAAGAATACAGATCGCCGCGAAAAAAATCAAAGCGAAAACCAATCTGAAAGTTTTTTTCATATTACACCTCGTATAAATTATAAAACATTTTAAACTTATTGTCAATATCCGATAGAGGATTTTTGTAAAAGTTAATTGAAAACGAGATGAAAATTTTACCCCGATCTATATTAAAGAGTTTTTAAAACCGACGCGACCTCTTCGGGCGTCGCGGCAAAGAACTTCGCTCCCGCTCGGGCGAGGACCTCTTTACCTCTGAATCCCCACAAAACGGCTATACTATCCACACCTGCGTTTACGGCGGTCAAAATATCGACGTCGCTATCTCCTATGAACACCGTTTCTTCTTCGGTTATCCCGAGAGTTTTCAGAATGATCCCTACCGCTTGTCCGTCGGGTTTAGGTCTAACTCCCTCTCTCTGTCCGAAAACGAGCGAAAAAGCGACATCCCCGAAAAACTTTTTTTACGACCTCGTTCGCTCCGTCCTGCGGCTTGTTTGTCAAGATAACGAGCATATAGCCAGACTTTACAAGCGTTTTGAGCAATTCTTTCACGCCGTCGTACGCGCGGGTTTTAGGAGAACCGCAAAAATTATACGACCTATTATAAAACGCGAGTATCTCCTCGAAATTGTCGGGAATTTCCCCTTTTAACGCCCTTTCTACGAGTTTTCTCGCCCCGTTACCGACGAAAGCGACCGTTTCCTCTTTCGTTATGGCGGGATAGCCGAATTTTTTTAACGTGAGATTTAAATTTTCCATAATATCGACGGAAGTATCGGCAAGCGTTCCGTCGAGATCGAATATTACGAGTTTTTTCATTTTTATAGCGTTTAATCGACTTATAGGCGGAGATTACATTCTTTCCGGGATTTTTATTCCGAGAAGGGTAAGCGCGTTCGATATCGCGACGAGAGTCGCCCTGCAAAGATCCAACCTGAAATTGCGCGTTTTCTCTTCCTCGCCGATTATCTTATTATCAAAATAAAACTTATTGAATAAAGAGGAAATTTCAAGCGCGAACCTCGTAACGTAGAAAGGTTCGAGTTTGTCTATCGCCGAATTTACGACCTCTCCGAAAGTGGAAATAGCGGAAGCGAGTTGATATTCGTCCTCGTTGGGTTCGTATCCCTCGTAACTACCGCCTATGCCGCCCTTTCTCAATACGCTCTTGATCCTCGCTGCGGTATATTGAACGTAAGGTCCGGTTTCCCCGTCGAAATTGAGAATTTTATCGTAAGAAAAGGCGATATCCTTTATTTTGCTGTTTGATAAAGCCGCGAAGATAACGGCGCCCGTTCCGACCTGCTTTGCGATGGTTTCCTTGTCCTCAAGATCGGGATTTTTGCTTTCGATGACTTCAAGACTTTTTGAATGGCATTTTTTCAAAACGTCCTCGAGAAGAACGACCGTTCCGTTTCTCGTACTCATAGCGACCTGATTGCCGTTTTCGTCGAGAAGGGAAACCATACCGTAAGCGACGTGAACGAGATCTTTCGCCCAATCTTTGCCCATAAGTTCTAAAACTTTGTATATTTGTCTGAAATGCAGGTTTTGTTGATACGCGACGACGTAAAGGCACTTGTCGAAATCGTAGGTATCCTTTCTGTAACACGCCGCCGCCAGATCTCTCGTGGCGTATAGCGACGCGCCGTCCGAACGAAGGATAAGGCAGGGCGGCATATCGTAATCTGACAGATCGACTATCTTCGCCCCTTCGCTTTCTTTAAGCAACCCCTTCCGCTCGAGTTCGTCTATGACGGGTTGCATCTTATCGTTATAAAAACTTTCCCCTGCGTAAGAATCAAAGGAAATATCGAGTTCTTCGTATATTTTCTCAACTTCTTTCAAAGTTATTTCCTTAAACCAATTAAAAAGTTCGTTGCACTCCTTATCGCCCTCTTCGATCAGTTTAAAATATCTTCTCGCCTCGTCGTCCATCGATTTATTTTCTTCGCTTTCTTTATGATAACGAACGTATAGACGGGTCAATTCTTTAACGCCCCCCTCTTCCACGGCTTTTTTATCGCCCCAGGCTTTATAGGCGTAGATGAGTTTGCCGAACTGCGTTCCGTAATCGCCGAGATGGTTTATACCCACGGCGTTATAGCCGGCGAATTTGAAAAGTCTGTATAAAGCGCCTCCTATGACCGTAGTCGATAAATGGCCTATATGAAAGGGCTTTGCAACGTTTATCGAGGAATAGTCAATACATACGGTTTTTCCCTTGCCCCTTTCGGACGAGCCGTATTTTTCGCCTTCGGAAAGGACTTTCGATAATGTTTCCTTTATAAGCCCCAACCTGTTTATCCTGAAATTGAGATAACCGTTCACCGCTTCGCACGATTCCAAAACGCCGTCGGGAGTAAAAGACGCCGCAAGTTGTTCGGCGATAGCAACGGGCGATCTTCTCATTATTTTAGCGAATTTAAAACAAGGCAAAGCGTAATCACCCATAGCCTTGTCGGGGGGGACGACGACGGACGAGGCGATCTCGCCCATATCGACGCCTTCGATATTAAGTTTTTCGGCAACGTATTTTCTGTAATCCATAATATATATCTCTTTTATTTTATTTCCAATAAATTTTACCATAAATTCAAAAATACCGCAACAAAAGATTGAATATTTTTTTAATATATTGTATAATATAATCGTTTAACGACTTAAAAACTTCTTATTACGGAGATAAAATATGAAACTCGGTGTCGTTGGTTTGCCTAACGTCGGCAAATCGACTTTATTCAACGCTATAACTCACGCAGGCGCTCAAGCCGCGAACTTCCCATTCTGCACTATCGAACCTAACGTCGGGGTGGTTGCCGTTCCCGACGAGAGATTGCCAAAACTCGCTGCTTTATACAACTGCAAAAAGATCACGCCCGCGACCATCGAATTCGTAGATATAGCGGGATTGGTCAAAGGTGCGTCGAAAGGCGAAGGTCTTGGGAATAAATTCCTCTCGCACATAAGAGAAGTGGACGCCATCGTTCACGTCGTCCGCTGTTTTATCGACGACAACGTAACTCACGTCGAAAACAGCGTCGATCCCATAAGAGATATAGGAATAATAAATCTCGAACTCATACTCGCCGATATGGAAACCGTCCAGAAAAGATACGACAAGGCTTTCGGAATGATAAAGTCGGGCGACAAAAAATATAAGATAGAATCCGATCTTTTAAGAAGAGTTCTTGACAGGCTCGAAGAGGAAAAGCCTGTCAGAGGAATGGATCTTAACGAGGACGAACAAAAATACGTCGACGGGCTTTTTCTTCTCACTTCGAAACCGGTCATCTACGCCGCGAACATTTCCGAATCGGATATGGGAAAAAACGACGAAGATATCCCCCTCGCGGTCAAAGTAAAAGAGTTCGCGAAACAAGAAGGAAGCGAAACTCTCGTAATCTCCGCAAGAACGGAAGAAGAACTTTCTCAACTTTCCCCCGAAGAAGCGGCTATGTTTCTCGAAGAACTCGGGCTTAAAGAGAGCGGACTTAACAGACTTGTAAAAGCCTCTTACAAACTTTTGGGACTTATTAGTTTTTTGACGGCGGGAGAACCAGAAACGAGGGCTTGGACGATAAAAGAAGGTACCAAAGCGCCGCAGGCGGCGGGCAAAATCCACACCGATTTCGAAAAAGGGTTTATTCGCGCCGAATGTATCGATTGGCAGGTCTTGCTCGAATGCGGAAATTACACCAAGGCGAAAGAACTCGGTAAAGTCCGTTCGGAAGGTAAAGATTATGTAATGAAGGACGGCGACGTGGTTTTATTCCGCTTTAACGTCTGATCCTATTATATAATAAGAAATACGGCAATAAAATATAAATAAAACTTATATCGCGTATAAGTAATAATAATATTTATTTTTATGCAAAATATTTGACTAAATCATCAAAAAATAGTAAAATCAATTCATAAATTTTCTCGTAGGGAGCAAACGAACTATGATAAACAACGTATTCGGTATAATTATTATAGTCCTCTTGGTCTTGGTCGTCCTCGGCAAAGGCCTTGTTTGCGTTACGAAAAAATAAAATTTTATTTTAAGGTAATACAAACAAGGCTTGCGAAAAAATGCAAGCCTTGTTTTTTTACGAAATTCGACTAATTTTTTGGAGGTATCCATTTTATGAAAACAAGTATCAAAGTTTTAGCGACGGCTCTTACGGCATCGCTCGCAGTAACCGCCTTCGCCGCTTGCGGCGGCAACAAGAACTACGCCGAAAACAACGAAAGTTTCTTTATCGCAACGAGCGGCCCGCTTACCGGCGATTACGCCAAATACGGACTCGGCGTTAAAAACTCCGCCGAACTTGCCGTTGAAGAGATCAACAAAGTTGCGAAAGACGAACTCGGATTTACGTTTACGTTCTCTATGGCAGACGACAAAGCCTCGCCCGACGAAGTAAATTCGAAGTACTACAATTTCTACGAAAAAGGAATGCAGGTAAGTTTAGGCACGGTTACGACGGGCGCTTGTCTCGAATGGAAAGCGCTTGCGACCAACGACAGTCTTTTCTGTATAACTCCTTCCGCGACAGGAGATAAAGTTTACTCCGATTCCGACATAATGTACCAAATGTGCTTCTCCGATAACAACCAAGGAACCGCCGCGGCGAAATACGTCAAAGACAGCGTTTCAACGACTAAAAAAGTAGGCGTTTTCTATCAGTCGGACGACGAATATTCAGCCGGTATCTATTCGACCTTTACCGCGGAAATGGGTTCTGGCAGCGGATACGAAATGGCGACCGCGACCTTTACGAAAGACAGTAAGACCGATTTCGCTTCTCAAGCCAACACTCTTAAAGATTGCGAATTCGTGTTCCTTCCCATTTATTATTCGGACGCGGCGACCTTTATGCTTGCGGCAAATAAAATAGATAATAAGATCACGCAATATTACGGTTGCGACGGTCTTGACGGAATAGATTCTTACGAAGGTTTCGATATATCGACAATTCCTCAGGAAATATCTTATCTTACTCACTTCAATTCTTCCGCGGAATCGGGAAAAGCGAAGGAATTTATCGACAAATACGTCGCCAAATACGGAACCGATACTCTCAATCAGTTCGGAGCCTCCGCATACGACTGTATTTACGCGATCTACACCGCCCTTAAAAACGCGAAGGCGGAAGGTAAAGACGTAAAAGTAAATATGAGCGCTTCCGAAGCCTGCGAGATCTTCAAGGCTCAATTCTCCAAGATGACGGTTACCGATTACGTTACCGGTTCGACCATAAAATGGAATGCCGACGGTACGGTCAATAAGCCTGCCGACAGAGTCGTAGTAAAGGCGGCAAGCAAATAAATCAACATAATTTTACGACGGGCAAAACCTCTTTTCGGAGGTTTTGCCCGGAGCGTATATATTACCTTAAATATAACGGAGAAATAAATGGAAGTAATCACTACTTTTTTAAACGGGTTGAGTCTGGGCGGAGTGTACGCGCTCATCGCTCTCGGATATACGATGGTTTACGGAATAGCCAAAATGCTCAACTTTGCTCACGGCGACGTAATAATGGTCGGCGGCTATACTGTAATGGTGTTTTTTAATCTTACCGGTCAGCCTCTCGTGGCGGCGCTTATCGCCGTGGTATTTTGTTCGCTCGTCGGCGTAGTAATAGAAAAACTCGCTTATAAACCTTTGAGAGGTGCCTCGCCACTTGCGGTGCTTATTACCGCGATAGGCGTAAGTTATCTTCTCGAAAGCCTTGCTCAGATAATCTTCGGAAGCAGTCATAAGATCGTAATGCTTGCCGATCTCGGCAAACTCATTCTCGGAAGTCTTGTAATAGACCTCAACACCGTAGTAACGCTTTTGAGCGCGATCGCGATAATGGCGGCGCTTACCCTTTTCGTAAACAAGACGAAAACGGGGAAAGCGATGCTCGCCGTTTCGGAAGACAGACACGCCGCAGAACTTATGGGAGTAAGCGTAAATAAAATAATTATGATAACATTCGCTATCGGCTCGGCTCTCGCTGCCGTTGCCGGAACGTTTTACATATTAAAAACCCCCGACGTATCGACGACAATGGGCGCTATGCCGGGAATAAAAGCCTTTACGGCTGCGGTAATAGGCGGAATCGGATCTATTCCCGGCGCAATGCTCGGCGGAATACTCCTCGGCGTAATAGAAACCGTTTGTAACGCAATACCCGCCCTTTCCAACTTCTCAATAGCGATAGAATTCGGATTGCTCATTATAATACTTCTCGTAAAACCCACGGGGCTTCTCGGGAAGAAAAAGAGGGAAAAGGTATAAGACAATGAATTTAAAAAACTACATTTCCCTCATAAAAAAGGGATTTAAAATCAAGAATTTCATAAACTATTTCGTCGTTATCGCCGTAACGCTCATCTTCGGGCTAATATCGGGTATCGGCGGTTTGAACAGATCGACGCTCGCTCTTTTAGAACAGATAGGATACAGTGTCATTGCGGCGGTATCGCTTAGCCTCGTAGTAGGATTTTTAGGAGAACTATCTCTCGGACACGCTGCGTTTATGTCGCTCGGCGCGTTTACCGGAAGTCTATTCCAAAACGCAGTATTCCCTTCGCTTTCATCGTCCGCTCCCCTTTTGTCGCTTATTCTCGCGATGATAATAGGCGGAATCATCGCGGGGCTTTTCGGGTTTATCATAGGACTTCCCGCTTTAAGGCTTAAAGGGGATTATCTCGCTATCGTAACCCTCGCATTCGGAGAGATCATCAAGATCATTTTTCAAAATATGGATCTTTTCGGCGGAGTTATGGGTTTTCAAAATAAATACAGATACGATATAAATTCTCTTTTTATCGTCATCTTCGTCGTTTTATTGCTCGCGCTGGCGGTAATTCAGAACCTTATACGTTCTAAACACGGACGCGCGGTAATGGCGGTACGCGACAACGAGATCGCGGCGAAAAGCATGGGCGTAAACGTATCCTATTATAAGATCGCCGTATTCGTTATATCCGCTGTCATCGCGGGTGTTGCGGGCGTACTTTTCGCAAATACTCAATCGACTATAAAAAGTTCCAAATTCGATTATAACTACTCGATAAACCTTCTCGTTATGGTAGTTCTCGGCGGAATGGGAAACGTAAACGGCACCTTGCTCGCTTCGACGGTCATAACCTTTATCGACGTCAAACTCGCGACCATCCTTACCGGAGATCTCGCGGTCATCAAAAATATTGTTTACGCGCTTATACTTATAGTAATGGTTATCTATAACAACGCGCCGTCGCTCAAAAAATTCAGGGAAAGGTTTAATCTTACCAACGCTTTTAACGCTTTGAAAAAGTTTATATTAACTCTTTTCAACAAGAAAAAGAAAACGAAAAATTCCGCGGAGGAAGTCGAATTCGGCGCCGATTGGTCAAAGATACCGACGAAGATCGAAATGGACGCAATTCTTTCGACCGACTTAAAGCCCGACGAAACTTACGATCCCGACGTGCCGGATAAAGGAGCAAAGAGATGAGCAATACAGTTCTTGAAACCAAAGATCTCGGCATTTCCTTCGGCGGACTCAAAGCGGCGCAGGAAGTCAATCTAAAAATAGAGAAAAATCAACTCTACGGGCTTATCGGACCTAACGGCGCCGGTAAAACAACCGTTTTCAATATGATCACGGGCGTTTATAAGCCGACTTACGGCGAAATATTTTTATCGGGCGAAAACATAACGGGGTTAAGTCAGGTCGAAATAAATAAAAAGGGGATCGCGAGAACCTTCCAGAACATTCGCCTTTTCAACAATCTCTCGGTAATAAAAAACGTAATGGTGGGACTTGCCAATCGCAAGGAATACAAATGCAATCTCGCGCAGTCGATATTCAGGACTCCCGCTTACTATAAAGCGGAATCGGCGATGAGGGAAAAAGCCAAAGAACTTCTCGACGTTTTCGGACTATTAGATGACAGAAATCAATCGGCGAGCAATCTTCCGTACGGAAAACAGAGAAAACTCGAAATAGCGAGAGCGCTCGCGACCGATCCCCGACTTCTTCTTTTAGACGAACCTGCGGCAGGTATGAACCCGCAGGAAACCGAAGAACTTATGGAAACCATCAAATTCGTAAGAGATCGTTTCGATATGACGATCTTATTGATAGAACACGATATGAAACTCGTCGGCGGAATATGCGACGAACTTACCGTGCTGAATTTCGGAAAAGAAATCTGCAAGGGAAACACGAAGGAGGTACTTAACCATCCTGAAGTCGTCAAGGCTTATTTAGGTGAATGATATGGCTTTGCTTGAAGTTGAAAATTTAGAAGTATCTTACGGACTTATAAAAGCGGTAAAAGGAGTTTCGTTTACGGTCGAAAAGGGTGAGATCGTCGCCCTTATCGGCGCCAACGGCGCAGGCAAAACGACCATTATGCACGCTATAAGCGGACTTATCCCGAAAGCGGGCGGAAAAATAACTTATAACGGCAAAGACGTAACCAATCTCCAAGCACATAAACTCGTTCCGTTAGGCATAAGTCAGGTCCCCGAAGGACGAAGGATCTTTCAGGAACTCACAGTCGCCGAAAATCTCGAAATGGGAGCGTATACGAGAAAGGATAAAAAAGAATTCGACGAAACCCTTTCTTACGTTTACGAAAGATTTCCCATATTAAAAGAGAGGCGCAAGCAGGTCGCCGGTACGCTTTCGGGCGGAGAACAACAAATGCTCGCTATGAGCAGGGCGCTTATGTCGCATCCCGATCTCGTACTTCTCGACGAGCCGAGTATGGGGCTTTCACCTCTTTTCGTCAATACCGTTTTCGATATGATAAAAGATATGAACGCCCTCGGTAAAACCATACTCGTCGTAGAGCAAAACGCCAACAAAGCGCTGTCGATCGCAAACAGAGCGTACGTTTTGGAAACGGGTAAAATTACTTTATCCGGAACGGGCACCGAAATGCTTGCCGACGAAAGAGTCAAAGCGGCTTATCTCGGTTAAAATTTTTAAAAACCAAAAAAGGATAGCGAATCTTATCGACCGCAAAGTCGATCCCGCTATCCTTTTATAATTTTTATTTTTATCAGCATTTGATGATTTTTTCTTTATACCCGTCGTTGAAAAAATCGGAAATGTCTTTATCGCTCAAAATATAGTCTATATCTTTTATCGCGCAGAGTTTATAAGGCGAGGTCTTTTCGAATTTAGTACCGTCGCAGAGAAATATTTTTTTGGTTGAACTCCTTATCATCGCCTGACGCAAATAGTTTTCTTCTTCGAAACAGTCGTAGATCTGCCCGTTTTTATCCGTCGATTGAGCAGAAAAGAAAACTACGTCCGCGTGATAATCGTTTACGGTGTTTATCGCGATCTGTCCGACGAGAACCGAGCGGTTTTCATCCTCTATTCTGCCTCCCGTGGAATAGGCGTTTACGCCCGTTTTAGAGAGCAGCGAAAGGGTGTCGATACCGTTCGTAATGACTTTTACGTTTTTATACGCGCCGAGATATTCGGCGACGTAAAACGCCGAAGTCGAACCGTCGAGGAAGATCACGTCCCCTTCTTTTATGAATTTTACCGCTTGAAGGGCGATCTTTTTCTTTTCGAAACTGTTTTGATGAGTTCTAAAAGTAAAAGAGGGAAAAAGTCCGCTCTCATCGGTTATTTTAGCGCCCCCGTGAGTACGGATGATAAGCCCTTTGGCTTGAAGGTCGTTGAGTTTTCGGCGAACGCTCGACGGACTTAAATATAATTTATTCGCAAGTTGTTCCACCGTTGCATATTGCATTTCCTGCATTATTTCAAGTATTTCTCTTTCTTGATTGTCTTTCATTATCATCCCTTTTCGTTCTTCTCATCTGAGTTTTAATTCATTTTTTATATAAAAACAAGTATTCTCTTTTATATTATAGTGTTTATAAATATAATTTACAACCTTTTTGTCAAAAAAATCAAAATTTTTAATTTTTATGCTCGCTTTGCTCGTTTTTTATAAAATTTTTTGCTCGTTTAGTTGTTTTGTCCGCCGATTTTAAAAATTTTGTTCAAACGTTTTGATTATTTCGATAAATTTATTATAATACAATTAGAAAAGGAAATAATTTATTGAAAGGAGAATTACAATGCCAAAAATGAATCTTGATTGGAAAACCGCTTACGCATTCGTCGAGGACGCTTTTGTCGGCGTCGGCGTTCCGAGAGAAGACGCGAAGATATGTACCGACGTTTTACTCGAAAGCGACAAGAGAGGAATAGAATCTCAC
>JAFVCP010000072.1 GCA_017479185.1 Clostridia bacterium
ACTGTCATGGCGGAACGGCTATAAAGAGGGGAATACTGAAAACCGCAATTTCTCTCGGAGCAAGACCTGCGACAAAAGGCGAATTTACCCGTAGGGCTTTTTTGAACGGAAAGATGAGTTTGGCTTCCTGCGAGGGGTTGATCGATATGATAAACGGCGAGAGCGCGAGCGAAGTCAAAGCGGGATATTATCTGTATCGCGAAAAACTTACCGAAACCATAAAAAATATACAATCCGATATCAAGTATGCCGTCGCGTTTATAGAGGCGGGGATAGATTACCCCGAAGAGGGTACCATTCAGGATAATTACGACGAAGTGGTCGCTATTGTAAATAAATCGTTGTCGGAGATCCAAAAGATCGTGGGGCGTTACGGAAAGGGAAGGCTTATAAAAAGCGGAGTAAACGTCGCAATATTGGGAAAACCGAATACGGGAAAAAGTTCTATATTGAACGCGCTTTTGGCTTACGATAAGGCGATAGTGTCGGATATTGCCGGAACTACGCGCGATATTGTCGAGGGAAGTATAGACTTTAAAAGCGTACGATTTAATTTCAGCGATACCGCCGGAATCAGAACGAGCGACGATAAGATAGAGAATATCGGCGTCGAAAGAGCAAAAAAGATAATGAATTCCGCCGATCTTTGCATCGTCGTTTTGGACGGATCGAACGGCTTGACCAAAGAGGACGAAAGCGTACTCGAAGAAACCGAGAACTTAAACAGAATAATAGTCGCGAATAAATGCGATTTGAAAAAATCTGAAATCTTCAGCGATATCGAGGTCAGCGCCTTCACGGGCGAAAATCTCGAAAACCTGAAAGATATGATATACGACAAAACGATAGGTCAAGATCTTGATCTGAGCGGCGACCTGCTTACCGAGGAAAGACATTATTACGCTTTGAAAAAAGCGGAAGAAAGTCTTGAACGGGCGAAGGAAAATTTTACGGTCAATACGCCGGAAATAATCGCTTTTGATTTAAAAAGCGCGTGGGATTCGCTCGGAGAGGTGAGCGGAGAAACGGCTTCAGAGGATATTATTGAGGAAATTTTCGGAAAGTTTTGCGTGGGAAAATGACAGACGATCTTTACCGGAGGGTGAATTATGGTAAATCTTGAACTTTACAGAGTTTTTTATACCGTTGCGAAGGTTGGCAGCCTTACGAAAGCGGCGGAAGAGTTGTATATTTCGCAACCTGCCGTTTCGCAGGCCATAAAGCAACTCGAACAACAACTCGGCGGAAAACTTTTCAATAGGGTAAGCCGCGGTATGGTTTTGACCGATACGGGCGGTAAACAGGTCTTTGAGATCGTCGAAAAGGCTATAAAAATGCTCGACAGCGCCGAGGACAGATTTAAAGAGATTAAAAATATTGCGACGGGAACTCTCACCATAAGCGCCGCGGATACGGTGGTTACGCATTTTCTTATGCCTTATATAAAAACCTATCACGAAAGTTATCCTAACGTAAATATTTTATTTAAAAACAGCACGACGAAAGAGGCGATAGAAAACGTCAAGCACGGCAAAGCCGACATAGGCTTCGTTAATCTTCCCATATACGATAAGGACGTTATTTTAACGGGGCAGATGGGTATGATGGAAGATATTTTCGTTGCGTCCGATAAATATTCGGAGTTGTTCGATAAAGTCGTAGACTTAAAAGATATACCCAATTACCCCATTCTTTTATTGGATAATACGACTTCGACTACTAAAGAAATAATAAACTTTATGGACTCTCTCAACGTCAATATCGTACCGGAATTTGAAGTCGGGTCGGTGGAATTGCTTATAGAGATGGCTAAGAACGGACTCGGTATCGCTTGCGTTGCGAGGAGATTTATAACCGAACCTTTGAAAAAGGGAGAATTGCACGAAATAAGGGTAACGCCGCCCCTTCCTTTAAGGGCTACGGGCGCGATCTTGAATAAAGACGTATCGACGCATCCTTTTGCCGTAAAAGAATTTATAAGGCTTTTGGACGATGAAAGCATATTGAAGCGTTAAAATGGACGAGCGGATTTTAAAAAAATTATCTGAGATCACCGAGGAAGAAAAGAAAATAATCGAAGGGGAGAATATTGACAGATCGCTTTATTCTTCCGATCGGTCTGATTTTACCGTAAAGAGCGATTATTTTTCGGGAGAAAATCTTATCGGCGTTCGTCGGCATACGAGGTTTGCGTATTTTCCGAAACACAGACATAATTATATTGAACTTATTTACGGTATCAGCGGCGAAACTTTACATAAGGTAAACGGGAAAAACGAGGCGCGATTAAAAGAGGGCGGAATTTTGCTTCTCGGTATCGACGCCGTCCACGAAGTCGCTCCGTGCGGGGAAAATGATTTGGCCGTAAATTTTATCATTCGCCCTGAATTTTTCGCTTCAACTATGGAGATAGCGGGGTACGGAAATACTATTTACGATTTTATATTGAATGAAATAAGGTATAACGGCGACGAAAGTTTTATGCTATTCGACGTTTCCGATTTTCCAAACATAAAAAATCTTATGGAAAATTTACTTTGGAATTTTTATTTTTCGCCCGACGATTTTCATTCGCAAAATCTGACTATGGGGCTTGTGTTTTCTTCACTTGCGGCAAAAGCCGATAAAGCGGCGTTGTCCGATTCGCTTACATTCGACGGAGAGATCGCTATCAAAACGGCAAGTTATATCGACACTCATTTTAAAGACGCGATGCTTTCCGTGTTGGCGAAAAGTTTAAATTTGACGCCCGTTACTTTAAGTAAGATCATAAAAAAGAATATGGGTTCCACTTTTAAGTCTTTGCTTCAGAAAAAAAGACTTACCGAAGCGGAAAAATTGATAAGAAACACCGATATTCCCATAACCGAGATCATTTACGCGGTGGGGTATGAAAACACCAATTTCTTTTATAAAATGTTTGAAGAAAAATACGGTTGTTCTCCTAAAAAATATAGAAAAGACAAAAACAAAGCGAGAGAAAATTCGGTCGTAAAATAAATTTATTAAAGTCGTTGAAATATCAAAAGAAAAGAGTTATAATATAGACAACGATAAAATTTCGGAGGAAAATTATGGACGAAAAAATACTTAAAGGTTACGAATTTGCAAAGGACTATTATAAGTCTATCGGCGTCGACGTCGATAAGGAGATCGAGATCTGCGATTCGACGCCTATTTCCATTCATTGTTGGCAAGGCGACGACGTAAACGGTTTTGAGAAAAAAGATGGCGCTTTGAGCGGCGGCATCCAGACAACGGGAAACTATCCCGGAAAAGCGAGAGATCCCGAGGAACTCCGCGCCGACCTCGACGTCGTTTTAAAGCATTTCCCGGGCGAAAAGAAAATAAATATTCACGCGAGTTATCTTGAAAGCGACTCTTTTGTCGACAGGAACGAGATCGAACCCGAACATTTTAAAAAATGGGCGGATTGGGCTGTCGAAAGAGGGCTTGGAATAGATTTCAATCCCACTTACTTTTCTCATCCTTTATCGGATAACGGTACGCTTTCTTCAAAAGACGAGAAGGTAAGACAATTTTGGATCGAACACGGTATCAGATGCAGAAGGATCGGCGATTATTTTGCAAAAAGAACGGGCAAAACGTGCGTTATAAACCATTGGACGCCCGACGGTGATAAGGAATTTCCGATAGACACACTTTCTCCCAGACTTCGTTTGAAAGATTCTTACGATAAGATCTTTGCCGCGACAGAGGACGTAACGGGAGTTATGGACGGAATAGAGTCGAAAGTTTTCGGAATAGGACTTGAAAGTTATACTGTGGGTTCTCACGAGTTTTGTATGGGTTACGTAATGAAAAAGAACAGCGACCATATAATGCTTACTCTCGACTGCGGACATTATCATCCTACCGAAGTCGTTTCGGCAAAACTCGGCGCCGTATACGCGTTCGCCGATCATTGCTTGCTTCACGTTTCGCGCCCCGTCAGGTGGGACAGCGATCACGTCGTTTGTTACGACGATGAAGTAAAAGCGATCATGGACGAACTCGTTCGTTTAGGAAAGGTTAAGGAAACCTATATTGCGACCGATTATTTCGACGCGTCGATAAACAGAGTGGCGGCGTGGATAATCGGACTTAGGAATACTCGTAAAGCCCTTCTCAACGCTTTGCTTACTCCCGTTGAAAGTCTTAAAAAATGCGAAAGAGAAGGCGACGTTACTTTAAGACTCGCTCTTTCGCAGGAATATAAAACCGCTCCTATCGGACTCGTGTGGGATTACTATTGCGCGTTAAAGGACGCAGGTGTCGGAACCGAATGGATCGACGAAGTAAAAAAATACGAGAAAGAAGTTCTTTCCAAAAGATAAAATATAAACGGTAAGGAAACAGGTATTATCCGACAGGTAATACCTGTTCTTATAGCCGAACGGAGATTATACGCATATAAAATCAAATAGCGTTCTATTTTATTTGTCTTTTAGGGATTTTTAATTGATTATTCCGCAAAAAAAGTGTATAATTAAATAGGATCGACATACCATATCAATATTTTTTGAGGGGTAATAAAGCGGTTAATGCTTTGTTAAAGCCATTGCCAATACGGAAGTATTGCCTGCGGTCTTTGCCTCGCCTTAACGGGTATGTTATTCTGAAATTCTTTTTGTTATTCAGGGGCGCTTTTTTGCCCCTTAAAATGCTCGCGCCGAAATGACTCCTTTTCGGAAACTATTGATAAGGTATGTTAATTCTATGGATACGCTTTTAAAGTTTGCCTATATCTTTGCTTTTTGCTCGACTTCGGGTTGGGTTTTGGAATTGATATATCGAAGCGTAATGGGTAAAAAGATCGTAAACCCGGGGCTTTTAACGGGATGCTGCCTGCCGATCTACGGGCTTGGCGGTATAGCGATGTATCTCATTTGTTCGGCAGAATTTTCTTTCATAAAAATCGAATTTCTGAAAATAATTTTTATCGTCTTTATCGCGATGGTCGTTATGACGGTTATAGAGTTTATTTCGGGATACGTCGCTATAAAGGTGTTCAACGTTCGCCTTTGGGATTATTCGACGAGGCGATTTAACTTTAAAGGTATAATTTGCCCTTTATTTTCTATAATTTGGGGAATAATCTCTTTAGGATATTATTTCTTATTGTATCCGCTGTTTTCAAACACTTACGCGTATCTGCTCGGGCAGACTTGGTTTATTCTTGCGATCGGATTTTATTTCGGGGTTTTCATTGTTGACGCCGTAACTTCGCTCGATCTTATGTCGAAGATCAAAGGGTACGCCAAGACCATAAAACAAACGGTAAATATAGAAAATATCAAATTGAAAATACGAGAGGACAGAATAAAAAGAAAGAAAAAATTCGACGCTTTTATGTTAAAAGCGCATCAGGAGATCAGAAGATTTCTCGATTTAAACAAAAATCAATAAGGAGATATTATTATGGTAAAAGTTGACGTTATTTCCGGCTTTTTGGGCGCGGGAAAAACCACGCTCATTAAAAAACTATTCGAGAGCGCGTTTAATAAGGAAAAAATCGTTTTGATAGAAAACGAATTCGGCGAGATCGGTATAGACGGCGCGTTTTTAAAAGAGAGCGGCGTTGAGATCAAAGAAATAAATTCGGGTTGTATTTGTTGCTCGCTCGTCGGGGATTTTTCTTCGTCGATGAAAGAGGTCATAGCGAAATTTGATCCCGAAAGGATAATTATCGAACCGTCGGGAGTAGGAAAACTTTCCGATATAGTCAGAGCGATAGAAAAGGTCGACGCCGATTTAAAGGTAAATATCGTTGCAACCGTTGTAGACGGCGGAAAATGTAAAATGTATCGCAAAAATTTCGGGGAATTTTATAACGATCAGGTAAAAGAGGCGAATACGGTCGTTATATCCAAGACCGAAAAATTGTCCGAAGCGAAATTAAAGGAAGCGGTAGATCTCGTAAAAGAATTGAACCAAAGGGCGACTATCATTACGACGCCTATTTTTGAACTTGACGGAAATAAACTTCTTTCCACGCTTGAAAATAACGTGTCGCTCGTAGAAGAACTTCTTAAAGAACTTGCCGAGAAACCGATAGAAGAGCATCATCACCACCACCATCACGACGGAGAGGAGTGTAGTTGCCATCACCATCATCACGACGATGACGACGAGGACGAACACGAGCATCATCACCATCACGACGATGACGACGAAGACGAACACGAGCATCATCACCATCACGACGATGACGATGACGACGAAGACGAACACGAGCATCATCACCATAATCACCACGACGCGGATGATATATTTACAAGTTGGGGAAAAGAAACTACCGACGAATTTTCTCACGATGAACTTGATCAAATACTCAAAACGTTATGCGACGACGAGTCGGGACTTGGGATCGTTTTACGCGCAAAAGGTATCGTCAAGGCGAAAGATAATGAAAAATGGTATCATTTCGATCTCGTTGCGGGCGATTACGAGATCAGAACGGGCGCTCCCGATTATACGGGCAGACTTTGTGTTATCGGGTCGGAGATAGATCTCGATAAAATAGAAAAATTGTTTTTAAAGAGGTAAAATATGGCGCGAACTTTTCCCGCCGTTGTTGTAAACGGAATACTTGAAAGCGGAAAAACCACCTTTATTCGCGATTCTCTTCGGAACGGGGATTTCGGCGATATAGGTAAAGTCCTGATATTGTCGCAGGAAGAGGGTATAGAAGAATACGAAGAAGATGATCTCGAATCTTATAACGCGGTCGCTTACGTTTTCTCTTCCCCCGAAGAGTTTACCGTCGAAAAGATAAACCAATTGATAAAGGAATATAAACCGAGGGCTGTTTTTTTCGAGATGAACGCTATGTGGGATCAGGAAAACTTAAAGTTTCCGCCATATATTCTCGTCGAACAATCTTTTACTATCATCGACGCGACCACTTTTAAAACCTATTTCAATAATATGCGTCAAAAGTTCGTGGATATGGTAAGGGCGTCCGACGTCGTGATATTGAACAGGTGCGTTGAAAACTCCGAAATGGCAGGATATAAGAGAAGTTTGAAACTTATAAATCAAGGTGCGGTTTATCTGACTCTCGACGACAAAGGAAACAACGTGAGTTTCGCGGAAGATCTCCCATATAAACTCGGAGATGAAATGAGTATTTCGGACGACGATTTCGGAATATTTTATATCGACACTTTTGACAATCCTTCGAGATACGACGGAAAGATAGTCGAATTCGACTGTATGAGCGTTACTTCTAAACGGCTTCCTAAAAATACTTTTGTTGCGGGAAGGCTCGCGATGACCTGTTGCGCCAACGATATTCAACTTATCGGACATTTGTGTTCTTATAAAGGTCCGATATCGATCAGGGAAAACGGTTGGATAAAACTTAAAACCAAAGTCCATTATTCTTTCGAATACGAGGGCGCCGAACCGCAGATCGTACTCGAATTATTATCTTTTAAAGAGATCCCCGAAATAGAAAATCCCGTCGTTTCGCTTGCGAATTGACGAGAGGGTATATTTCGGTCAAACTATTATTTATTTCGACAAAAACAGTCCGAATTTTCGGGCTGTTTTATTTTAAAATATAATCAATTCGCAATCGCTTATAGAGGTGTTTATATGGAAGTAAAATACAGCGTAGACAAGAACAATTTATACGTCTATCTGTTCGGAGAACTTGACGAATATTCGGCGAGAGAATCTAAAAATACTCTCGATAAACTTATAGACGTTCACTCGGGAGTAAATAACGTTGTTTTCAATTTTTCTCATCTTTCTTTTATGGACAGTACGGGAATCGGCGTGCTGATAGGAAGATATAAAAAGTTAAAAAGACTCGGAATGCCGTCATATATACAAAGTCCGAGCGTCAGCGTAAATAAGATCCTGCAAATTTCGGGTTTATACGAAATTATGCCTAAAATATAAAACGGAGAAATTTGATATGAAAAATAAAATGAGCGTAACATTTGATTCCTGTTCTGAAAACGAGAGTTTCGCAAGAAACGTCATCGCGTCCTTTTTATTGCCTTTAAATCCGGGCGTTGACGAATTGTCAGACGTGAAAACGGCGGTCAGCGAAGCGGTAACAAACGCAGTGGTCCACGGTTATCCCGACAAGGTGGGAAGCGTAACTTTACGCGCCGAAATAGACGGCGAACTATTACATATTGCCGTTTCCGACGATGGAGTTGGGATAGAAGACGTCGATAAGGCGTTGGAGCCTTTTTATACGACCAAACCGGACGAAGAACGTTCTGGAATGGGTTTTACTATAATAAAGGCTTTTATGGACGACGTAAAAGTCGTTTCCCGAAAAAACGAGGGAACCAAGGTGGAAATGGTCAAAAAAATAGAGGTTAA
>JAFVCP010000073.1 GCA_017479185.1 Clostridia bacterium
CGCCTTCCGCGACGGGTTTTACTACAAGCCGAGGATAGATTATAACACTCTCGAACAGCACAGCGAGGGGCTAATATGCCTTTCGGCGTGCGTGGCGGGGAGCATACCGCAGGCGATACTGAACAGAAATTTCGACGAGGCGGAACAACTCGTTCAATGGTTCAAAGGACTTTTCGGGGAAGATTTCTATCTCGAAATGCAAAACCACGGACTCGAAGAGGAAGCGGAAACCAACAGGTATCTCCGTCAATACGCAAAAAAATACTCGATAAAAACCGTCGTTACGAACGACGTCCACTACGTCGACAAAGAGGACGCGCTCTCGCAGGACGTTCTTATGTGCGTGCAGATGGGAGCCGACTTCGACGATCCCAAGAGAATGAAATTCCCCAACGACGAATTTTATTTAAAGACCTACGAGGAAATGAGCGAACTCTTCCCCGACGATCCCGAAGCGCTCGAAACCACTCTCGAGATAGCCGACAAATGCAATTTCGGCTTCGTCTACGGGCATTATATGTTCCCCCATTACACCCCCGTAACGGGCGAAGAACCCCTCGTATATATCCGTAAACTCATCGACGAGGGCATAAAGAAAAAGTACGGCGAGGAAACGCCTGCTATAAGGGATAGGATAGAGAGCGAACTCGCGGTCATCGTAAAACAGGGATTCGTGGAATACTTTTTAATAGTTTGGGATTATATAAACGCGGCGAGAAATATGGGCATATCGGTCGGTCCCGGAAGAGGTTCGGGCGCGGGTTCGATAGTCGCCTATCTAATCGGAATAACCAATATAGATCCCCTTAAATACGACCTTTACTTCGAAAGATTTTTAAATCCCGAAAGAGTTTCGGCGCCCGATTTCGACGTCGATTTCGAGGATAGCAGAAGGCAGGAAGTCATAGAATACGTTCGCCAAAAATACGGTTACGACAGAGTATGTAAAATAGTAACCTTCGGAACGATGGCTGCCAAAAACGCGATAAAAGACGTGGGAAGAGTGCTTAAAGTCCCCTATTCCGAAACGGACAGGATAACCAAGGCGATACCTTCGAAAGTAATAAAAAACGGCAAGGAAATAGAACTCAAACGCCCGAATATATTGATGAAGGCGTTCGGAAAATATATTCCCAAAGAGGGAGATAAGGACTACGGGACCGACTATTCGGTACCCGAACTCGTCGAAATGTACAACGAGAGCGACGAGATAAGAAGAATAGTGGATATCGCGATAA
Organism: Clostridia bacterium; assembly: GCA_017479185.1. GTDB lineage: Bacteria > Bacillota > Clostridia > Christensenellales > Borkfalkiaceae > UBA10281. Next base: position 1,239 of record JAFVCP010000073.1, read on the forward strand.
AACTCGAAGACTCGCCGAGGCAGGCAAGCACTCACGCCTGCGGCGTAATAATAGGCGCGGATATACTCGACCAACACATGCCACTCGGGCGTAACGGCGACGATATTACGAGCCAATATACGGGCGTGGAACTCGAACACCTCGGTTTCCTTAAAATGGACTTTTTGGGACTGAGGAACTTGTCCGATATAAAGATGGCGATAGACTACGTCAAAGAAAACCACGGCGTGGAGATAGATTTCGACAAGTCGGACTACGCCGACCCCAAAGTTTACGAACTTATGTCGTCCGGAAACACCAAGGCGATATTCCAGATAGAATCGGCGGGCTTCCAGAAGTTTATGAAAGACCTTCGCCCCAACTGTCTTGAAGATATAGTCGCGGCGGTTTCGCTATACAGACCGGGACCGATGGACTCCATACCGAGATTTGTCAAATGCAAGCACAATCCCGAACTCGTAACCTACGCCCACCCCCTTTTAGAGCCTATTTTAAAACAGACTTACGGCTGTATCGTATACCAAGAGCAAGTTATGAGAATAGTTCAGGATCTCGCGGGATACACCCTCGGTCAAGCCGATATGGTAAGGCGTATGATGGGAAAGAAAAAGGTCGACGATATGATCAAAGAAGAGGTCATATTCATAAACGGCAAGCCCGAGACCGTCGACCACGGCAAGGTTTCGAAAGCGATAGACGGCTGTCTTAAAAGAGGGGTCCCCGAGGACGTCGCGCATAAGATATGGGACGAAATGAAGGATTTCGCAAAATACGCCTTCAACAAGTCGCACGCCGCCGCCTACTCGCTCGTAACATATCAGACGGCTTACCTTAAATGTTACTACGAACCCGAATTTCTTACGGCGGTTTTAAACAACAGAATAACCAATATCGACGAAATAAAAAACTACGTCGCTTACGCCAAGGAAGAAGGAATACCCATTCTTCCGCCCGATATAAACGAGAGCGTGGGATTTTTCAGCGTCAAAGAGGGAAAGATAAGATACGGACTCGCCGCGATAAAGGGAATAGGGCTTGCCGCGATAGATTCCATCGTAAAAGAGAGGAACGAACACGGAAACTACACTTCTTTCGAAAACTTCATTTCGAGATGCGAATCCAAGGTCTTGAATAAAAGGCTGGTGGAAAATCTCATCTACGCGGGAACTTTCGACCGTTTCGGGGTATACAGATCCCAACTCATATCGGTTTCGGGTAGTTTAGTCGACAGGGTTTCGATAATCGCCAAGCAAAAGGAAAGCAATCAGATGAGCCTTTTCGGCGACGTCATCGAGGACGACCTTTTTACAGTCGATTATCCGAGGCTCCCCGACTACGACAGCAAGACCAAACTCACTTTCGAGAAAAGCGTTACCGGCGTTTACGTTACGGGACACCCTCTCGACCAATATATGCAAAAATTCAAGGACTGCACTTTCTCCACTCTTTCCCTTGCGAGTACCGAAGAGGACGCGGACGGAAACGTGGTCTACACCGATATAACCGACGGTATGCCCGTATATTTCGGCGGAATCATAACCGCGGCGGACAAGATAACGACGAGATCGGGAAGGCAAATGTGCTTCGTTACGTTAGAGGACGTCTACGGCGCGATAGAATGCGTGTTCTTCCCCAACAAACTCGATAAATACAGACCTTTCCTTATCCCCGAACAGATAATAAAAGTAAGGGGAAAACTGCAGATCGGCGAGGGAGAAAAGCCGACTGTGGTCGTCGAATGGGCGGAGAGCGTCAACGACGAACTGCCTGTCGAGAAAAAGGAAGAGGGCAAGAAAAAATGCCTCGGCGTGGTTTTAGACAACGCCGACGACAAGGATATTATGCTCGATATACTCTCCTCTTACCCCGGCGATCTTCAAGTCTATTTCAAGATAGACGGTAAAAACTACAAGGCTTCGCAAAAGGTAAGGGAGTGCAAAGGGCTTATAAGCGAACTTTTGTCTATCGTGGACGAAAATCATTTGAAATTTTTTGAAAACTAAAAACGGAGGATATATATGAAAAAAATTGCTATTTTAACAAGCGGCGGCGACGCCCCCGGAATGAACGCAAGCATAAGAGCGTGCGTAAGAAGAGCGCTGAATTTCGGACTTGAAGTTTACGGCGTGGAAAGAGGATACGAAGGACTCGTCCATAACGAAATATTCAAAATGGATACCCATTCGGTATGCGATATAATACAAAGGGGCGGAACCATTTTAAAATCGGCGAGATGCCTCGAATTCAAAAAACCCGAAACCCGCAAGATCGCGGCGGACAATCTTAAAAAACTCGGTATCGAAGGGCTTGTCGTAATAGGCGGCGACGGTTCGTTCACGGGCGCCAAACTCCTTTCGGACGAACACGGTATAAATATCGTCGGTATTCCGGGGACTATAGACAACGACCTCGCCTACACCGACTACACTCTCGGTTTCGACACCGCGGTAAACACCGCGCTCTGGGCTATAAACGCCCTTCGCGACACGATGACTTCTCACGACAGAGTTTCGATAATCAAAGTTATGGGAAGGCATTGCGGAGATATCGCCCTTTATTCGGGTATTTGCGGCGGAGCGGAATTTATTCTCGTTCCCGAAGTTCCCTACGATATTCAGGAAGTCGCCGCGGCTATAAAGCAAAACGCCGAAAGGGGCAAAATGTCGAATATCATTGTTTTCGCCGAAGGCGCGGGCAATGAAAACGAACTTAAAACGGTTTTACAGGTCATCGCCCATTCGGACGTAAAAGTAACAACTATCGGGCATATTCAAAGAGGGGGCGCGCCCTCTATGGCGGACAGAATGCTCGCGGCGAGATTCGGCGCGAGAGCGATAGACGTACTTTTGGCGGGACTTACCAACAGAGTCGTCGGAATAAAGGGAAACGAGGTTTTCGATATGGATCTTACCGAGGCGCTCTCGATGAAAAAAGTATTCAGAAAAGACCTTTACGATATCGCTTCCACTCTCTGCTGATAAGAGGATAAAATATGAAAGACCTTAAAGGAAAGGCGCTTTTCGCCCAATCGGGCGGACCTACCGCCGTCATCAACGCCAGCCTTGCGGGCGGAATAACCGAGGCTCTGAAAAACCCATCGATAACGGGCGTTTTAGTCGCGGCAAACGGCGTTTACGGCGTTTTAAACGAAGTCTTTTACGATATGCAAAAAGAGGACGAAGAACAACTTCTCGCCCTCAAATATACGCCGGCTATGGCTTTCGGCTCGGTCAGATGCAAACTTTCCACACCCGAAAAAAATTCCGGCGACTTGGAGAAAATACTCGAAATTTTTAAGAAATACGATATAAAGTATTTCTTTTATAACGGCGGGAACGACAGTATGGATACCTGCGATAAAATATCGTCGTATATGAAAAAAGCGGGCTATCCCGTAAACGTCATAGGTATTCCCAAGACCATAGACAACGACCTCGCCGAAACCGACTGTTGTCCGGGTTACGGCAGCGCCGCGAAATACGTCGCGACTTCGGTTTCGGAAGTCGCCTTGGACGCGAGCATTTACACTTCGCCTTTGGTTATTATCGTCGAAATAATGGGCAGAAACGCCGGTTGGCTCGCCGCGGCGGCAAGTCTGTCGCAGGTTTCGGGATACGGAGCCGATCTCGTCTATCTCCCCGAAGTTCCGTTTTCGGCTGAAAAGTTTATTTCCGACGTCAAAAAAGTCGTCGATAAAAAAGTCCATTGCGTAGTCGCGGTATCGGAAGGAATAAAATATGAAAACGGCAAATACGTCGGCGACGACTCTTCAAAGACCGACGTTTTCGGACATACCGCCCTCGGCGGAGTGTGCGGCTATCTCAAATCCCTTCTGACCGCCGAACTCGGCGTTAAATGCAAGGCGATAGAACTCAATATTTTACAGCGTTGCGCCGCTCATCAGGCGTCGAAAACCGACGCCGACGAAGCCTACGAATGCGGAAGGATCGCCGTAATAAAGGCGACGGAAGGCGAAACCGATAAAATGGTCGCGATAAAGAGAACGGGCGGGCAAAAAGCCGAATTCGAACTCGTTCCCTTAAATAAAGTCGCCAACGCCGAAAAGAAGGTGCCTTTGGATTGGATAGACGAAGAAAACGCTTGGCTCAAAAAGCCCTTTTTCGATTACGCCTTGCCCTTGATAGAAGGAGAAAATCCCGTCGTATACGAAAGCGGACTTCCGAAATTCGCCAAAATGAAAAAAATACTATTTAAACTTTAAAAATTAGCCCGTCAGATTAAACTTTAAAAATAAGCCCGTCCGAAAAATTTCGGACGGGCTTAAACGTATAAAATTTAATACTGTTGATAAATATTGGTATAATACTACCGACCAATAATATAAAAACAAGCGATAAAAGAAACATTTTATTGTTTATTTTCATAAGTTTACTCCTAAAATTATATCTTTTGCCAACCGGCATATAGTTTTGTTTCGATAAATTCTGTCGGGTTACCCTCTTCGTCATACTCAACGGCAGGTAATTTGTCGTTTTCAAAATCCCACTTGTTCTTACATTTTGGCTCCTTATACCAACCCATAAATGTAAAACCATCTCTTAAAGGCATATCCCAATATTCATCAATTTGTCCACCATAACTATAATTATCAACAGCAAATACCCCACCATTAGAAGAATCTTCATAATTAAACCTGTATACAGTATTTGCCTTTACTATTTCGTATGCTTGCGAACCGCTGCTTGTTCTATAAAACTTCAATCTATCAACATATTCATCAAATAGAAACATAAAAGTTTCTTCCCCATGTTCTTTACGTATCGCTTCTTCTTTTTCCTTAAATTTATCAAAATATTTATTATAAAAATAAAACGTAATCTTACCATAACCATAATCAAAAATCGTATCAGAAAAAATTTCCCACGCATCCTCATAGTCTAAGCCTACACATGGAGAGAAAACCTCTTTAACTCTATATCTAGAATCTGTGAAAACTTTATATAAACTTTCGGAACTGTCTTTATAATAGTTATTTTTAGGACAAGTAAATGGAATATATATTTTTTTTACATTAAAAAAACTTGGACCGAAAGTTTTCGTTTGCATACTAAAGGCACCTAATGTGGTTGTATAAAAAACTCGTTTTACTTCTTTGCCTTTGTAATATGCCGGCAAATACATTACTTCCGGATTGTTTTCTTCCATATCCCCGACTATTGTGTATCCGTCTAAATTTTCCATATAATAATAGTAAAACTGCCCGTCCGTTTCGTCTCTTGCTATTATTTTTTTATATGCCGGCATTCTCGTATCGCAACTACTTAATATAAAACTCGTCATTATCAAAATCGTTACTAATAATAAACTTAATATCTTTTTCATTGTTTTCTCCTCATTTTTTTAATTTTTCGTTACTTTGTCGTTCTCCGTTGTCGGTATAAACTTTCCGCTAACGTCAAATATAACTAAACCTACGTTACTTTTTAATAAAAAATCGCAAACAAAAATAGAACGTATCTAATTTCATTTGCGATAAAAACTTATTATCATAGGCGGACTTCTCCGTAGTAAAATTTTAACTTTTTCAGATTATTTTGCTTCTGTCTTTTATAATTATATCTTATTTAATAAGAAAAGTCAACTGAAAATCAAATTTGTTTTATATTAAGGCAACGAACGATTATTCGTCCGTTTTTCTTAAAAGTTAAGCGCCGCGCAAAAACACGCGGTCGCCATATTACATTTTTATATACTGTTCTCTTTCTGCGCCGACGGATACGTAAGTTATCTTACATTCGGTCGCTTTTTCTATGAATTTAATATAGTCGTACGCTTCTTTGGGAAGATCTTCGACCTTTCTGCAACCCGAAATATCCTGCTTCCAACCTTTCATCTTGACGAAAACGGGCTTGCATTTATCCAAAACGTCGGTAAACGGGAAATCGGTGAATTCTTTGCCGTCGAGTTCGTATGCGACGCAAACTTCCAATTCATCGTGTCCGCTTAAAACGTCAAGTTTGGTAAGCGCAATTTCGGTCGCGCCCTGCATTCTCACGCCGTATTTGGACGCAACGACGTCGAAAGGTCCGACTCTTCTCGGTCTGCCCGTCGCGGCGCCGTATTCTCCGCCGGCCTGACGTAAGGCTTCCGCCTTTTCTCCGAAATATTCGGCGGTAAAAGGACCTTCGCCCACGCAGGTCGAATAGGCTTTCATTATTCCTATCGCCTTGTCGAGTTTATGATTGGGTATTCCCGCCCCTATGGGCGCGTAAGCCGAAATGGTAGAGGAAGAAGAGGTATAAGGATAGATACCGAAATCGATATCTCTCAAAGCGCCGAGTTGCGCCTCGAACATTATCTTCTTGCCCTCTTTCGCGGCTTTATCGAGATAGAGCGAAACGTCGCAGACGAAGGGTTTTAATACTTCGCCGTATTCTTCGAGGTATTTTACGCATTCCTCGCAAGAAACCGCCTCGCGCTTATATCCGCCTTCGATGAGAAGATTTTTCCATTCGACGATGCCCTTTATTCTCTCTTTCATAATGTCGAAATTAAAAAGTTCGCCCATTCTGAAAGCCTTTTTGAGGTATTTATCGCCGTAGATGGGAGCGATACCGCGAAGGGTGGAGCCGAATTTCTTATCTTTGAGCCTTTGTTCTTCCAAGCCGTCCTGCAAGACGTCGTAAGGCATACAAATGACCGCCTTATTCGATATTTTCAGATTGTCGGGAGTGATTTTTATCCCCGCGTCGGTAAGTTTTTTCATTTCGCCTACAAGGTGCTTCAAATCGACGACCATTCCGTTACCCATAACGTTTACCACGTCGTCGCGAAGTATTCCCGACGGAAGGAGATTCAAAATAAACTTCCCCTTGTCGTTTATAACGGTATGACCCGCGTTGTTGCCGCCTTGATAACGAACGACAATATCGTAATCGGACGAAAGAAGATCGACCATTCTTCCCTTTCCTTCGTCCCCCCAATTTATTCCCACTATAGAAGTCAACATAATTTTTCTCCGAAACTATTTTTTTTCCACACAATGAACAATTATAATATATTGAAAAAATAAAGTCAAGCGACTTTTCCTTTTTCCGTCGCCCGACGCGTTTAGAAAAACTTAAACGAGGTATAAGTTTTTTTAATATCTCCGAATAATTTCCCGAAAACCCGAAAAACGCTTTATTTTTAAACCGTTTAGTGTTATAATATTCTATATAGCCGAATGAAGGCGTATACGAATACGTCGAATGAGAATTTGCAGAAATACGCCGAAATTCAGTCGTTTTAACGAGTTCGATCTTATTTCATTCGGCTAAGGAGATATTGTTTATGAAAAAATTTCTGGCAAGCGTTTTAGTTTTTTTAGTCGCGTTTATGACGGCAGGCTGCTTTTCTTTCTCGCTCGGGGGATTTACCTACGACGACGACGGATACGAAGAATATTCGGTTTTTAAGGCTGAAGATCACGACTTTTCAGGCGTAACCAAGGTAAATATCGAATGGATCTCGGGAGAAACGGAGATACGCCAAGGCGATTTCGCAGTTTCCGATTCCGCGACCAAGGGAGAGTTTTTCCCCTCTTATTACAAGTTGAGCGGAAATCAGTTATGGGTAAAATTCGCCAAAAACGGAACCTCTTATTCTTATCTTAACGACAAGAGCAAGGCGCTTTCGATAACTCTGCCCGCCACTTTTGCCGAAATAGAATTGAAGGTGGTTTCGGCGAATTACGACGTAGATCTTATCCTTATGGACAAACTTAACGTCGACGCCGTTTCGGGCGAGGGAAACGTCCGTATCACCACTCTCGGCTCCGCCGATATAAATACCGTTTCGGGGAACGTTACGATGAAGGTATCGACCGTAAACCTCACTTCGCTTTCCTTCCACTCGGTTTCGGCAAACGTTGAATTAAACGCCGATATTTTAAAAAAGCCGAACGTCAAATTCGAGTCGGTTTCGGGAAACCTTACGTTAAAAAATTATTTGGTTTGATATAAAATTAAAGATTTTAAAAAGGTATTATCTGCGATCTTGCAAATAATACCTTTTTTGTTTGTTTATTAAACCTTTAAACCGCTATTCGGCGATCGCCTTAACAATCTTATTTCAAAGAAGTACCGGCGTGAGCGGCAACCGTATGTCCTATATCTTTTACGGTTACTTCGCTGATCACCTGAAAATTTTCGTATTCTCTGATTATTTTCATCTTTTTGGGAACGATATTGCCGTCCTCGTCGAAAACGTACTCTATTTTCAGTTTGATCGTACCGCTGCATTCTACCGTCAAAACGCCGTTTTTATCCTCGAAAACGTCTATTTCGGCGTAGAATCTATAAGCAGTAGATATATTCGAGTTCAGCCCTTGATACGGCGAAGCGACTTTGTTATACAATATTCTTTGGGAGTCTTTATAGCCGTCCCCGTCCTTTTCGTACAGTTTTTCCGTATGTTTATCGTATACGAACACGACGTTTTTGTATCTGTTGTCCTCTATTTCGAGGGCGTCGCCGTCCGCTTTTACCGAACAGGTAATTGTGGTGTACGGCGACGAAGCGTATCCGCCGCCCGCCTGCGAGGAATAATACTTTTCCTCTATATAAACTTCCGAATTGGCGTAGATCCTATCGTATAGATCTTTCATCAGAAGTTTATAGTCGAGCATAACAACCTCTCTTTCGTAATCCTCGGGCAAGGTTATTTCGGTTTTGCCGACGGCGACGGTTTTTATTATCGAGAACTCCGCCCCTTCGCTTAAAGTAGATACGAAAGTTACGTATTCGAGGTTATTATCCAACGCAACATTAACGCTTATATCTACTCCGTCTTTATTATATACGAACCAAGCCGCGTTTTCGGAATAAACTATGGCGTTTTGATCGGTTTTAATAATCGACGCGGTTACATCCCCCATCTGTTTTACGAGATAATCATAGCCGTTCATATCATCTGAAGTAACGTCCGTTTTTTCGACGGTCTTTCTGAAGTAAAACCCTTCTTTATTGTCGTATCTGTCGTACAGATCGCCTTTCTTTTCGAACCAATATTCCTGTTTGGGATCGCTCGTATCTATCCTCGTACGGGTTTTATCTCCGCTGCGTTCGACCAAATAGGCGAAACCGGGGTTATCGCCGTCGGGATCCGCAAAATAACAGTTTAAGGAGTAGTTGGTCGCATATTGCGTTTTCAAAATAGCCGCTCCGAGTTTTTCGAGCGTCAAAAGATCTTTTTCTCCGTCGTCGGTATCGCTTTCTCCGTCGGTCTTACTTTCCCCGTCGGTCTTGTCGCTTTGGGCGTTGCTATCGTCGCCGATTATTTTTCCGGGCTTCGGTATCGGCGCTTCATCCGCGTTATCTCCCCTTCCGCCGAGAGCGACTACGAGAGCGATCGTAAGCGTTATCGCGACTACGAGAGCGCTCGCA
>JAFVCP010000074.1 GCA_017479185.1 Clostridia bacterium
GCGTAAGCCTTTTCGAAACGGGTCGCGGTTTCGGCAAGCCAGGAACTTCCGAATCCCGGGGATTCTACCATACCGACCGTAATGACGGTCTTGGTTTTAGCGTCCTCTTCGGTAACGGGAGGCTTTTTGCCTGTTTCGTCGGAGGACCCCCCTCCGCAACTTGCCAGCGATGCGACTAATCCGATCGCAACGATCATACTGAGTAACCTTTTTTTCATAATTTTTCTCCTTTTTTTATATTTAAAGGGATTTCAAGTTCGTTTACGAACTTGAAAAGGGGTACCCCTTGAAATCTTCCTCTCGTTTTACCGGAAATCCGCTCGCGTCGCGGTCGAAAATTTACCGCAAAACAAACGAAATTTCCCTTATTTTCTTTCTATCCGTCAATACGATTTTCAAAAAATAAGGTTTAATCGCGAAATTTAAATTTCCCCTTTTTATTGAATTTTACTTCGCTTAGCCGATTTTATCAAAACGGTTAACTTTCGGGTTTATTTTATCATTAAACGATCGCTTTTTCAATACTTTTTATTGATTTTAATCGTTTCGCTCATAAATTGACTTTAAACGACGGCTAAAATATTCATAACGCTCAATTATTATACGCGGTAGTCGACAAATCAACTTTTCGCGTTATAATTGAGCGTTACTATCTACAATTTAATATACCTCGAACGAAAAAATATGCGCCTGCGCGCTTCCGTAAGTTTCGTCCACACTTTCTGAATAGTAAGTTCCGAGCGGTATCAGCCTTATCGCTTTCGTCGTTACCTCTATTTCTTTCGCGATCATCCTTTGATGATTTTCGCAAGTTTCATATATGACCCGCCACGAGCCGTCGTCTGCCAATGCTTCTATCTTAAACGACTTCAGCGTAACTTTCGGAAAGCCGAAAGTCGTATAGTTATAATCGATCCTTCTGAAAAGCGGAGCCGAAATATTGAGCGCCGAAGGATTGCCGTCGACGTATTCCCTATCGAGATCGCTGTCGACGATAAGTCTGAATTTATTTATTTTCGTCTTTTCGGGGAAAGTATAGGTTATAGCCCGTCCGACCATTCCCCAATACCCGTTGTCGTTTCCCCATATTTTTCTGTCTATACCGTTTAAAAGAGCGGAAGGATCGCCCCATTCTGCAGACAGATTTTCAATTCCGCAAAGAGGAGATATTTTCCTTTTGAAACCGGGCAGGAAACAATCGTCGTACATTAAAGCGTCCTGTAATTCCCCTATTTTTTCACGACATAAAGTTCGCGCGTCCATTGCGTACTTTTTCATAAACGCCGCCGTCCCTACCGCCTGTCCCATTACGCCGCAGGTCGCCATTACCCTCGCGCTTGCGAAGGCGATATGAGTCGCGCTTAAATTTCTGCCCGCAAACATAAGATTTTTAACGTTTTTAGAATAAAGCGATCTAAAAGGTATTCCGTAAGGCTCTCTTAAACGGCGTTTCTGCAAATGAGATCCGTCTTTTCCGCTCATTCTGAATCCGCCGGGCAAATGGTTATCTATCTGCCAACCTCCGTAAGCCACCTCGTCGTCGAACTTTCTCCCGTTTTCGACGTCGTTTTGAGTAAGAATATAATCGCCGACGTATCTTCTGCTCTCCCTCTTCCCCGGCAAAAAACCGATGAAATCGAGATCCCAATTATCCGCCCCGTGATCGCCTTGATTTTTTATGTGATCCCATACGCCGAAAGCGATCTTGACAAGTTCGTCCCTCACTTTCTCGGTATCCGTTATAGAATCGGTTTCCCCGCCGAGTTCTATCCAATAAAAATTGGTTCCTATATGTTTAAGGGAGTCGTGGGGTTTATCCATCATCTCTTCGTCGGTTCTGAAAGTATAAGCCCATTCGGGCGGTATAAACGCGCATTTATGATCGGTTTCGTGAGCCTGTATCATAACGCTCATTCCCATTGTTTTTTTATCCGCCTTTTCAAGCCCGAATTCTTCTCCGAACTCATTCCCGCTTTCTCTTCCCGTCATATATTCGGCGTCGGAGAGAAAGGAGACTACGCTATCTCCCGAACAATCGATAAAAGTATCGGCGTAAACCTCTTGCCAAGTATAGGTGGTAAGTTGAAAACCCGTAACGCTTTTTATCTCTCCGTCTGAGCATTCCGCCGAGCAGCAAGCGCAATTTAAAAACAAAGTTATATTTTCTTCAGCCTTGACCTTGCCGAACAAAACCCCGTCCCATACCGAAAAATTCCGCGATGGATTTATGAACATATTTTCAAGTAATATTTCCTCGACTATACCCGTTTCCTGTAAGTTCCTCACTCTCGAACCCGCGCCCGAGACCCACATTCTTATCTCGCTCGAAGAATTTCCGCCAAGCACGGGTCTGTCCTGCATAAGGGCGACTTTCGCGCCCCTTCTCGCCGCGGCGATCGCCGCGCATACGCCCGCAAGACCGCCTCCCACCACACACACGTCGACTTTCGTCGTCTTTTTAAGTAAATCAGACATTTTTTATCCTTATTTCGAAAACCCTCGCCTCTTCGCATCCCCTCGTTTTATAAAACCATATTTTGACCGTATCGCAAAAAACAGGTTCAAAACCCACTCTGCAAAGTCGTTGAACGTTATTTTCGACTGTTATTTTATTTATTTCTTTTCCGTTATTATACAAAGACACGGCGAAATCTTTTACGAGCGTTTCGGGAACTTCCCTGCTCTGTAAACTTCGTCTGTTATCGGATAGCGTGATTTTTATCGGTTCTCCGAAAGAAGAATCGAAAGTCAACTGAACGCGGGAGATCTTCCGTTTTTCACCGAGATCCAAACAAAGCCATTCGCCCTCTTTTGCAAAACCATCCGATCTCCAAGCGTTTTCCGCCCCGCCCTCTTTACGGTTGAAACCGTTTACCACCCGTTCCGGTTCGTATCCTTTGACAAAAGAAGAACAAGTTACTACGCTTTTTCTCGCATAGTCATCCTCGTCGGTGTTTTTTACGCCCGGTATATATCCGTCGTCCTCTAATATCGCTTGCTGTAATTCGCATATATGCGTCTGTAATTCACGAGGCGTAACGCCGTATTTTTTACAAAACGCTATAGCCGTTCCGACCGCCTGCCCGCCTACGGCGCACGTTCCCATTATTCTCGCGCTTCCGAGAGCGAGTCTGGAAAGGCTTATATCCCTTCCCGCAAACGTCAGATTTTTTATGTTTTTCGAATAATAACAACGCCAGGGCAAAGTATACGCCCCCTTAAACGAGATGACCTCGCTCGGAAGTTTATCGAAATCGAGAAGTCCGTTCGGAGTATGTATATCTATCGGCCAACCGCCGTAAGCGACCGCGTCGTCGAAAATCCTGTTTTCAAACACGTCGTTTTCGGTCAATATATAATCCCCGACCAGCCTTCGGCTTTCTCTCATCCCCGGTAGCGCGCCTACCCAAACGAGGTCGTAATATAAAGCGCCGTGTTCTCCGCCATTTTTTATATGATCCCAAATTCCCCAGACGTAACCGATAAGGTCGTCCTTTATATCTTCGTATTGACCGACGAAATCCTCTCCCTTTCCCGAAAGTTCTATCCACCAATATCCGTAATCCACGTTCGTATTGCTCCCCGTAGTCGCGCGCAGAAAATCTTCTTTGTTTTTAGCCCCCGACGCGTCAACGGTATGAAACTTCGAATGAATGCGGAATTTAAGTTGCTCGTCGGTCAGTTTTTTCGCTATGGTCGGCGGTGTGAAATATACCGGCTCTTCCCTTTTCACCGCCTTGAACAAAATCGTGTTCCCCATTCTGTATCCGTCGGGTTTTTCGGGCGCGTCAGGCTCGTTAAACTCGTATTTCGCCTCGCTCCCCTCCCTGTATTCGGCGCCCGAATAAAAGCCGAGAGTCCCGTTTCCCGTACAATCGGCAAAATATTCGGCGAATATCACGATATGATATTCCGTGGTCGTTTGATAACATTCTACCGAAATTATTTTATCGTCTATAACTTCGCAATCTTCCATCGAAGTATTAAAATAAACCGTAAGATTTTTTTCCTGTTTTACGGTTTCGTAAAGCGTTTCGTCCCATACCGCGTAACTGAAATAGGGATTTCTGCTTTTGTTTTTAAGCATTATTTCGTTTATTATCCCGCCTTCCGCAAGTTCGGGTTTTCGCCCGTTTTCGTCGGCGCCGCATATGTGCATTCTTATCTCGCTCGACGCGTTGCCGCCTAAAACGGGGCGAGCGTGAACGAGAACGGTTTTCACTCCTCGTCTTGCCGCCGCGACCGCCGCGCAAACTCCGGCAAGTCCGCCGCCTATTACCGCAAACTCGTATTCTTCCCTTCTTCTCTTTTCTCTTTTCATTTTCATTCTCTTTTTATCGATTTAACCGTATGAAGGCGAATAAAAAACGCCCTGACCCTATCTTTCTCGCTATTTGAGGGAAAGTTCGATCTCCTTTTCATTCGGCTATCGAAAAAATTATAACACGGGTATATATTTCTGTCAATACCCGTCATAAATCTTGACTTTAAATCTTTTATATGATAAAATTCAGTCATAAAAATTCATAATCGGTCATAGGTGTAATTATGTTAGAAAATGAAAGACAGGAAAAAATCTTGGAATATATCGTTAAAAACAAGTCGATCACGATAAAGAAGTTGATGGGAGAATTTTTCGTTTCCGAAGCGACGGCGAGGAGAGATCTTAAAAAACTCGCGGAAAACGGAATGGTGAAAAAAGTGTTCGGCGGCGCGACTCTTATAAATAAAAACTACGAACTCATTCCGTACAGTATGAGAGAGACGGAGAACAGGGATGAAAAAGACAGACTTTGTAAAATCGCCGCGGAAATGGTTAAAGACGGCGACGTTATCTATCTCGACGGTTCTTCGACAACCTATCACCTTCTTCCATATCTGCTAAAATTCAAAGATCTTAAAATAGTAACGAACGGACTGAACGTTATGCAGTTTTTGTACGAGCGAAAGATCTCGGCGTACGGGGTGGGCGGTCATATTGCGGCGCACGCTCCCATAACGGCGGGTTACGAAAGTATCGAATCGGGTAAAAAATTTAATTTCGATATAAGTTTTATGTCGGTTTCGGGACTTGACGAAAAGGGATATTTTTCGGGGATATATCAAGACGCGTGCGAACTCCAGAAAGCGATATTAAAACAAACCGAAACCAAAGTAATGATAATGAGCCGAAATAAAATAAATAAAAGATATCCGTTTGTGATTTGTACGAGGGACGAAATAGACAATTTGATCACGACCGATCCCGTATAAAATGGAAAAATACGTAAAAAATTCGGCTCGACGAAAATCGTCGAGCCGAATTTTAGTTTACCGTTTTATAACGGTTTATTTTCGACTTATCAAGCGTCAATATATTCGGGAATGACCAAATCGTATCCCGCTTCGAAAGCGGTTACTTCCCAAGAGGTGTAAACGGGATAGTTACCCCATCTGCTCACGCCTTGAGTCTTGCCTTTTAAGCAAAGTCCGGTCTCCTGATCAAATATGAATTCGATAGTTTCCGCCGTAGTAACGTAAGTGTACTTATAGCACTTTCTTCCGAGGAACTCAACTTCGGTCTTTTTCATTTCTTCATTGAGGCTCGTGTAACTCATCAAAGATTGTACGAAATCCTGATTTGAAATAAGAGTTAAAACGTTCAAATTGGAAGCGTCGTAACTTGCCCTATAGTAGGTATCTCCTCTTTTATAAATCATGTTATAAGTTCCGTCGTCAAGACCTAATTCATAATAATTTTCGCTCGAACTGTAATCGGTTGCCTGACCGAACATATATACGTCGCCTTTATGCCCGAAGGTATAATTGGAGATCTGAGTTTGACTGAATTCGTATTCGGGATCTCCGGCGTTGTACACCGTGGTCTGAGTTCTTGAAACAACGATACGGAAACCGTCGTCGGCATGATAGGTGTAAAGGGTTTCGGGAACTTTGGACGCGTCGTAATCTTCGACCATATAACTTCCGGGTTCTTCGAATTCGTCTCCGTTCGAGAAGTATTTGAGCGCCTTATTTCCTATTCTCCAGCCGCCGCCGTAGAATTCGCCTTCTTCCATAGAAACTTCGAATACTATGCTCTGCTCCGAAGTCCAGCCGCTGAACGCGCCCGTACCGATTTCCATAACCGTTTCGGGAATGAATATCGACTTAATGTGTTTTACTCCCGCAAAAGCATAATTCTTTATGCTCTTGACCTGAGAATCGAGCCTGAGTTCGGAAATTTCTTTTCCTGCGGGGAAAGCGTATATCGCGTCCGAAATATCGTAGATTATACCGTTTTCATCCGAAGTATAAAGAGAGTTCGTAGCGTCGACTATGAAGTCGGTTATATTGGTTCCCATAAACGCGCCGGCGCCGATATTGGTTACGTTGCCGTTGATATAGAATTCTCCGCCGATCGCGGTGTTCGCGAACGCGAAATCTCCTATATATTCGAGAGCGTCGGGAATGTTGATCTCTTTGAGTTCGGTACAGCCGTTGAACGCGTTAGCCTCTATCCTTCTGACCGTATCGGGAAGAGTAATAGAAGTTATCGGAAGGTCTTTAAGCATCGCTTCGGAAATGGTTTCTATCATACTTCCTTCGCCGAACACGAATTCGGTAAGGTTAGAACAGTTATTGAACGCGCCAAGACCCACTCTCATCGGATTTCCGTATAAAGTAACCTTTTTGAGGTTAGTACAATTCGCGAAGGTATAACCGCCGCTGAAATCGCCGATCATCTGAATGTCGGAAGCGCCGGATGTTCCGATGGTTACTTCTTCGAGTTCCGAACAGCCGGTGAATGCTCCCGCGGGAGATTCAGCCGAACCGCCGCCTCCGAGATACTGAACGGAATCGGGAATAACTATACTCTTGAGCGACGTTCCGCGGAATGCGTACATTCCTATTTCTATAACGCCGTCGGGAATGATTATTTCTTCAAGACCGAAATCGAAATCGAACGCTGCGGCAGCGATCGCCTTAATATCGTCGTTAAGTATAACGCTCTTAAGGTTATCGCAGTTACTGAACGCCTCTCTGCCGTGGAACAACTCTTCTAAAGAACTCGGATCGATATAATAGGTGAATCCCATATTAAATCCTTTATTCTTAGAAAGGTCTATATATTCGAGCGCGGAGCCGTTAAACCCGTATTCTCCCACGTCTATAATGCCCGGGAAGTTTTCGTAAGAAACGAATTTGACGCTCGAATAACGGAACATTGAATCTCCGATCGTGGTAATAGTTATGGGGAATACAACGTCGCTTACCGCCGAAGGAACTCTGTAATTTCCGGCAAATACCGACGAACCCCAAGTCATATCGTGATTGAAATCGTCCGCGAACCTGACTTTCGTAAGATTCGGGCAAAGGTAGAACGCCTGATCGCCTATATACGATACCGAATTGGGAATATATACGCTCTTTAAAGACTCAACGCCCTGGAACGCGCCCGAGTGGATCTTGGTTACGTCTTCAGGCACGCGATAATCTTCTATATCGAAGCCGTCGAGAGCCTGGAATATTTCGGTTTTAGAAGCGTTATACAAAACGTGAGTTTCTTTGTCTATATAGAAATTCGGGTTGTCGTCAAGTCCGACTATTTCTCCGATAGAACATTCGCTGAACAAATACTCGAGCGTAGCGATACCGCTTCCGAGAGTTACTTTGCTTATGGATTGTTCCCCCGTTTCATAGTTATACGCGCCGCACATAAAGAATACGGAACCGTAACCATTGTAGGTATCTTGTTGTTTAACTTCGATCGTTCCCTTCATATTCGGGAATACGACTTCTTCAAGGGAATCGCAGAATATGAATACTCCGCCCCAACTTCCCAAAGTACACAAAGCGAGGGTATCTCTCTGGTGTTCTTCATCGTCGTCCTCGAATACGACTTTAGACGCTCCTATCTGACTGAACGCGCCCTCGCCGATATACGTTACGGTATTCGGGATCGTAAGCGTGCCGCTCAGATTATACATATTGGCGAAAGAACTTTCTCCGATAGTTACGACAGATCCGAGATCGAGAGAGGAAAGTCCGCATCCGCTGAACGAACCCCAACCGACGGTCTTACAAGAATCGGGAAGAGTAACGCTTCTTAATCTCGAACACTGATAGAACGCGTAATCGTCTATTTTTTCAACGCCTTCGCTGATTGTAACCGAAGTAAGTCCTGCGTAGGCAAACGTGGCTTCCGCGATATTTTTGGTTCCCGCGGGAATGGTTATGCTATTAAGACTACTCCAAGCGAACGCGTATTTGCCGATAGTCGATCCTGCGGGAAGATCTATCGAGGGCAAGCCGGAAAGGATGAATACGCCCCTTGAATCGTAAGGACTGCTGGGCGTTCCGCCGTATTCGCCGTCGCCTTCGCTATACCACCAATCGGGGGGGATCATTCCGCCCGGAGCGAGCGATATGCCTTGGGTCCTTCCTTCTCTGAAAGTGAAAGAACTAAGGTTCGAGGTTCCGTAGAAGGAATCCACGCCGAGCGTGGTTACGCTTACGGGACATTCGAAGGTTTCGATCGACGAATTTTTAAACATTTCTTCACCGACGACTTCAACGCCTTCGGGAAGCGTTACCGTTTTAAGTCCGCCCATTTCGGAGAACGCGCCTCTTCCGATATGGAATTGTTCCGCGTCTACCGTCGTGATTTCAAACGTTATGGTTTCAATAGAATTATTGCCTGCGAAAGCGTAATCGAAGATCTCGTTGAGATCTGACGGGATCTCGAGAGAAGTTACCACGCAAAGAGCGGGACAAGTATAAAGGACTTTCTTGCCGTCGACGCTCGTTCCGTACAATATGCCGTCTTTAGAATAGAAGTATTCTCCACCTTCTCCGACGTTGATCGCCGTAAGGGACGAACAACCGCTGAATACTTTAAGGTCGGAAATATTTCCGCTCGTATCGTAATCGCCGAGTTTGGTAGTTCCGGCAGGAAGATCCAATACTTTTATAGCCGCGCAGTTATTGAACGCGTAGTTGCCTATTTCAAGGGTTTCGGTTATCTCTCTTGCCTCGAAGGTTACAGTTTCCATAAATCTGCATCCGCTGAATGCGTAAGCGCCTATCTTTCTTACCGTCGCGGGTATGGTTACCGATTTAAGGGTTATGATATTTTCAAATACTCTGTCGCCTATCGCCGACACTCTTTCGTCGATCTTAAGATCGGCGACTCTGTTTCCGACGGGGAAATACTGAACGGCAAGCGTCGAATCCGCTTTATTTATCGCGTAAAGAACGTTGTTTATAGCCGTAAAGTTGGGGTTCGCGTCGTCGGTTTTTAACGTCGCGAGGTTGGGACCGCCGAATACCGCTCCGACGTTTTCACAATAGAAGTCGGGACCTATATCGAGTTCGACAAGGTTGCTTCCGTTAGTAAGTTTATCGTAGAACGCGTTCGCCTCGAACTCAACGTCCGCTCCGCTGTTTACGATGACTTTTTGCAATATACTACAATTTGCAAACGCATTCGCTTTCAATACTTTGAGGTTTCCGGGAAGGGTTACCGACGATATCTTCGCGCATTCGGAGAATGCGTTCGCCTCGATAGTAAGAGCGTCGTCCTGAAGGGTCCCTTCAAAAGTAAGCGAACGAAGAGATGCGCTCGATTTGAACGCGCTTTCCTGTATCGTGGTTACGTTCGCGGGTATGGTCAAAGAAGTAAGGTTAGAACCTTCGAAAGCGTTTTTGCCGATGACCTGAACGGTCGCGGGAATGTCTACGCTTACTTTCGCAGGCGGACAATATACGATCTGCGACTTATCCGCGGTCATAAGAACGCCGCTTTCAGCCGAGAAATATTCGCCCGTTCCGTCCATCTTGACTTCGTTTAAGTTATA
>JAFVCP010000075.1 GCA_017479185.1 Clostridia bacterium
TCACTCGTCTTATATAGAAAAAGCAGTCGCTCGTAAGGCAAGGCGCGCGAAAGATTTTGAAAGGGAGCGACCTTTTCGGTCGCAGGAATTTCAAAATCCGAGCGGAACAAAGCATTACGAGATGAATGCTTTTTCGTACCCGCTATTTTCGATTGTTCCCCTTTATCATAACATCGTGATACCCGCCTTCGACTATACTCGTAGGCGAAACGAGAGTTAAGGTCGCTTCCCTTTGAAGGGCGGGAATATCGGTTACCCCGATATTGCACATAGTCGACTTTACTTTATAGAGCGTCTTTTCGACGTTGTCGTGTAAAGAACCCGCGTAGGTAACGTAGGAATCGACGCCCTCTTCGAAGGCAAGTCCGCCGCTGCCGCCGAGGTCGTATCTCTGCCAATTTCTCGCGCGGTTGCTGCCCTCGCCCCAATATTCTTTTACGAAAGCGCCGTTTACGAGAAGTTTTTGGGTGGGGCTTTCGTCAAATCGGGCGAAATATCTGCCGAGCATTACGAAGTCGGCGCCCATAGCGAGCGCAAGGGTTATATGATGGTCGTAAACTATTCCGCCGTCTGAACATATGGGAATATATACGCCCGTCTTTTCGTAGTATTCGTCGCGAGCCTTGGCGACTTCTATTACCGCCGTGGCTTGTCCTCTGCCGATACCCTTGGTTTCCCTCGTTATGCAGATAGAACCGCCGCCTATACCTATTTTCACGAAATCGGCGCCCGCTTCGGCTAAAAATCTGAACCCGTCGCCGTCGACGACGTTTCCCGCGCCTACTTTCACGCTGTCGCCGTATTTTCGCCTTATAAACTCAATGGCGTTTTTTTGCCAGCAGGTATACCCTTCCGACGAATCTATACAGAGGACGTCCGCCCCCGCTTCCACGAGCGCGGGTACTCTTTTTTCGTAGTCGCGGGTGTTTATGCCCGCGCCGACCATATATCTCTTCTTATCGTCGAGTATCTCCCTCGGGTTGTCCTTATGTTCTGAATAATCCTTTCTGAAAACGAAATAACGGAGATTCCCCTCGTCGTCGACGATGGGGAGCGAGTTGAGTTTTCTTTCCCATATAATATCGTTGGCTTCTTTTAACGTTACGCCGAGAGGGGCGGTTATAAGCCTTTCGAGAGGGGTCATAAACTCCTTTACGGGGGTGGAAAGAGGAGTTCTGCTCACCCTGTAATCCCTTCCCGTAACGATCCCGAGAAGTTTGCCGTTGCATTTGCCGTCCGAAGTTATCGCTATGGTCGAAAAACCGTTCTTCTCTTTGAGTTCGACGACCTCTTTTAACGTATCGTCGGGCGTAAGGTTGGACGCGCTTACCACAAATCCCGCCTTATAGTTTTTTACTCTCGCGACCATCGCCGCCTCGTCCTCTATGGACTGCGAGCCGTATATAAAACTCATTCCCCCTTCTTTCGCGAGGGCGATCGCGAGTTTATCGTCGGACACCGACTGCATTATCGCCGAAACCATCGGAATATTGAGCCGTAGCCCCTTCTCCCCTTTTTTGAACTTACAAAGCGGCGTCGAAAGATCGACGTTTGACGGAATACATTCGGGAGAAGTATATCCGGGAATAAAGAGGTATTCGTTGAAAGTATGACATTCTTCCTTTATTATCTTAGCCATTGTTTAAGCATTTTCCCCTAAGTATTTTTAATATGATACTATAAATAAACGTAATTTGCAAGCGAAAATCAAAAATTTACGAAAATATTATCTCAGTAAGGTCGACGCCATACGAATCCGCAACAAAAAAAGCGTTCTCCGAGTTGAAAAACGCGTTTTTTGTCGATTTTATTCAAACTTGCCGAAACCCTTTCCCCTCGCTTCGACCGATTGGTTTATTATCATAAACGCGCTGTTGATAAACGCCGTTTTTTTCGATTTCAATCAAACTTGCTGAAACCCTTTCCCCTCACTTCGACCGATTCGTTTATTATCATAAACGCGCTTTGGTCGACGCTTTTAACTATTTGTTTGAGTTGGGAAAGTTGACGGTCTTTCACGCAGGTGAGAAGCACTTTATGTTGCTTTTGGGTATACATTCCCTCGCCTTCGAGCATAGTTATTCCCCTCGGACTTTTGTCGATGAGGACCTTCGAGATCTCCTCCCCTTTATCGCTTATTATTATACAGAGTTTGGATTTCTCGATACCGACGACGATTATCTCCGAAACCTTCATACTCACGAACACGACTATAAGGGCGTACAACATATTGTCGGGGTTTTGGGTAAACACCGCGCCGAGAATTACTATTATCCCGTCCAAAACGCTCACGCAAAGCGGAATGCTCGAAATCTTCAAAACCCTCGCTATTACCCTGCCGAGAAGTTCGGTGCCGCCGCTCGAAAATTCGTATCTGACGTACAATCCCAAGCCTATCCCCTGACACAATCCGCCGTAGAGAGAAGCGAGTATCTTATTGTCGGTTACGGGCGGGAAAAAGGACATAAGGTCGGTTATCACGCCCAAACAGGCTATGGTTATCAGGCACTTTACGATAAATTTCCACCCGCACATCTTCAAACCCAACAATAAAATAGGGATATTCATCGCGATTATCGCGACGCCGATGGGAATATTTTCGTTCAACAAATGCAGAAGGACTGCAAGACCGGAGATACCGCCCGCGACTATCGAAGAGGGGGCGAGAAAGAGGACCGTGCCTGCCGAATAGACGACGCACGCCGCAAGCATAAAGGCGTAGCCTTTTATTTCGTTTAAAACGTCGATTTTTTTCATAAGTCATATTTAACGCTGCCCCTGTCGAGGCAGCGTTTCTAATTGTATTTACCGCTCGAAATACGCCGAAGGCGAAAACGGGCGATATTTATCTGTCTTCTCTGAAATAGGTCAACCCGAGCGACGCGGGCGGCTGATTTTCCTTACTGTTCTTGATACTGATTATAAGCAGCACCACGACCGTAACGATATAGGGAACTATCTTCCACAATTCCTTTGAAGCCGTACTCATAGTCGCGGTTATCTTAAACGGCAAA
>JAFVCP010000076.1 GCA_017479185.1 Clostridia bacterium
AAACATAGTATTCCTTACAAAGGAAATCAAGATAAATAAAAAAGAGAGTGTATTATCCAATCAATTACTACGTTCAGGAACAAGTATCGGCGCAAATATCCACGAAGCGCAATACGCACAAGGAACGGCAGACTTTATTTCAAAGCTAGAAATAGCATTAAAAGAATGTTTTGAGAGAGAATATTGGTTAGAACTATTATTTGAAACAGGTTATATAGAAGAAAAACAATTTAAAAAACTTAATAACTATTGTGGGGTTATAAGAAAAATGCTAATTTCTTCTTGTAAAACCTTAAAGGCAAAAAATGATTAGCGTTTCAAAACATTACGATTTACTTATAGAAAACGGCAACGATCCTGTTTTAGACGGGAAATTATTATCCGAATATATGAACAAGTGGGATGGAGAAGAATTTATCAATCTTCTTGACTTGGATAAAAATAAAACTGTTCTCGAAATAGGTTGCGGTACGGGTAGAATTGCTAAAAAAATCGTTGATTTATGTAAAATATACGTTGGAATAGACGTTTCGAAAAAAACGATAAACGTAGCAAGAAATCATTTTAAGAAGGAAACAAACGCAACGTTCATTGACGGTGATTTTCTCAATTATGATTTTACTAAAATGTATGACGTGATTTGTTCCACATTAACTTTTATGCATATTCAAGATAAAGAATATGCTCTAACGAAAATCTTCAGTTTGCTAAAACAAGACGGCAAAGCGGTATTATCGATAGATAAAAATCAGCAAACTTATATAAATACCGGTTATAGCAGAATTACGATTTTTCCAGATACCCCGAATACAATATGTGGGCTTTTGAGACAGATAGGGTTTACTAATATAGAGGTAAAGGAAATAGAATTTGCCCATATAATTAGCTGTATAAAAAATTGAAGTATAGCACACTATACTTTGCAAGCAATGTCGTGTGTTTTTGCAAAGCAAAAAGACAAAGGGTAGCAAAATTTGCTACCCTTTTACAATGTACTAAAAAATCCCTAAGAGTGACGCGCATTTTCGCCGTTTTTTTTGTTCAAAAAAAAGGAAAACGGGATTTTTTTGTAGAATAATATATAAGGATAGCCGAATATTTGCCTCGGCAAAATACGAAACGGGATCTTTTATTTGGTATGAAGAGAACCATTCTTTTAAAAGAAGAACAATTTTTGTCGCCGTTCGCTAAAAAATCAAAGGATACGGCGGGAAGGTTAAGGGCGGAAACTCCTTGCGATATGCGTACGGATTTTCAGCGGGACAGGGACAGGATCATATATTCGAAGGCGTTCAGAAGGCTAAAAAATAAGACGCAGGTCTTTTTTTCGCCCGACGGCGACCATTATATGACTCGGCTTACCCATACACTCGACGTCGCGCAGATAGCGAGATCGATCGCGAGGTGCCTCGATTTAAACGAAGATCTTTGCGAGGCGATCGCGCTTGGACACGACCTCGGACACACTCCTTTCGGCCATACGGGCGAGAGAATACTCAATAAACTCAATCCCGAGGGGTTTAAACATAACGAGCAATCTTTGAGAGTGGTCGACTATATAGAAAACGAAGGAGATGGGCTTAACCTGACCTACGAAACGCGGGACGGCATTTTAGAACATAAAAAGACGGGAAATCCCCATACTTTAGAGGGGAAAACCGTTTCAATATCGGATAGGATAGCCTATCTCAATCACGATATAGAGGACGCCGTGAGGGCGGGGATATTCAAAGCCGAAGATCTTCCGAAAGAAATATCGCTTCTCGGCAGGTCGTCGAGCGAGAGGATAAATAATATGATAACTTCCATTTATCGCCGTTCGAAAGGCAAAAACGAAGTCGAAATGGAAGAGGAAGTCTTTAAGGCGACCGAAAACGTAAGGGATTTTATGTTCGACGCGGTTTATAAAAACGACCTCGCGAGATCGGAAGAGGAGAGGGCGGCGAGAATGATCACCGCGCTTTACGAATATTTTAAAAACGCGCCCGATAAACTTCCCGCGTTTTACGGCAAGATCGCTCGGGAGAACGGTATCGACAGAGGCGTTTCCGACTATATTTCGGGAATGACCGACCGCTTTGCCGTCAACGTCTTTAAAGAGATATATATACCTAAAAACTTTATCATTATATAATTATTCGGCTAAGGAGAGAAGTCCGTGTTTTTCGATGAAAAATTTATCGACGAGTTAAAGGGAAAAATAAATATCGTCGACGTTGTCGGTAAATATTGTGCGCTTAAAAGACGCGGCAATAATCATTGGGCGTGCTGTCCTCTCCCCGGACACTCCGAAAAAACCCCTTCGTTTACGGTAAACGAGCCGGGGCAGTTCTTTAAATGTTTCGGTTGCGGAAGAGGGGGAGACGTCATTACCTTTATGATGACGATGGAAAATCTCGATTACGTCGGGGCGGTAAAACACCTCGCGGAACAAGCGGGAATGCAACTTCCCGACGACGACAGGGATTACGAAAAGACCGCGAAAGACAGAAACGACCGCGACAGAATGTTGGCGCTTATGAAAACCACGGCGTTTTTCTATTGCCATAATCTTGCGACCGAACAAGCCTTGCCGCACAGAAAATATCTCCAAAGCAGGAAGATAGATAAGGGCGCGATAACGGCGTTCGGGCTTGGCGCGTCCACCGATTGGGACTCCCTTCCCCGTCATCTTAAAGAGAAGGGTTTTACCGAAGAAGAGATGGTAAAATGCGGTGTTTGCGCTAAAAACGACAGGGGCGAGGTTTACGACAGCCTCGGCGGCAGGCTTATAATACCCATAATAAACAATATGAAAAACGTCATCGCGTTCGGCGGAAGGCTGTTGGATAAAAAACCGACGATGGCGAAGTATAAAAATACGCAGGAAACCGAACTTTTCGTCAAAAACAGAACCCTGTACAACATAAACAATCTCAAAAAAGAGAGGGCGAAGGGGTTGCTTTCGGAAATAATTATGGTCGAAGGGTATATGGATACGATATCCGTATATCAGGCGGGTTTTCATAACGTAGTCGCCTCGATGGGAACTTCACTTACCCTGGAGCAGGCGAGAATGCTCAAAAGGTACGCCGACACCGTGCTTATAAGTTACGACGGCGACGGCGCGGGACAAAAGGCGACCATAAGAGGGTTGGAGATACTTAAAAACGAAGGATTGAACGTAAAAGTGGTATGCCTGCCCGAAGGACTCGATCCCGACGACGTAATAAAGACGCAGGGCGCGGAAGGATACGCTAAACTTTTGGAAGAAAGTATCCCGCTCGTCGATTTTAAAATAAAAAATCTCAAAAAGACCTTTAATTTAAAGGATACGGGCGACAAGCGAAGGTATATTTCGGAAGCGTTGAAAATAATCTCCGAGATAGACAGCGCGAGCGAAAGAGAGGACCTTCTCCGTAAACTCGGAAAAGATACCGATACGACCTTCGTTTCTTTGCAGAGAGATCTCGAAAGAACGGAGAGCGGAACTCCCGAAAAGGGGGAGCAAAATCCCGTCGATATAATAACCAAAACGTCGGACGGCGCGGAAAACGCGGAAAGATTTTTGCTTTGCGCTTGCCTTTTCAACAAGTCTTACGCCGCGAAACTGAATTTATACGAAATGACCTTTACGAGTCCAACGAGGGAAAAACTCGCGGATATAATTTCCGAAAATCGCGACAACGGAAAGGAAATTTATCCCGCGACGGTCGCGTCTTTGCTCGGTCAGGACGAACTCGAAGAATATAACGCTGTCTTATCGTCGGGAGATATGATATTCGGGGAGAGGATAGAGGAGAAGTATTTCGGAGATTGCGTAACCCTTCTCGAACAACAACGGCTGAAAAGCGAACTTTCGGCGCTCAATAAACTTTTCGAAGAGGAAACAGACCTCGAAAAGAGAAAAAACATAGCGAAAATGATCGCCGGGCTTACCATAAAAATGAGGAAGTATTAAACGGAGGAAACACGAAATGAGTATAACCGAAGAACAATTAAAAAGCATAGTAGACGAGATCGTCGCCGAATATAAGGATAAAGGGAGCATAGGTTCGGACGCCCTTTGCGATAAACTCGATAAATATAACGCCGACGCGGATCAGATCACGGAAATTTACAGGCTTATCGAGGAAAATAAAATAGTTATTACCGACGATTACGAAAAGGACAAGGAACTTTACGAGCAGTTGCTTAAAGAGATAAGTATGGACGATCCCGTAAAAATGTACCTGAAAGACATAGGAAAGGTCCCCCTTCTTTCGGCTGACGACGAGATCGATCTCGCGAAGAATATGGTCGACGGCGACGAAGAGGCTAAACGCAGATTGTCCGAAGCCAATTTAAGGCTCGTGGTTTCTATCGCCAAGAGATACGTCGGAAGGGGAATGCAGTTCCTCGACCTTATACAGGAAGGCAATCTCGGACTTATGAAAGCGGTCGAAAAATTCGATTACCAAAAAGGATTTAAGTTCTCGAC
>JAFVCP010000077.1 GCA_017479185.1 Clostridia bacterium
AAAAAAAAGCAAGAGTTTTTATAAAGAAAAAAGGAAAATTTTATGACGAAATTACTTTTGATCGACGGTAACAGTTTAATAAACAGAGGATATTACGCAACTCCGCCTTTAACCACTAAAGACGGAACTCCGACTAACGCCGTATTCGCTTTTATCAATATGCTCGTTAAACTGATTTCCGAATATCAGCCCACCCATCTTCTCGTTGCGTTCGATCGCAAAGAACCGACTTTCCGACACCTTATGTATAAAGATTATAAGGGTACGAGAAAACCGATGCCTGACGATTTAAGGACGCAGGTGGATCTTCTTAAAGAGGTCTTGGACGTTATGAAGATCGCAAGATACGAACAGCCCGGTATTGAAGCCGACGATATTATAGGAACTTTATCTAAAAAATTCAGCGTTGAAACCATTATTATTACCGGAGATAAAGATAGTTTTCAACTTGTCGACGAAAATACTTCCGTGTATTTTACGAGAAGGGGAATTTCCGATCTTGATATTTATAATATCGGCAACTTTACTGAAAAAACCGAAATATTGCCGTTGCAAATAATTGATCTTAAATCTATGATGGGAGATAGTTCGGATAATATTCCGGGAATAGCGGGAGTAGGAGAAAAAACGGCTTTATCTCTTTTAAAGGAATACGGAAGTTTGGAAGGTCTTTATGAAAACGTCGAAAATTTAAAGGGCAAACTTAAAGAACGCGTAGCGGAGTCGAGGGAAATTGCCTTCTTATCGAAAACCCTTGCGACGATAAATACGGGACTTAATATCGATTTGACATTAAAGGATCTTGAACTTTCTTTTCCATTTACAGATAAGGTCAGAAAAAAATTTTTTGAACTCGAATTTAAGATATTATACAAAAGAACGGATATCTTTTTAGCCGAAGAGAATAGCGAAGAGTTGATCTCGGAAAATCCCGATGATAAAAAAACTCTTCCGAATAGAATTATTTTAACAGATACAAACGGTTTGAGCGAAATCGTAAAAGATTGCGAAATCTCGCTTGTTATAAGGGATAATATAAGTTTTTACGACGGAAAGAACGAATACTTGATAAAGATAAAAAAGGATTTTTTCGACGAGGGTTTCAGTCTTGATAACGTCATTGCGCAACTAAAATCTGTTTTCGCCGACAAAAATAACAGACTCGTTTTATATGCAAAAAAGGAAACTATGCGTTTTCTCGATCAGTTCGGAATACGCCTCGTCGCATACGCCGACGACGTTTCGCTCGAGAAATACGTTTTAGAGCAGAGTCCTTCCGACGAGTTCGACGATCTCCTTTCCGCTTCGGATATTCCTTCCGATCTTCCCGCGTATTTTCTTTACGATCTGCATATAAAGACAAAAAATAAATTGATCGCGGAAGGAATTTATAATTTGTATTCCGATATTGAATTGCCTTTAGTCGAAGTATTATTCAGTATGGAAAAGTCGGGCTTTAAGATCGACGTGGACGCCCTTTACGAAATGTCGTCCGAATACAAAAAAAAGATAAGCGAAATACAGTTAAAAATCATAGAACTTGCCGGAGAAAATTTCAATTTAAACAGCAGTAAACAATTAGGTTATATTTTGTTTGAAAAATTAGGACTCAAAGCGGGTAAAAAAACAAAAAACGGTTATTCTACCAACGCTGAAGTTCTCGAAAAATTGGAAGATGAACACGAGATAATTCCTCTTATATTGCAATACAGACAGTATCAAAAGATCTTTTCGACTTATATAGAGGGGTTTAAGCCGCTTATTGACCGGGAGTCGGGTTTAGTCCATACGACTTTTTTACAGACCTTCACAACTACCGGTCGGCTTTCGTCGAGAGAGCCTAATTTGCAAAATATCCCGGTAAGGGATTCGGAAGGAAAAGAAGTAAGAAAATTATTCGTTTCTTCTTTTGAAAACGGTAAAATCGTCGGCGCGGATTATTCGCAGATAGAATTGAGATTGCTTGCGCATTTCAGCGGCTGTAAAGAACTCATTGAAGCGTACAATACGGGAAAAGATATCCATACGACGACGGCGTCGCAGGTGTTCGGCGTTTCCGTCGAACAGGTAACTTCCGAAATGAGAAGAAACGCGAAAGCGGTAAATTTCGGTATAATATACGGTATTTCGGAATTCGGACTCAGTAAACAATTAAACATTTCTCCCAAAAGAGCCGCGGATTATATCGAAAGATATTTTAAAATGTATCCCAGCGTTAAAGAGTATATGAATTCAAACGTCGAATTTGCAAAAATCAACGGTTTTGTAAGTACTTTATTCGGAAGAAAAAGATATATAAGGGAGTTGTCGTCATCGAATTATAACCTTCGTCAATTCGGAGAACGCGCCGCGATGAATATGCCGTTACAAGGTACTGCGGCAGATATAATAAAAATTGCGATGAATAACGTTTTTAACAGAATAAAGTGCGAAAATCTTAAATCCAAACTCATTTTGCAGGTCCACGACGAATTGCTTGTCGATACCTCGCCCGACGAAATCGAAAAAGTAAAAGAGATTTTAGTCGACGAAATGCAAAGCGCCGTACAACTTAAAGTTCCTTTAACGGTCGAAGTTGAGTGCGGAACGAGGTGGTTCGATGCCAAATAATATAAAAATTGCGATCACCGGCGGTATAGGAAGCGGAAAAAGCGTCGCTTCCGATATTCTGAAAAAAAAAGGGTACGTCGTTTTCGATCTCGATAAAATTTATTCCGACCTTTTAAAAGATAGAAATTTCGTTGAAAAAATCTGTCGGATAACGGGAACTTTGCCGAAAATTGTAGACGGCGAAATAACCATAGACAGAATAGAAATATCTAAAAAAGCGTATATCGATAAAACTATTTTATCTTCTTTGAATAATTTTACTCATCCCGCGATCATAAGCGAATTTCTAAAAAGGGCGGAGAAGATCGACGGCTTGGTTTTTTGCGAAGTTCCCTTACTTTTTGAAGGCGGGTATCGGGATATGTTCGATTTCGTGTTCGTCATAAAGAGATCGGTGGAAGAAAGAATAAGTTCAGTCGTAAAAAGAGATGGAAAAACTACCGAACAGATACAAGATATAATAAAAAATCAATTCGACTATGCAAATTTAATTCCCGATGAGCATACTATCATTATTGAAAACGATTCGGATATCGACGTTTTTTCGGAGAAGTTAAATTTTGCGCTCAAACAAATTCTTCAATAAATTTTTAATACTTATCGTATCGTTCATTTTTATTTTTATCGCCGTTATTTATTTATCGTTTCCTTTAAAATACAGGGAAGATATAAAAGAAAATTGCGATAAATTCAGGGTGGATTTTTATCTTGTTATCGCAGTCGTAAAAACCGAAAGCAATTTTGTACCGGACGCAAATTCCAACAAGGGAGCGATCGGATTGATGCAGATAATGCCTCCTACGGCGGAATATATAGCCGAAAGTATATTAAACGAGGAATTAGGGGATGTTTACCAGCCGAAAATAAATATTCGGTACGGCGTCGCTTATTTAAAATATCTGCAAGATAAGTTTTCGGACGATTATACCTCGCTTGCCGCGTATAACGCCGGCGAAGGAAACGTCGTCAGATGGCTAAAAGACGAAAGGTACTCCAAAGACGGAAAACTCGTTGAGATCCCGTTTAAAGAAACAAAAAAATACGTTGAGTCGATTTTATTTTATAAAAAAATATATAAAATCATTTACCCGTATATAACTTGAAAAAATTTTTTTATTGTGATAATATATTATAGAGTTTTATATTTATTTCCGTTTCACTGAAACGGCGTAGCGAAAAGTTACTCTATGTACCGTTATTTTTGATAAAGCAGAGGGTTTTAAATGCAAGAATTTCTGCAAAACTTAAACGAAGAACAAATAAAGCCCGTCCTCGATACCGAGGGCGCGGTTTTGGTTATTGCCGGCGCCGGGAGCGGGAAAACGAGGGTGTTGACGAGCAGGATCGCTCATTTGGTCGTGGATAAAGGCGTTTCTCCGTATAATATTTTGGCGATAACTTTTACCAATAAAGCGGCTGACGAAATGAAAGAGCGTTTAGTAAACGTCGTGGGCGAGATTTCGGATATGTGGGTTTGTACTATTCATTCAATGTGCGTCCGTATTTTGCGTTCTTCCGCCGATAAAATAGGTTATAATTCCGATTTTTCAATATATTCGGAAACCGATAAAGATAAAGTTTTAAAGAGGATAATTTTGTCTTTAAACGGCGAGGTCGACAAGTATTTAAAGACGGCGAAAAACATTATTTCATCGCGAAAAAACAACGATATGACCATCGAAGAATTTCGCGAAAAAAATTCTCGGATGAGAGATATAGACTTTTTAGTTAAGGTGATGACCGAATACGAAAACGAATTGTATAGGTCAAACGCCTTTGATTTTGACGATCTGCTGATAAAAACCTATCATCTTCTCGCAGAAAACAGGGAAGTCCTCGAAAAGTTTTCGAAAAGGTTTAAATATATCCATATCGACGAATTTCAGGATACCAACGTCGTTCAGTATAATATCGTTAAACTTTTATCTTTCGTAAACGGAAACGTTTTTGCAGTCGGCGACGACGATCAAAGCATATACGGTTGGAGAGGGGCGAATATAAACAACATTCTCGATTTCGAAAAAGATTTCGGTAATGCCAAAACGTATAAACTCGAACGCAATTACAGGTCGACCAAGACTATACTCGATCTTGCGAATACGATAATCGCAAACAACCAAAAACGGAAGACGAAAGTTTTATGGACTGAAAACGATAAGGGCGTGAAACCCGAATATTTCGTCGCCGAAGAAGAGTCGGGCGAGGCGCAGTATACGGCGATCCAGATAAAGCGATTGATCGAAAGGGGTTATAGTTTTTCCGACTTTGCGGTTTTGATGAGGCTTAACGCGTTATCCCGTTCTTACGAGCAGGAATTTATGAAATACGGTTTGCCTTGTAAGGTTTTCGGCGGATTTAAATTCTTCGAAAGAAAGGAGATAAAGGATCTGACCGCATATTTAAGATTATTATGCAATCCTTTGGACAACGAAGCGGTATTAAGAGTAATAAACGTTCCCAAAAGAGGAATCGGAACGAAATCCATCGAAGCGTTGACCGATTACGCGACGCAAAACGGATTTTCCGTTCTCGACGGGATCTACGCGGTTTCCGAACTCGATTTGAATTCGGGAGCGAAATCAAAGATCTCCGCGTTTAAAGATCTTATTTACAAGTTAATAATAGATAAGGAAACTCTCGGTTTAACCGAACTCGTAAAAGAGATAATAGCAAAGACAGATTTTTACAGTTGTTTTTCGGACGACGACGAGGGTAGAGAAAAACGCGCTAACGTAAGCGAATTTATCAATTCGGTCGAAGAATACGAAAGACAAAATCCCAACGCTCAACTTTCCGAATATCTTAATTCGATAACGCTTAGTTCCGACACCGACGAAATAAGCGACGGGAACTACGTTACGCTCGCAACCGTTCATTCTGTCAAAGGTCTTGAATTCAGGTGCGTATTCATCTGCGGAATGGATAAGGAGATATTTCCGATTGAGCGAGGCGATTCTTCTCCCGAAGATATGGAAGAAGAAAGGCGTCTTATGTACGTCGCGATAACGCGGGCGAAGGAAAGACTTTTTATAACGAGATCGAGAAGCAGGTTTTTGTACGGCGGCAGAAAAAGGACGATACAATCGGAGTTTTTGGACGAATTGGCGCCGAAACTCGGAATAACTTCATCCAAACAGCAGTATGCGGAGAGACAACAGAGCAGGTACGGCGATTTTTCTTACGGATACGACAGTTTTTCGGGTTACGACGATTACAGATCACGAAGTTCCGCTAAAAACGATAATTACGCATTCGGACAAAGGAAAAATTCTTTCGGCTCAGAGTTTCTGACCGAACGATCGGAGCCGAAACAATTTAATTCGAACTATAAAACGCCCTCTTATGGGTTTTCCGGATCGTTTAAAGCGGCAAGACAAAGCGTTTCGACGGACGACGGAAAAGACGTTTCAAAATTCAAACCGGGTTGCAAGGTAATACATAAAAAATTCGGAGAAGGGACTGTGATCGCGGTAAAAAATTCAGGCGGAGAGGAGATCGGCGATATTGCGTTCAAGGGTATAGGCATTAAATCTTTGGTACTTAAACTCGCTCCGATCGAATTGGTCGAATAACATTTCCCGAAGAGGTAATATATGGATAGAATGAGGGAACTCGTCGACATTTTAAATAAATACGCGTACGAATATTACGTTCTGGACAATCCTTCGGTGTCTGACGCCGAGTACGATAAATTATACGACGAATTAAAAAAACTTGAGGAAGAAAAAGGGGTTTCGCTTTTTGATTCTCCCACGAAAAGAGTCGGAGGGGATCCCATTTCGTCATTTTCGAAGCACGAACACATAAACCGCCTTTACAGCCTCGATAAAAGCGTAACTTACGAACAGTTAGAGGCTTTCGATACGAGAATAAGAAAGATATGCGAGCCTACTTATACGGTAGAATATAAGTTCGACGGACTTACGATATGTCTTACTTACGACGACGGAAAATTCGTCAGAGCGACTACGAGGGGTAACGGCGTAACGGGCGAAGACGTTACGGCGCAGGTTTTAACTATCAAATCTTTTCCGTTGTCGATTTCTTATAAAGGGACTCTCGAAGTACAGGGCGAAGCGATAATAAGGTTGTCGGTCTTGGATAAATACAATCAAACGGCGGACGAACCGTTGAAAAACGCGAGAAACGCCGTCGCGGGAGCGATAAGAAATCTCGATCCTAAGATCACTGAAAAAAGAAAACCCGAGATACTGTTTTACAACGTAAACTATATGTCGGAAGGCAGTATCGATTCTCAGGTCGGAATTTTCGATTTTCTTAAAGAAAACGGCTTTAAAACCTTTGATTATCTGAAAATATGCGCAAATATCGAAGAGGTCAAAGCCGCTGTTGAAGAAATAGAAGTTGAAAGAAATAAAATTGACGTATTAACGGACGGCGCGGTCATAAAATTAAACGAGGTCAAGTACAGAGATATTTTGGGATATACCGATAAATTTCCCCGTTGGGCTATTGCGTTCAAGTTCGAAGCGGAAGAGGCTGAGACCCTTCTTAAAGACGTCAAATGGCAGGTTGGCAGAACGGGAAAACTTACCCCGCTCGGCATTCTCAAAGCGGTAGAACTCGGAGGCGCGACCGTAAAAAAAGCGACTTTAAATAATTACGGCGATATCGTTCGTAAAAAAATCAGGATCGGCTGCAACGTTTTAATAAGAAGGAGCAATGAGGTAATACCCGAGATACTCGGCGCCGTAGGAGATGAAAGTATAGGTGAAATAGTCGAAAAACCCGAATTTTGTCCCTATTGTAATTCAAAAATAGTCGAAGTGGGCGCCAATTTGTTTTGCCCGAATACCGATTGCAGACCGAGGGTGATAGCGAAATTCGCGAATTTCGCGCAGAAAGACGGTATGAATATAGACGGATTTTCCGAAAAGACCGCCGATCTTTTATATGATAAAGTAAATTTAAGAAAATTTTCCGATCTTTACGAGTTAAATAAAGACGATCTGAAAGATATCGAAGGCTTTCAGGATAAAAAGATCTCCAATTTGCTTTCCGCTATACAAAAATCAAAAAACGTTCGTTTTTCCGATTTTATTTTCGCTCTTGGGATCGAAGGCGTGGGTAAAAAGACCTCGAAAGATATCGCCAAAAGATTTTGCGATATTAACGCTTTATCTTCGGCTACGGTTGAAGAACTTGCCGATATTCCCGACGTCGGGGCGGTTATCGCGGATAATATTTCGAGATTTTTCGCGGATAAGGAAAACTCAGAGGAAATAGATAGGTTGTTTTCCTTAGGGGTTACGCCGTATACCGAAAAACAGGCTACGGAAGGCGTCTTTTCGGGCGAAAAGGTAGTTTTAACGGGTTCTCTTTCAGACTTTACGAGAAGCGAAGCGGCGAAGATCATCGAGGATCTCGGCGGAGAGGTCGTCGGATCGGTTTCCAAAAACACGACTTTGGTTGTCGCGGGTGAGTCTGCCGGAAGCAAACTCGATAAGGCGAAAAAGTTGGGCGTTAAAATTATCGACGAATACCAATTTAAATTATTGTTAAACAGTTGATAAAATAATCGAAATGTGTTAAAATAATATAGATTAAAAGGAGAGGTTTTATTTATGCAAAGCATGACGGGTTACGGAAAAGCCGAATTTTGCGAAGGCGGAATTTCTCTTGTCGTAGAATTAAAAACCGTAAATAACAGGTTTTTAGACGTCATTCCGAAATATCCTCGTTCCTTTATATCTCTCGATGATCTGATTAGAAAAACAGTTCAGAATAAAATCAAAAGGGGTAGGATAGAACTTTTTATAAGTTATACTAATACCGAGGACAACGGAAAATCAATAGAGATAGACAAGAACCTCGCTTCGGGGTACGTTGAGGCAAGCAGGATCTTAGCCGAAGAATTTAATCTTCAAGACGATCTGACCTCGACCTATCTTATGCGCTGCCCGGACGTGATAACCGAAAAAGTTAACGAAAGTTCCGAAGATAAAATTTCCGCGATCTTGACTGCAACGCTTAACGAAGCGCTCGATAATCTCAACGCAATGAGAGAGGTCGAAGGGGAAAAATTAAAGAGGGACGTTTTGTCGAGATGCTCCGAGGTCGAAAGATTGGTAGGCGAGATCGAGGCGAGAGCGCCGATGATCAAGTCCGAATACGAAAGCAGACTGAAAGAAAGAATGACCGAGATTTTAGGCGACGTCAAATACGACGAAACCAGACTTTTGACCGAAGTCGCGATATTCGCCGACAAATCCAATATCGACGAGGAAATAACAAGACTAAAAAGTCATATATCGCAGTTAAGAACAATTTGCGAGGGAAAGGACGACGTTGGAAAAAAACTTGACTTCTTAATGCAGGAGTTCAACAGGGAAACCAATACAGTTTGTTCTAAATCCAACGACGTTAAATTGACAAAATTCGGGCTTGCGCTAAAAAACGAAATAGAAAAAATGCGCGAACAGGTCCAAAATATCGAATAAAAGTAAAAAGGAGAATATATATGATAAATAATCCGCCAATAGACGATCTTGCCGAAAAGGTCGGTTCAAAATACGCTTTATGCGTTATCGCGTCGAAAAGAGCAAGACAACTTATCGATCACGCTCAAAATCAGGGACTTACCGATCTTCCCGGAAAAGTAAAGCCGTTAAGCGAGGCTGCCGTTGAAATTCAGAGCGGCAAAGTAACCGTTTCAAAGTATTAAAATCAAGCAAGAAAAATATCGCGGTAGAAAGTTCCGTGCGGTTTGGGCGATCATTCGATCAACAATCGTTTAGGAAGTTTTTGACCGCGATAAATTATTTATTTTTCCAAAGGAGGGAGTATGATTGCCGAGGTAATAGTCGATATAGCGCATAGCGACGTCGATAAGGTTTTCGATTATATTGCAGACGACGATATTTCCCTCGGGTTTAGGGTAGAGGTCCCCTTCGGAAGATATAGGTCGGAAGGATTTGTCGTCGCCGTAAAAGAGAGGTCGGAAGTCGATAGCGGGAAACTGAAAAAGATAATAAAAAAACTCGACGACTTTCCCGTCCTTTCCGAAAGCCAACTTCGTCTTGCCGAGTTTATAAAAAGAGAGTATCACGTTCCTTTCGCGTCGGCATTAAGACAGTTCATTCCGTCCGATTTGAGAGGCGGAAGGGTAAAAGAAAAAATTATTTCGTTCGCGGTTTTAAACGGGGATATTTCTCCGATAGATATGGTCGCGTCGCTCAGAAAAGGCTCGACGGCGCAAGCCAACGCGATTGGTTACTTAAAAGGACAAAAAAGGGAAAAATTAGCCCTTTTAAATGAAAAATTCGGACGGGGAGCGATACGCTCTCTTGTAGAAAAGGGATTTATAAAAACGTTTGACGAAAAGGCGGACAGAGTTCCGTATAGACGACTCGAAGCGTATTCAAAAAACGTCGAATTGTCCGACGAGCAGTCGAACGCTATAAACAGCGTGTTAAGCGCAGATAAGAAAATAAGTTTATTGTTCGGCGTAACGGGAAGCGGAAAAACCGAAGTATATTTAAGGCTTATAGACAGGTATTTGCAGGAAGGTAAAACTGCAATAATGCTCGTTCCCGAAATCGCGTTGACTCCCCAAATGCTCGGTCAGTTAAGGGCGAGGTTTAAGGACAACGTTTCCATATTACATAGCGGACTTTCCGCCGGGGAAAGATACGACGAATGGGTAAGATTGAGAACGGGGGAGGCAAAAATCGCTATCGGGGCGAGAAGCGCTATTTTCGCTCCGCTTGAAAACGTCGGAATAATAATAATCGATGAAGAACACGACGGAAGTTACGTTGCGGAAACTTCTCCGAGATATAAAACGATCGACGTCGCTAAAAAAAGATGCGAAATATGCGGTTGCAAACTCGTTTTAGGGAGCGCGACGCCTTCGATCGAAAGTTATTCGCTCGCTTTGTCGGGAGAATACAATCTCGCGAGATTAAACAGACGAATAAACGGTAAAAGCCTTCCCGATTTTATCGTCGCGGATATGCGGGACGAAGTAAGGAACGGAAATCCTTCTATTTTTTCCTACCGATTGAGAAAAGAATTGAAAAAATGCCTCGACGAAGGAAATCAAGCGATTTTATTTTTAAACAGGCGCGGTTTTTCCCAACAGGTCATCTGTCGCGATTGCGGATACGTCGCAAAATGCGAAAATTGCGATCTGTCTTTGAATTATCATAGAGATAACGATATTTTAAAATGTCATTATTGCAATGCGACTTACAAAAAATTGTCGGCTTGTCCCGAATGCGGCTCAATAAATTTAAATTATAGGGGTACGGGAACTCAAAAAATAACTTCGGAACTCAATCAGTTATTTCCTTCCGCGAGAATACTCAGAATGGACAACGATACGACCCGGAATAAAGAAGGGCATTTTAAGATTTTAAAGAGTTTCTCGGACGGCGAAGCCGATATTCTGGTCGGGACGCAAATGGTTGCGAAAGGTCATGATTTCCCTTCGGTTACTTTAGTCGGGATTCTCGACGCCGATATGAGTTTGTATTTTCCCGATTACAGATGCAGCGAAAGAACATTTCAACTCGTAACTCAGGTCGCGGGAAGAAGCGGCAGGGCCGATAAAAAGGGTACGGTAGTTTTGCAGACTTATAATCCCGATAACGCGGTGTTAAAATTTGCGATAAATTACGACTACGAAGGATTTTTTAAATACGAAAATTCAATTCGCAAATCGACTTTATTTCCGCCGTATTCTATCATTTTACGGGTTATGATAGAATCGGGATCGGACGAGGAAGGTTTGGCGGGCTTAAAAAGAGTTTACGAAAAACTCTTACCCGTATATGAAAAAAATAAAGAAAAATTTATTTTCTTTAATAAAATGAAAAGCCCGGTCAAAATTTTAAAGAATAAATTCAGATATCAGGTATTGATGAGATTAACTTCCGACGGGGAGGAAATAAAAGATCGCATTTACGATCTTGCTTTATCCGAAAAAACCAATAAAGTTTTGGTTTACGTCGAAGAAAATCCGGGCAATCTAAATTGATTTGACCAATTTCAGGAGAAGAATATTATGGCTTTGTTACAAATATTGCAAGTCGGCGACGAAAGGTTAAGACAAATCAGTCAACCCGTAACTTCGTTCGATTTGAATTTGTCTAATTTATTAAACGATATGAAGGAAACCCTCATAAAAGCGAAAGGGGCGGGGTTGGCTGCTCCGCAGGTAGGTGTTTTAAGTCGCGTTTTCGTCGTCAACGTTGAAGAGGGTTATTTTGAATTCATAAATCCCGTTATTTTGGGTGTTTCGGGATCTCAATACGGAGTTGAGGGGTGTCTTTCCGTCAAAGGTAAATGGGGGGACGTAAAAAGACCGAAAAAAGTTACCGTTAAAGCGCAGGACAGGTTTGGCAAATGGTTTAAAATCGTTGCGAAAGATTTCTTCGCAAAGGCAATATGCCACGAATACGATCATCTTGACGGGAAATTGTATATCGATATTGCCGATAATTTAAGAGATGAGGATGCGGAAGAATGAAAATAGTTTATTTCGGAACTCCCGAATTTTCCGTAAAACCGCTTGAGAAAATAATTTTATCCGGAAAACACGAGGTTGTCGGAGTCGTTTGTCAACCGGATAGACCTGTAGGGAGAAAGGCGGTTATGACGCCGCCCCCGACCAAAGAATTTGCCTTGAAATACGGCATTCGGGTTTTTCAGTACGAAAGCGTAAGAAAAGAAGGAGTTGAAGATTTAAAAAAGTTGAACGCCGACGCTATGGTAACTTGCGCCTACGGACAAATTTTATCGCAGGAGATCCTCGATATAACTAAATTCGGAGTATTCA
This sequence comes from Clostridia bacterium, assembly GCA_017479185.1. Lineage (GTDB taxonomy): Bacteria > Bacillota > Clostridia > Christensenellales > Borkfalkiaceae > UBA10281. The sequence continues at coordinate 12,413 of JAFVCP010000077.1, forward strand.
ATATTCACGCTTCGCTTTTGCCAAAATACCGAGGCGCCTCGCCGATTCAATATTCGATTATTAACGGGGACGACCGTACCGGAATAACGTATATGAAAACGGACGTCGGTATGGACACAGGCGATATAATAAGACAATATGAAACCGCGATAGGGGAGAGCGAAACTTACGGCGAATTGTCCGACAGACTTTCGGCGCTCGGCGCGGAACACATGGTAGAGATCTTAGATGAAATTGAAAGCGGAAAAATCGAACTAAGAAAACAAAACGACGATTTTTCGTCTATCGTAAAACCATTAAAAAAAGAAGATAGTATAATAGATTTTTCAAAAAATTCAAAGACCGTTTTCAACCTTGTGAAAGGTACGAATCCTTGGCCTATAGCCCATACTTTTTTGAACGGAAAGATACTTAAAATATATTCCGTAAAATTATCGGAAGGGAGCGGGCTTCCGGGGGAAGTCGTCGTCGCCGCCGATCGATTGGTCGTTTCTTGCGGAGCGGGCGCCGTTGAAGTTCTTGAAATTCAGGAAGAAGGCGGCAAAAAAATGTCTGCAAAGGCATATCTGCTCGGTCGGAAAATAAAAAATGGGGACGTTTTGGGAAAATGATTTATGCTTAAAATTTTTTACGATTGTTATCAGGTTCTATCTAAGGTTTATTCGGACGGGGCTTTTTTGAAACAATCTTTGAGCGATACCTATATTGAAGAATTAAACAGAGCAAAAACCACAAAAATTTGTTACGGCGCGCTTGATAACGATATTTTGTTGGAATATTATATTTCGAAACTGTGTGTTAAAAGACCCAAAAACGCTATACGGATCATATTAAAGATCGCAATGTTTTCCATAGATTTTTTAAATTATCATCCTTACGCGGTCGTAGATAATTCGGTAGAACTGTTGAAAAAAATGGGTAAAGGCGGTTCGGCGGGTTTTGTCAACGCGGTTTTGCGGAAATTTATTAACGCTAAAATAGATTTACCCGTTGATGAGATCGAAAATTTATCGGTAAAATATTCCTATCCCGAGTTTGCGGTTAAAACGCTTATTTCGGATTATGGAAAATCGACCGCCATCGATATTATGCAAAGCAGAAACGAAAGGACTTTCGTAAGGTTCAACGATGGCGTCGACGGTGAAAATTATCTTAAAAACGGTGGATATAAATACGTTTTTACACCTTTTTATAATTTGTTTTCAGTTGATAATTTTAAGAGAAATCCGGATTACGATCGGGGGCTGTATACGTTTCAGTCCATAGGAAGCGTTGCGATCTGTTCGCTTGTCGGGAGCGGTGATAATTTATTGGACGCGTGCGCGGCGCCGGGCGGTAAAAGCGTATTTTTAGCGGATCGTTTTAAAAAGGTCGTTTCGTGCGAATTACACGAACATAGGGCAAAGTTGATATCTTCATACGCGGAGAGGATGGGCAAGACGAATATAACGGTTGTAAACGCCGATTCTACCGTTTTTATTCCGGAGTATGAAAATAAATTCGACGCGGTCTTGGTCGACGCGCCTTGCAGTGGTTTCGGCGTTGTGGGCGAAAATCCCGATATTAAAATAAAAAGATGGGAAGAAGATATATCGAGGCTTTGCGATATTCAATATTCAATATTGAAAAATGTCAGTAAATATCTGAAAAATTTTGGAGTTTTATGTTATTCGACTTGTTCGGTTTTTAAAAATGAAAACGACGATGTCTGCAAACGCTTTTTAAACGAGCATACCGATTTTAAGGCGGTTCCGGTCGAATCGCAATTAAACGGGATAAAAACCGAAGTCGGTATAAGTTTCTTACCGCATATCTCCGATGGCGCCGGTTTTTATTTTTGCAAAATGGTCAAGGCGGGAGTAAAATGATCTTATGTTGATTTTATCCGATCTTAATTATGAACAACTAAAAAAAGTCATAACCGATATGGGAGAGAGATCGTTTCGCGCCGAGCAGATTTTCAGAGGGGTTTGTTCCGGAAAGAAGATATCCGAAATCACCGATATTTCAAAAGAATTAAGGGCGAAATTGCTTTCCGTTTACGAGGACGAGCCGGTAAAAATTATAGGTAAAAAGGTTTCTTCGGTAGACGGAACGACCAAATATCTTTTTAAATTGTGGGACGGAAACGTCGTTGAGGGCGTTTTGATGAAATACAAATACGGAAATACCCAATGCGTTTCAACACAGGTCGGGTGCCGAATGGGGTGCGCTTTTTGCGCTTCGGGTATCGACGGTTTGGTAAGAAATTTGACGGCGGGAGAAATTTTGGGGCAAATTTCGGCGGTCAACGCCGAGATCGGCGGCGCTCTTGATAAAAGAGCGGTAACCAACGTTGTATTGATGGGAAGCGGAGAACCTCTCGACAATTACGACAACGTAGTCGCTTTTATCAGAAATTTATCCGACAAAAGAGGACTTAACGTAAGCCCGAGAAATTTGAGCCTGTCGACTTGTGGTCTGGTTCCGAAGATATACGACCTTGCAGGCGAGGGATTGGACGTGAATCTTACTATATCTTTACACAATCCTTTCGACGAAGGGAGAAAACTTCTTATGCCTATCGCCAACGCCTATTCTATCGCCGAAATTCTCGACGCGTGTTCATATTATTTTAATAAAACGGGAAGGAGATATATTTTTGAATATTCTCTCGTCAGAGGACAAAACGACGGAAAGGATTGCGCGGAAGAACTCATCAGACTTTTAAAGGGGCGCCCTTGTCATATAAATCTTATAAGATTAAACGAGGTAAAGGAAAAAAATTTATCTTCGACTTCAGATAAAGACGCTTATAAATTTCTCGGGCTTCTTACAAAAGGCGGGCTATCCGCAACTTTAAGAAGGCAAATGGGGGCTGATATTGACGGAGCGTGCGGTCAGTTGAGAAGAAAATATATAAACGGTGAAAATTTATGACTTTAACAGGTCAGGTAATATCCTCAAAAGCAGGGAAATTTTCGGTAAAGACCGACGAATGCGAAATAATATGTTCGGCGAAGGGAAGTCTTAAAATAAAAGGGGACGGAATATGCGTAGGAGATAAAGTCGAAGTTGAAGGGAACGTCATCGTAAGCGTTTTTAAGCGTAAGAACAGATTGTATAGACCTAACGTTTCGAACGTCGACGCCGCGATAATAGTTGCCGCCGACCTTCCCGAGCCCGATTTTTATCTCATAGACAAGTTCATATCCAACGCCTACCTTGACGGTATTCCTTGCGTTATCGCGGTAAATAAAGTTGATATTTCTACTAAAACGTATGAAAGGATCTTGGAAAATTATTCGACTTGCGTTGAGAAGATCTTTTCGGTTTCAGCGAAAACGGGAGAGGGAATGGACGACTTGCTTTTATATTTAAAAGACAAGACCTGCGTTTTTACGGGGCAGTCAGCCGTAGGGAAAACGTCGATCGTAAATTATCTTTTTAATCGGGATTATCAAACGGGCGAAGTCAGCGAAAAAACACTTAAAGGTAGACAAACTACGACTTCGTCGAGGATATTCGAGGAAAGAGGAGTAAAAATAGTAGATACTCCCGGGTTTTCCGCCTTGAATATAGACCTTTTAAAAAAAGATATTCCGAGATCTTATCCCGATTTCGAAAGATTTTCTACTCAATGTAAATTTAGCGATTGCAGGCATATCGGAGAACCCGATTGCGCCGTAAAAAAAGCGGTTGACGAGAATATGATCGGCAAAGATAGGTATTCGAGATTTTTGGAAATATATAAAAACGCAAAGGAAAATAAAGATTATGGAAAGAAAAATTAAAATCGCGCCCTCCGTTTTATCCGCTGATTTTTCAAAAATGGGAGAGGAAGTCAAAAGAGTTGAAGCGGCAGGGGCGGATATGATCCATCTCGATATTATGGACGGGGTATTCGTCCCGAATATTACCTTTGGTATAAAAATGGTTTCGGACGTAAATAAAATAACCGATTTGCCCCTTGATTGTCATCTTATGATAGTCGATCCAGCCAAATACGTTGAAAAATTTGCAAACGCGGGAGCCGATTATATTACCGTACATTACGAAGCGTGTAAGGACGATCTCGATAAGGTTTTAAAAGCCATCAGGAAAGTCGGCGTAAAGGCGGGATTGGTGATAAATCCCGATACGGAAGTTGAAAAGATAGCAAGGTCGATCGAACTGTGCGATATGGTTTTGGTAATGAGCGTTTTCCCGGGTTTCGGCGGGCAGAAATTCATTACTGAAGTGTTGGAAAAATGCGTTAAAATCAGAGAGATGATCGATGAAAAGAAACTTAATTGTCTGCTCGAGATCGACGGCGGGATAAATTCCGAAACTTCAAAACTTGCGATCGATGCGGGTTGCGACGTTTTAGTTGCCGGAAGCGCCGTGTTTAATTCCCCCGACGCCAAAACCGCGATAGATTCTTTAAGATGAAAACGATTATTTTCCTCGGCGGAGAGGAATATAAAGGTATACCCCAAATAGACGAGGGGGATAAAATTATTTGCTGCGACGGCGCCTATAATTATTTGCTCGAACGTCGTATTAAGCCTGACGTTGTTATGGGGGATTTCGATTCTCTCGGTTTCGTTCCGGAAGGCGCTATCGTATATCCCGTTGAAAAAGATATGACGGATTTTGAGATCGCGGTCGAATATCTGATCGAAAACGAGTTGAAAGACGCCGTCGTTTACTGCGGGGGCGGTGGCAGGGAAGATCATTTGCTCGCAAATTACGCCGTCGCTTTGAAGGCGTTTAAAAAAGGAATAAACCTGCGATTCATAACCAATTATACGACTGCTTTTTTTGTGAGCGGAAACTGTCGGTTCGTAGTGAAGAGAGGAAGCGTTATTTCTCTCGTCGCTTTCAATAAAGCGAAGATCGATTTCAGCGAAGGATTAAAATACGCTTATCGTGAAGTCGTACTCGAATTCAATACCTCGCTTGGGGTTTCCAACGTTGCGACGGCGGACGAAGTAAAACTTTCCTTTGAATACGGAGAAGCGCTCGTTTTGATAGTTGACGCCGAATTGCATCATTGCGGCGAGTTGTAAGCCGAACGGATTTGTGAAAAATAGATTTTAGGATTAACATACCTCATCAATAGTTTCCGAAAAGTTGTCTTTTTTGCCCTTTTCACCAACCGTTCGCTCGTGGTACGTATAGTACGACTTCGCTCGCGCTTGGTAAAAATCATCAAAAAATACGCTCTTTTCGGCGCTTGCGTTTTGAGGGGCAAGAAAGCGCGTCGAAGTTAAAGACAAATTATGGAATAACATACCCGTTAAGGCGAGGCAAACGACCGAAGTTGTACTCGCCGTACTACGAGGGCGTTTAACGAAGCGTTAACCGCTTTATTGCCCCTCAAAAAAACTATTGATAGGGTATGTTAATCCTAAGTGGGTTTTATGAAAAAAATATTTATTGTCGGAAGCATAAATACGGATTTAGTCATTTCTTCGCCATATATGCCGAAAGCGGGCGAAACGCTTACCGGAAACGGCTTTTTTACCGCCCGCGGCGGGAAAGGGGCTAATCAGGCGGTCGCGGCGACAAGACTCGGCGGAAACGTAGTATTTTGCGGTTGCATAGGAAACGATCTGTTCGGCAAAGAAGCCGCAGGATCTCTCGTTAAAGAAGGAATAGACGTTTCGGGTATTCGTACCGTAAAAGACACTTCGACGGGAACTGCGATTATAGTTATTGTCGACGGAAATAACCGAATAATCCTCGACAGGGGTGCGAACGCCTGTATTACGGAAGAAGATATAGATAAAACGCTCGAAATTGCCGAAAAGGGAGATATTTATTTAACCCAACTCGAAAACCCGATAGAAGTTATAGGTTACGGATTAAAAAAAGCGAAAGAAAAGGGACTTTTCGTCGCGCTTAACCCCGCGCCCGCAAATAAGGAGATCCTGCCGTATTTAAAATATTGCGACCTCGTAACGCCTAATGAAACCGAGATCGAAATATTGGGCGGGAGAGAAAAGGTCCTTCAAGAAGTCGATACTTTACTCATAACTTTGGGCGGAGAAGGATTTGAAATAATAACCAAAGAGGGATCGAAAAAATATCCCTGTATAAAAATAGATCCCGTCGATACGACCGCTGCCGGAGATACGCTTTGCGGCGGTTTGGTCGCGATGCTTTCAAAAGGAAAAAGTTTGGAAGAAGCGGCAACGTTCGGAAGCAAGGCGGCGAGCATCGCTTGTACGAGAAAAGGCGCTCAACCTTCTATTCCCACATACGAAGAAGTTTTGAGTTTTGTATAATTTTTAAAATCGCAAGGAAAAAAGTTAAAATCTTTGTTTACCCCGTACCATTCGCTGAAAGCGAATGGTACGGGGTATATTTTTCGCAAATTTCGACGGCAGACTTTTATTAAAATACGTTCTAAATAACCAATATTGTTCGTAGATATAAAGTGAAGGACAAGTTAGCGTCGGTCAGATTGGATTTTGACTGAAGATGGGTTGTTCGGAAAAAAATTTAAAGTGTGTTGATCCTATGCTTGATTTTTTACCTCAAAATATTAAAAGCGCCGTTTTTGCGGTCGGCGAAGATAATTTGCGCGAAATAAGAATAAGGGCTAACAGAAAAATTATCGCGGTTTATTATTCGGACGGTGAAATTATAAAAAAAGAAATAGAAAATACCGTAAGCGGGAACCAAATTGAAAATATGATCCTGAAACTAAGCGATTATTCTTTCGCATCAATCGAAAATAATTTAAAAATGGGTTTTATAACTTCATCTCAAGGGGAAAGAGTGGGTATCGCGGGCGAATGCGTCGTTAAGGACGGAAAGATCGTATCTATAAAAAATATTACTTCGCTGTGCGTTCGCTTTCCCCATTGCGCGGTAGGCTGTTCAAACTTTTTCTTTGATAAATTTATTGTTGACGCGCCGAAAAATTGCCTTATTATTTCTCCGCCGTTTCACGGAAAAACCACTTTCGCGCGTGATCTCGGCAGGAATTATTGCGACAAATTGGCGCTAAACGTTTTATATTTGGACGAAAGAGATGAGTTTTCCGGAGGCGGAGTATTCGATTTGGGCAAAAACAGCGACGTATTAAGATATTGCGACAAGCCTTTCGGGTTTATCAACGGCGTCAGGGTTTTAAATCCCGAAGTTATAATTTGCGACGAACTGATGACCGATTCGGACGTCAGATCGCTTTCTTTTGCGGCTAATTCGGGAGTTAAAGTCATAGCGACGGCGCACGGACGGGATTTGTCTGAAATACTGAATAAAGAGGATACGAAGAACTTGATCAAATTAAAAGTTTTCGATTATTACGTCGTTTTAGCCGACTTCAAAGTCGTACAAGTCTGCGACGGCAATTTAAAAAAAGTATGTTGAAATTGATTTTGGGATTGATGATTACCGCGCTATCAACGTTGATCGGAAAAAGGTTTACTAATAAATATAAAGATAAATATGAATTTTATAAAGCCTATGAAAAATTCAATTCGACCGCGATCAGAAATCTCAACTTCAGAAACGGCGGAATAAGGGGATTTTATAAAGATGATTTCGGAAATAAAAATTTTAACGATTTTCTCGGAGAGATTATCGACGAGATCGATTCAGAGGCGAAAATTAAATTTTTGCCGAATTATTTGACCGAGCGGGAAAAAAACGAGATCGTCGACTATTTTACGTCGATCGGCAGGCAAAATTTCAACGCCGAAATGGATCTTCTCGAAAGAACGCGCGTTTTTTTGGATGAAAAAATAAAGGAGTTAAAAGAACAGTCAAGGAGGTATTCGTCGCTCGGCGCAAAACTCGGATTTACGATAGGAATGACGACGATGATTATAATTTTATGAGCGTGGACGTAATTTTTAAAATTGCGACGATAGGTATTTTAATTACCGTGATTTGTCAGATATTGAAAAAATCGGATAGGGACGATATTGCGACGTTGGTAAGTCTTGCGGGGCTTATTATCGTCTTGACGCTCGTTATCGGAATGATAGCCGACCTTTTCGATTCGATAAAAAACATTTTTAACCTTTATTGAATATGGGTATCTATAAGATCGTTGCGGTAGGGGTAGTTTCCGCGTTGATAATCGTATATCTAAAATATATAAATTCCGAATTGACGATGCCCGTTACCATTTGCTCGGGAATAATATTACTACTTACCACGGTTTCTTATTCAACCGAATTTATTGGTGTTTTGAATGAAATAACCGCAATTTCCGGCATCGATACAAAGGTGTTTTCTATTATCATAAAAATTGTCGCCATTTCATATCTCGTGGAGTTCAGCGCGTCGCTCATTGACGATTTCGGGCTTAAATCCATTTCGGATAAAGTAGTTTTCGCCGGCAGATTGGTAATATTGACTATGTCTATGCCGATAGTTAAAAATTTGATCGAGGTGATCGTTGATTTGATATGAAGAAAAAAACCGTCGCGATTTTTTCGTCGCTTATAATATTTCTTATTTTATTTTCGGTAAAAACCGTCGCTCGGGCAGACGAAAACGACGCGACGCAAAATCTCGACAGAGCAGTCGAAGAACTTATAGATTCGATAGATTTCGACGAGGTCGAAAAACTGTACTCGTCAACCGTTAAGGAATTGAGCGCCGGGTACGATCTTAAAAATTTTCTTCTTTCTGTTATAGACGGAAAAAACTCGGAAGATTATTCGGATTTTATTTGGTACGCTTTCAATTTGTTTAAGGAAGGCGTTAAGTCAAAGATACCGATTTTCGTTTCGCTATTCGTAATTTTAATTCTTTGCGGCATTATAAATTCTTTGAAAAACGGCGGAGCGGGTTCCGGAGTGATGGAGATCGCCTATTTCGCAGCCTATTCGGTCGTAATATGTTCGGTCGTCGGGGTTGGGTATTCGTTGGTAGTACAGGGGAAAGACGCCGTCGACGGCGTCGCAGGCGTTATTCAGGCGGTTTTTCCTATTATGTTGTCATTGATGACCGCAACGGGAAACGCGGCTTCCGCCGCCGTTTATAGCCCGACGGCAGCCTTTATATGCGAATTTATCGTCATTATTATTCAGGATGTGATTTTTCCTCTCGTAATAGCGATAATGCTGCTTAGCGTCGTTTCGAACCTGAATAAAAACATAAAATTAAAAGGGGCGATCGGACTTTGTTCTTCTGTTATAAAATGGATTATAGGACTGATCGTCGCGGTATTTTCGGTTTTTTTGACGGTCAAAGGCTTGACCGCCTCGATGAGCGACGGGGTTTCGTTAAGGGCTATCAAGTATACGATCAACAGTTCTATCCCGATAGTCGGCGGGGTAATGAAGGACGGTTTCGATATAATATTGGCGTCCGCCGTTTTATTGAAAAACTCGCTGGGGGCGCTATCCGCCGTTATGATATTTGGTTACGTCATAGGACCGATAGTGGAAATTGTATCGGTTTCGTTTACTCTTAAATTGATAAACGCCGTAACCGAACCTATCGGCGACGGAAGAACTTTTGATTTCGTAAACACGATCGGCGGCGCTTTGAATTACGTTGTCGCCTCGGTGCTTTTGGTTTCGCTTTCTTTTATAATAACCGTAATAATGATGATCATAACTTCGCAGAGCGTTTTATGAAAACCTATTTATTTTCAATTTGCATAGCGGCGATAGTCATATCCCTTTGCGAATTCATAATGCCGCAGGGAAGAATGAAAAACGCGGTTTGGATGGTAATATCCGTCTTATTCGCGATAACGATGATAAAGCCGATTTTAAATTTAAACCTCGAAGAGACCTTCGATATCGATAAGTATATCTATTATGACGAACAAAGCGTAACGGTAGGCTATTTAGACGATAAAAGCGAAGAGTATTTCTCCGAATATTATAAAGCCGCGCTTTTGGAAAACGATCTGGTAACGGAAAAGGTAGAAGTCGAAATAAGTCGAATGAATATCGAAAAAATAATAGTATATTTGAGCAATTTGGTTATCGAAGAAAATAACGAGCATATAAATAATACTGTAATACGCGAATACGTCGCGAGCGCGCTTGGAGTGGAGCCCGAAAAGGTGGTCGTCTATGTTTGATAAGTTAAAGAAGATCAAATTCGAATATCTTATAGTCGGCGCGCTGATCATAGCGGTAGTTATAGTCGCGGCTATGACTTTTTCGGGAAAAGGGGAAGAAAATGCAAGCGGAGGCTCTTCTACGGACTATATTTCGGGACTTGAAATAAAATTATCCGAAACGTTATCCAAAATCGAAGGGGCGGGGCAGGTTTCTGTCGTTATCACGGCGAAAACGGGCGTAACCACGGAAATTGCGGAAGATAAAAAGACAGTAAGCGACGGAGAAAAGGTTACTTCGACTTCGACTCCTGTCTTAGTCGGCGGAAAACCGATAATATTAAGAGAAATTTATCCCGAAATAATCGGGGTGGTCATCGTTGCGAAGGGGGCGGGAAACATAACCGTTAAAATGTCCCTTCTCGACGCCGCGACGACCGCCTTGGGGATTTCGGCAGATAAAATTCAAATATTAAATCAATAAAATTAAAGGAGAAACATTTATGTCAAAAAGAAAAAAGGTCATAGTATTAAGTTGTATGATCGCGCTACTCGTAACCACCGCAGTCCTCAATTTCGTCTTATCGTCTTCCGTCGTCGGAAATAACGGCGTAGAAGCAGTCGCAACGGCGAATTATTTCACCGAAATGAAGTCGACGAGAAATTCGTCGAGAAGCAAGCAACTCGAACAGATCGACGAGATCATTTCTTCCGCAAGCGCGGCTGACGAGACCAAAGCCGAAGCGCTCGCTATGAAACTTAAACTTTCCGAGATAAGCGAAAAGGAAAATTTATTGGAAAATCTCATTAAATCAAAAGGATATAACGAGGTTGCGGTTACTATCGGTATGACTTCGGATAACGTAAGCGTTATCGTCAGAGATTCCGATTTCAGCCAAGAGGACGCCGTTTTGATATATTCGATCTGCGCAAACGAAGTAAACGCAACGCCCGAAAACGTTTATATACAATCAATTTCATAAAAACGCTTTTCAAAACTCGTTTTATGTGTTATAATGTTGTCATAAACGAATAAGAGGTTGTTTATGTCCGTATATAAAAGACACACCGATAACGGTAATAAAGGTAAAGTCGTATATAACGTAGGCATCGTTAAGGGGATCGTTCGGCTTGCTGTCGAAGAGGTTTCAGGCGTTGCTATACAGAAAAACAATAAATCGAGAAATAACGTTTCCGACGATATAAAAATCAACGAAAACGATGGGGAGATCGACGTAAACGTTACGGTCAGCGTTTATTACGGTTATAGCGTTCCGGACGTCGCTTTCGATATTCAGCAAAGCATAAAACATAACGTCGAATCAATGTCAAAATACAAGATCGGAAATATCGACGTTAAAGTTAACGGGATTATTTTCTCTGAAAACAACGAAGAAATCTAATATTTTTAAGCCGATATTATCCTGCCGCGCTCGGTTGGATAGTATCGGTTTGCTTTAAAGGATAAAACGATGAGAAGAGATGCAAGAGAAGCGGTCTATAAATTTTTATACGCCGAATTATTTAACGACGATCAAGACGATGGCTTTGTCGGCGAGATTTTTAAAGAACAAAAATTAAATGATACAGACAAAAAATTCGCGCTCGATCTTATTTCAGCCGTACACGAGCATAAAAATAAGATCGAAGAGGATATTTCGAAGTTTGCAAAAGGTTATAAGATAGAAAGGCTTTATTCAACCGATAAATGCGCTTTGACTCTCGCCTTTGCCGAAATAAAATATTTTAACGATATTCCGAGCGTCGTATCGATAGACGAGGCGCTTTTTCTCGTAAAAAAATATTCGACGCCGGAAAGTCTTAATTACGTCAACGGCATTTTAGCGGCGTATAAAAAATTTACGGAGAGCGAAGATGGAAATAATTGACGGAAAACTCGTTTCCTGCGAGATGAGAAAAGAACTCGCCGGGAAAATCGAAGAACTGAAAGAAAACTTCGGTAAAACTCCCAAATTATCAGTCGTCATCGTCGGGAACGATCCCGCTTCCGAAATTTACGTCAGAAACAAATCGAAAGCCTGCGAAGAAGTCGGCATTATTTCGGAAACGATAAAATTGGACGAAAATACAACTCAGGAAGAACTCGATAGCGTGATCTGCGGGTTATCGTCGGACAAGTCGGTCGACGGGATACTTATACAACTTCCTCTTCCTCGGCATATCGACGCTAAAAGAGCGTTATCGATCATTCCGACCGAAAAAGACGTCGACGGTTTTTCTTCGGATAATATAGGAAAACTTACTCAATTCGACGACGACGCTCTCTTGGCTTGTACTCCGCACGGCATAATAGAACTACTGAAAAGATACGGCGTTGATTTTTGCGGCAAACACGCGGTCGTCGTAGGTAGAAGCAATATAGTCGGAAAACCCGTCGCGTTGCTCCTTCTAAAAGAAAATTGTACGGTTACTATCTGCCATTCCAAGACGCAAAACTTGTCGGAGATAACGAAACAGGCGGATATTCTCGTTTGCGCCGTAGGGCAGAAGCATCTTATCAAAGAAGATATGGTCAAGGAAGGCGTTATAGCGGTAGACGCCGGGATAAACAGGGTGGACGGCAAGATATACGGAGATATGGATTTTGACGGCGTTTCTAAAAAGGCAGCCCTTATTACTCCCGTTCCGGGCGGGGTCGGACCAATGACCATTACGATGCTCCTATATAATACTTATTTCGCCGCGTTGAGAAAGACTAATGAATAAAGCGGAATATTTGAAAGAATATCAGAATTATCTTAATATTTTCGAGCGTTATGCGATCGACGTTTTTAAAGGGGTCAATTCCAGATCGCCGCTTGCGGACGCTATGAAATACAGTTTTTTTGCAGGCGGAAAGAGGATCCGTCCCGTTTTAATGATTGCAACAAGCGACAAACTGTCTGGAAATATAGACGAAGTTTTGCCTTTTGCATTCGCTTTGGAATGTATTCATACATATTCGCTCATTCACGACGACCTACCCGCTTTGGATAACGACGATCTAAGAAGAGGAAAACAATCCAACCACAAAAAATTCGGCGAGGCGATAGCGGTTTTGGCTGGCGACGGTCTGCTTAATTTAGCATTCGAACATTGTCTTAAATTTTGTGATAACAAAGAGAAATTATCAGCATTATTAAAGATAGCGGAATTTTCGGGCTTTAACGGTATGCTCGGCGGGCAAGCCCTCGACGTAACGAGCCAAGGTAAAGATATACGCGATGAAGATACTTTACAAAATATCTACGAAATGAAAACTTGTAAATTTTTGATTTTGCCTTTTGTTATTCCCGCTATTTTATTGAACTTAAACGATATTGAAGTTTTTGAAGATATTGGCAGAAAAACGGGGGTGTTATTTCAATACGTCGACGACTTGTCCGACATAAAAGGCGGAAAACAGGCGAGCGGTAAAAGTATGGGAAAAGACCTGAAAGAAGATAAATTGACCGCCGTTAAAATTTACGGGGAGATAAAACTTAAAGAAAAGATAAAACGACTCTCCGAGGAAATAATAGAAAATTTAAAATCTCTTAAAAATTCAGAGTTTTTTAAATGTTTTATACTTGACGTAATTTCAGATTATGCGAATTGACTCATTCTTGTTCGAAAGTAAAAAATACCCGTCGAGGACAAAGGCTCAAGAGGCTGTTTCAAGGGGAGAAGTTTCGGTAAACGGTAGGATCATTTTAAAACCTTCCTACGAAGTCTGTTCTTCCGACAAAATAGAGATTTCGGAACTCGCTTTGAATTTCGTTTCCAACGGGGGATATAAACTCGAAAAAGCGTTATCTGAATTTCCCGTCGACGCGTTCGGTAAAATTTTTTGCGATGTTGGGGCAAGCGCAGGCGGTTTTACCGATTGCCTTTTAAGAAGGGGAGCGAAAAAGGTTTACGCGGTAGACGTCGGGGACAGTTTGCTTGCCGACGACCTTAAATGCGACGAGAGGGTTGTCGTTATTGATAATTACAACGCGAGATTTCTCGATCGCGAGGTTTTGGGCGGAAAAGTAGACGCCGTCGTTTGCGACGTGAGTTTTATTTCGCTTACTTATCTTTTAAAACCGATTTTTGAGGTTATCGGCGAAGATGGTTTTGCCATAACGCTGATCAAACCGCAATTCGAAGTCGGCAAAAAGGCATTGAATAAAAACGGAATAGTAACGCGAGCCGAAGATAGAAAAAACGCCGTAAAAAAGATATATGAATACGGAATTTCCGTCGGACTTTATCCTAAGGCGTTTACTACTGCGCCGATAGTTCCCGAAAAAAACGTCGAGTACCTTATTTTATGGACTAAATCGGCTTCCGATAAATTACCGTTTGAAAAATTTTGTTTTTGAAATTGTTTTTTTATAAAAATAATTGCATATTTTTTTATTATTTTGTATAATTGTATATGAATATGAACGTTGGAATATTATCTAAGGTCGATCGTTCTCAAAATTCGAGCCTGAAAGATTTTATCGACAGATTACAATTTAATAAAATAAATTGTTTTTTCCTTGACGAGGAAAACCGAATTCCTGATATAATAGTAGTATTCGGCGGCGACGGGACTATTCTTCTCGCCGTGAATTACGCTATAAAATTCGGTGTTCCGATCGTTTCCGTCAACGCGGGTACGGTGGGTTTTCTGACCGATTTCGAACCTTCGGACGTAATAAAAGTCGCCGACCTTATCGCGGAAAATAAATTAAAGTTTTTTAAAAGAAGTTTAGTCAGTTTAAAATACGGAGAAAAAACCTATCACGCGTTGAACGACGTGGTCATTGAAAGCGACAGGTCTACGATTTCTTCCTCGGTCGTAAGCAGGCTTAGCCTTTTTATCGAAAATATGCACGTTTACGATCTGAGTTCGGACGGTGTTATTGTCGCGACTCCGACGGGTTCGACCGCATATTCGCTTTCCGCAGGCGGAGTTATTCTTTCTCCCGATATAGGCTGTTTTATTTTGACGCCTATTTGTTCACATTCTCTCACTACAAGACCTATTGTTTATTCGGACAAGAAAAAAGTCAGGATTAAGTTGAGAAATAATTCTTCCGACTGTATTTTAAGTATGGACGGACGCGTTATAGGGCGGCTCAAACCTAACGATGAAGTGGAAATTTCCAAAAGCGACGAGGTAATAATGACAGTCGTCAACGGACAGAATTTTTTTAATAAAATATATTTGAAATTGGGAAAGTAAAATGAAAAAGAACGTAAGACAAAATAAGATCGTGGAATTGATCTCCACAATGGAGATCGAAACTCAGGAAGATTTGGCGAATTTACTTAACGGATACGGTTACAAGGTAACCCAAGCGACGGTTTCGAGAGATATCAAAGAACTCGGACTTATAAAAGTTTCAGGCTCGGAGCGTAAATATAAATACGCGCTTGAAAGCGAAGGAAGTTCGATAAATAACGAAAAAATGTTGAATCTCTTCAAAAATTGCGTGATCTCGATAGAAAGGGCGCAAAATCTCGTCGTTATTAAAACCCTCGGCGGAAACGGAAATTCCGCGGGCGCGATAGTCGATAAACTCAAGATAAAGGAGATAGTCGGAAGTATCGCGGGCGACGATACTTTACTTATAGTTACCCATTCAGACTCCGACGCGGAAACCGTGGTAAACGATCTTAAAAAATTATTATAATGATCAAAAGTTTAGAACTGAAAAATATAGCGCTCGTCGAGAACGCGAATATAGATTTTTCGCTTGGATTAAACGTTTTGTCCGGCGAAACCGGAGCGGGAAAGTCGGTGGTCATCGACGCGATAAACTTTGCGCTCGGCGCGAAAGCGGATAAGTCGATGATCAGGTTCGGCGCGACCGAATGTTCGGTAACCGCGGTATTTGACTTGACAGACTGTCCCGAGGCGAGATCTGTGTTGGAGTCGTTCGGGACCGAAGCGGACGACGAACTTATAGTTTACAGGAAATTTACAGCCGACGCGAAAGGATTTATTCGGGTAAACGGAGAGCCTTATACTGTCGCGATGCTAAAAAAAGTTACTTCTCTTCTTGTCGACGTACACGGGCAGAGCGATCATTATTCGTTATTGAAACCTCTTGAACAACTTAAGGTTCTCGATAGGTTTTGCGATAGCGGAATTATCACTTTAAAAAACGAAATTTCGACAATTATCAAACAATTGAAAGAGGTTGACGAAATTATTTCAGGCTTCGGCGGGAACGAAAGCGAAAGGGCTATAAGGGCGGACGTCCTGAAATTTCAGATAAACGAAATAA
Organism: Clostridia bacterium; assembly: GCA_017479185.1. GTDB lineage: Bacteria > Bacillota > Clostridia > Christensenellales > Borkfalkiaceae > UBA10281. The sequence continues at coordinate 28,661 of JAFVCP010000077.1, forward strand.
AAAGCGCCGAATTAAAAGAAGGAGAAGAGGAAGAATTACTCGTAAAACGCAAAAAAATTCAAAACGCGGAAAAACTGAAAGAAGCCTTTTCCGGGGTAAAAAGTTCCTTGGATGGCGAAGAGTGCGCTCTCGATCTCGTAAACGAAGCGATAAGGTCGTTAAGTCCGATATTAAGCGTTGACGATAAATATTATTCATTGTCCGAAAGGCTTAAATCGGTCGTCGCCGAATTGTCCGACGTAAGCGATACGGTCGAAGATTACTTCAGTGATTTCGATTTCGATGAAAACGAAGCGGACGAAGTGGAAGACAGGATAGATAAAATCAAGGTTTTAAAGAAAAAATACGGTTTTTCCGTAGATGAAATTTTTAAATTTCTCGAAAACGCCGAAAACGAATACGAAAAACTCGTAAATTTCGACGCAGAATTTGAAAAAATATCTTTGGAAAAGGAAAAACTCCTTGACAGGCTGAACGACGTTTATAAAAAATTGTCCGCCTTAAGAAGGAAAGGCGCCGAAGATTTTTGCCTTAAAGTAAGAAAAGAATTGCTTGAATTGGGAATGAAAAACTCTCAATTTGAGATCGGTTTCGGCGATTTAAGCAGAATAACCGATTTGCCCTATCCTCAAAACGGCAACGATGAAATAGAATTTTTATTCTCCGCAAATTTAGGAGAGCCGGTCAAGCCTTTATCGAAAATAATAAGCGGCGGAGAGATGAGCCGTTTTATGCTCGCCGTCAAAGCGATTATTTCCGAATATCAGGAGATCGGGACTTATATTTTTGATGAGATAGACGTTGGATTGGGCGGAAATACGGGGTGGATCGTTTCGGAAAAGTTTGCAAAAATTGCGAAGAATACACAAGTTATTGCAATTTCTCATTTGCCGCAGATCTGCGCCGCTGCCGACGTTTCTATAATGATCAGCAAAAACGAGATAAACGGAAAAACCTTTTCTTCGATCGCTCGGTTGGACGATAGCAAAAGACTTACCGAGATCGTCAGACTTATCGGCGGAGAGGATAGCAAGACAGCCGAAAAACTTGCGGTCGAAATGGTGGATCGGGCACGAAAATTCAAAGCAAATATATGAAATAAGCGGAGCGATCCGCTTATTTTTTTTGTATAAAATCAATTAAACGTTCGCATACTTAATTTATAGTCGAATAAAACAAGATAGAACTCGCCTTAAAGCGTCTTTTTAACCGTTTACGGCTTAAAATACCTCGTAATATGTAGATGACTTAGGTTTTTTAAACCGTAAATCATTTAAAATCCATCGCTTTAAGGTTCGGAGAATTTTTTAGCGGTTTGCCGAGATGAAAGACAAGGTAAAAGCCGCAGGCAATACTTATTATTTTAACGGAGTCTATTTCTCTACAAACCGTTTAAAAACGTGTTCAACTTTGTTTTCATTCGGCTAATGTACTTGGAGGATGAACGTGAAAAGACTTAAGAAAATTATTATTGCATTAATTTTCATTATTCTTGTTTCATCGAATTGCATTTTAAGCGTTTCGGCAGAAGAAGAATATTTATATATAGGGGGGATCCCCGCGGGATTTACGATAAAACCGCAAGGAGCGACGATAATCGGTTTAAGCGACGTTATAGTAGACGGAGAAGTTTATTCGCCATCTAAAAACGCGGATATAAAAGTCGGCGATATAATAATGTCAATAAATAAAAAGGAGATAAACGGCGCGCAGAGCATATCGGACGCTTTAAAGGACAATAAAGGAGAACCCGTTGAGATAGAGATCGAGCGTTTCGGAGAAAAAATAATAAAATTCGTTACTCCGAGAGTTGACAACAACGGTCAATATAAACTCGGCATTATGGTAAGAGAGGATCTGAGCGGAATAGGAACGATAACCTACTTTAAGCCTAACGGAGAATTCGCATCCCTCGGTCATCCCGTATTAAACGAGATAGGCGAACCGTTGAAAATAAGCGAAGGCGAAGCGTTTTTATGTTCGATAATCGGCATAAACAAAGGCGAAAAAGGTAAAGCGGGGGATTTAAGAGGGGTAATAATGGAGAGCGATAAGATCGGTTCTATTACTAAGAATACTCAAAGCGGACTATACGGAAAAGCGGGCGAATATTTCGATTATAAAAAATACGAAAAAACCGTTCGTGCAGAGGCTGTGATGGGAAAGGCGAGTATTTTAACTTGTATCGACGGCGTAACTCCGAGAGAATACCAGATAAGTATTGTTAAAATCGATAAAAACGATAGGGAAAATAAAAATCTCGTTATAAAAATAGTTGATAACGAATTGCTTTCCGTAACAAACGGAATACTTCAAGGGATGAGCGGAAGTCCGATAATTCAAGGAGGAAAGATAGTCGGCGCGGTTACTCACGTCTTTATAAACGATCCTTCGAGAGGATTTGGGATTTTAATAGAAAAAATGCTTGAAAATTAAACTTTTTATGAAAAATTAAAGAGGTCTTTATAAGAAATAAAATTCTTGTAAAAACCTCTTTTTGTTTTAATGAGCAGATATTTGATTGGATATTTGTCTTATGTTTTGAGTTTTGGGATTTTTAACGTAATCTTTCGGCGACATTCCGAAATGGGATTTGAAATATCTGTAAAAAGTCGCCGCGGATGAAAAACCTGCGGTCAACGCCGCGTCGAGTATTAAGGAGGCAAAATGTAATGAAAAAAAAGTGGCAAGACGTTTATATCGTTTTTAAATTTAAAGACGATAAAGACGTCATAACGGCGTCGTCGGATCCTTGGGGCGGCGATATGGATTGGGACGAAGAGTCGGGAGGAGTAAGTTTATGAAAAAAATCTTGAAGATTTTACTTTTAACAACTTGTTTCTCACTCGCTTTGGCTTTGCTGCCGTCGGTTTTAACTCCGTCGCAAGGCTTGGTCGGCGCAAAAGCGGACGAAACCTTTGAAATGGTCGACGGCGCGGCGATCAGAACAAACGAAGATTCAACGGGTATAAGATTTATAGCCAAATTGAGCGAGGTCGACGAGGACGCGACTTACGGTATGATAATCGCTCCCGCCTCTTATTACGATAAAATAAGCGGAACCGATTATATGGCGGGATTTCTCGCAAAATACGGCGAGGGCAAATTTATCGATCTCGAATGCGCTCCCGCTTACGACGAAGATTACGATTCATACGTCGTAAGAGGTTCGATAGCGAATATTCTCTATAAGAATATGAATTTGAAATTCAGGGGTATCGCATATAAAAAAGTAGGCGAAACCTATACTTACGCGACCTTCTCTTCGGCGGCTAATCTGTCGAGAAGCGTTTCGAACGTCGCTTCGCGCGCAATGGCGGACTCCCGTTATAGCGGCGACGCGTTATTTACCGACGCGCAAAAAACGATAATCGAGAATTTCGTAAAGAAGGGCGCATTAAAGGCTCAAGGGTATGCTTACGACGCCGAAAACGACAGATATACCAAAAATGAAAATACTTATTCGTTGGACGACGCGTATCAGACTTCGGCTCCCACCTTGGCTTTCGCAAGCGACGAGGTTACCGTAGGTCTTTATAACGACAAAACTCTCGCCGCGACTCCGAGCGTCGATTTCGGTCTTTACGTCAAATACGCCTCGGATAATACGAGCGTCGTAGAAGTCGGCGAAGACGGCGTTCTCACTATCAAATCGACAGGAACTGCGAATATTACCGCGAATATGGTCGGAGCGACCGATACTGTTGCCGTTACTATTCCCGCTCCCACGACTTTGACGGGGCAGACTATAATAGATAAAGCGAATTCAAACGGTATTATAACCGATCTCGATATGTCTTCGGTAGATAAGATCTACGACGTTACGAGCGGAAAGACCAACGTTGAGTACGACGCGGCAAACAATAAATTAGGCGTTACCGTCGCTTCCGGCGAAAGGAGATTCGCCGCGTTGGTAGGCGACGCGTCCTATATTGTAAACGCCGTCGTTTCCGACTGTGTTATAACCACCGCCGCGCAATTTAAAACCTATTATACAGGAAGCGATTTCGGAACGGCGGGTTATTACGCCGTTTTGGGAGATAACGTAACTTTAAGCCCTTCCGAGAGTTTAAGTCCAAGCGTAGGATTTTATAGTACCTTCGACGGGCTTGGATATACGGTAACGGACGCATACTTGTGGGGCGGTTGGGCTTCCGTAAAGGAAATGCAAAACGGATCACAAATAAAAAACGTAACTTTTGATAATTTTTTATTAAGGGCTTACGGATTATTTGGGCGTTATTCGAAAGGCGGAACTATTGAAAACGTTACGATAAATACTTCATTATCGACTTACGATTTTTCACACAGAAGTATTCTTTTGAGCGAACAACCTAACGGAAGCGTTATGAACTTTAAAGACGTCGCCATAAATATTTCCGCGATATCTGATTACAAATTTAAACTTTATAATTCGGCGGGATCGAGATACGTTGTAATGAATAACGTAAAAATTGCCGCTCCCGGAATCGATATTTTAAAGGCGGGAGAAACGGATAGCGACGGTTCTACGATATTCGTTCCTGCAAATCTTGCATCTTATTGGACGGACTCCTCGATTAAAGATAGGGCAGATCTTGAGATCATCGAAGAATATTCTTTGGTTTCTGACGGAAAGATTACCACGACGAAAGGCGACGAGGTAACAGTTTCCACAACCCGCGGTAAAAATTCTTATATTATAAATAATTCTTCGGACGGATTATATCTTTTTACAACCACCGTCGCAGACGGGGCGATAATGAACGCCACAGAATTTGAAACATATTATAAAGGGGCTGCTTTCGGAACGACGGATTATTACGTACTCGCTCAAGATATTACTATTCCGCTCTCGGATACTTCTTGGGAAGTTACCTCCAACTTTGCGGGAACGTTGGACGGTTTGGAGCATACTTTAACCAATCTTTTTGTTCATTATGGTTGGAGTAATGAACCTCAAAAAGGATCTGTATTAAAGAATATAACGCTCAACAATTATCGCAATATTGTTTTCGGCATTTTCGGAAGATATAATAAAGGATTGAGGGTTGAAAACGTAACGATAGACTATAACTTTGAAAAATATAATTATTGGAACGTCAATCGCGGATTATTCTTGGATCAATCGCCTACGGAAAGAAGCGCGGCGGGCGCAATGAGACTAATTGACGTTGACGTAACTGTCAGAGGTCTTATCGTTCCCGAAGAATATAAGTTCAGACTTTATAATTCCGCTAACGGATATTATTTTATGTATCTCGATAACGTTACGGTAAACGCTCCGGGACTTCATATTCTTTCTGCGGGAGATGCCGATACCGACGGTACCGTTTATATTCCTTCCGCCGCCGCATCGACCTATTGGACGGATTCGTCGATAAAAGACAGATCGGATCTTGAAATAATCAGAGATTATTCGTTGGTCGCAAACGGTAAGATAACCACGACGAAAGGCGACGAGATAACAGTTTCCACAACCCGCGGTAAAAATTCTTATTTACTGAATAATACTACCGACGGATGGTATCTGTTTACTACCACTATCGCCGATGAAAGCATAAGTACCGCCGAAGAATTCGAGGCTTGGTATAAATCCACGGCGGGAACCAAATTCGAAAACAACGGCTTTACGACTACTAAATATTTCGTTTTAACTTCCGATATAACCTTGACTAGTACGTTTTGGCAAACTCATACGGGAGCGGTCGGAAATTTCGCGGGTACTTTCGACGGGCTTGGGCATAAGATAGACAAACTTTATACTTCCTACGGTTGGTGCCAAGAACCTTTGAAGGGCAGTGTTTTAAAGAACGTAACTTTTGATAATTATAAGAATTACGTTTCGGGATTGTTCGGACTTTACAACAAGGGAATGTTCGTTGAAAACGTAGTTATAAATTACAGCCTTGACAATTACAATTTTGATTTTAACAACGGTAATAACAGCGGACTTTTGATTGCAAATTCTCCGACGGAAAGATCGGCGAACGCGGCAAGTCTTAATAACGTTACTATAAACGTTACGCACTCGAACCCGGACGCGATAGCGTCGAGAGAGTTGGTGTTATACAAATCGGAAGGCGCCTATTATTGGATGAATATGAACAACGTTACAATCAACGCAACTTGCGTAAACATTCTCGTACCGGGCGAGGCGGCGACGAACGGAGCGGTCTATATCGCTGAAACCGAACCTACGAACCGCGGTTGGTCGGGCGTTACGATAACCGATAAAACGGGTACAGTAAATTACTAAAATCTTTCTTTTCATCCCTTTTGGCTTTTTGTCAAAAGGGATGAGAGAAAATGTTTTTAAGGAGTAACGTAATTCTCCGACAAAAGGAAATCACAACTATGGCAGACATTGAAAAAATATTAAATTCATTATCTTTAGAACAAATGTGCGGGCAAGTCCTTGCGTACGATATTCAGCCGCGCGACGTAAAAGCCGAAGCGGTAGATATAATAAAAAAGATGCAACCCGGCTCGCTTTTTATGTGCGCAAGACCTAACGTTACCTCACACACTATGCAGAGAAAAGATTGGCTCAACAAAGACCTTCAAAGAATTGCGACGGAAAGCGCGGGAATACCTTGTATAAATTGTACCGACGTCGAATACGGTCCCGGTTCGTTTCATTCGAATTTGCCCGAACTTCCCAATCCTATGGCTTGGGCGGCTTGCGGCGACGAAAAACTTGTCGAAAGGGCGGGCGAACTTACGGGCAGGATAATGAGAAAATGCGGAATACAATTTATGCTCGGTCCTATGGTCGATCTTGTCGTAAATTTCAGAAACCCTCTCGTAGTTCCGAGGGCCGTCTCCGACGATCCCGAACAAGTTATCAAAATGGCGGGAGCGTACATAAGGGGAGCGCAGAAAAACGGCTATTTAATGGGCTGTTTAAAGCATTTCCCCGGCGACGGAGTGGACGAGAGAAATCAACACTTTATGACGACTGAAAATTCTCTTTCCAAAGAAGAATGGATGGCGACTTACGGAAAAGTTTACAGAGAACTAATTAAACAGGGCGTCGCAGGAATAATGGCTGCCCATATTTCGCTTCCCGCTTTTCAGGAAGGAGAAATCGACGAATTCGGCGCGCTTCCAGCAACTCTCTCCAAAAAACTTATGACAGACCTTTTGAAAGGCGAACTCGGTTTCGAGGGGTGCGTTATTTCCGACGCGATGAGTATGATAGGAACCATTTCGAGAGTTCCCGAAGAAAAACTCGCCATTGAATTTTTAAAGGCGGGCGGAGATCTTATCCTTTTCCCCTTACCGGAAGAAAAAGAGAGAATAATAAACGCCGTAAAATCGGGCGAACTTCCTCTTGAAAGACTGAAAGACGCGGTAAGAAGAGTTTTAAGACTTAAAGACCGCGCAAGACTTTTCGACGATGTTTCGATCGACGCGGAGATCGGCAACGTATGGCGAGATATGGAAGAACTCAATCGCATAGCCGAAAAAATATCCGACGGAGCAGTCGAGATCGTCAGAAATTACGACAGAGTTTTACCCGTAAAGAAATCGCAGGGCAAAGTTCTTATCATCAAAATGAGCGGAAGTTTTTTCAGAAAGAGCGATTTTATAAATTCCGCTTTCACATATATCGAAAAAGAATTCCGCGATCGCGGTTGGGAAGTCAATTCGAGTTTCAATTTCAAGCATAATCAAATAGAAAAGATCATAGGCGATTACGACCTCGTTCTGGTTCCCGCGCTCGGCAACGTTCACGGCGCGACGCTCAGAGTTAATTGGGATATGATAATGCCCCTTTGGAGAGGTTATTTTTTAAGAAACAAAAACGTCGTTTTCATCGGGCTTGACGATCCATTTAAACTCTACGATTTCCCATACGCTAAAACGTATATAAATACTTACGGAACTTCGGGATGCCTTCAAAAATCGCTCGTAAAAGTCATTCTCGGCGAAATTCCTTCGATCGGGAAATGCCCCGTCAATTTTCCGCCGTATTTAAAGAGAGAAATAAAATAAGCAATCTCAGAGCATATTTTATGCATTAAAAAGACTATTAAATATTTCAAAAATATGATATAATGCAAATATGAAAGAATTTATTAAGTATTTAGATTGGGTAATTTATCAAATATACCCGAAAAGTTTTTGCGACTCTGACGGCGACGGTATCGGCGACCTTGCAGGCATAACTGAAAAACTCGATTATATAAAAGACCTCGGGGTAAACGCGATCTGGCTTTGTCCTATCTTCAAAAGCCCTCAATGCGACAACGGTTACGATATTTCCGATTACAGAGATATCGAACCCGTTTTCGGAACTATGCGGGATTTCGAAAACCTCGTCGCAAACGCCAAAAAAAGAGATATTAAAATAATCCTCGATCTCGTCGCAAATCACACGTCAAGCGAACATTTTTGGTTTAAAGAAGCGAGAAAGTCGAAGGATAATCCTTATCACGACTATTATTATTGGGCAAAAAAACCTTTAAACGATTGGACGGATCAATTCGGCGGTGGTTCCGCGTGGGAATATAACGAACAAACCGACGAATACTATCTCCATTCTTTCGCCGTCGGGCAACCCGACGTAAATTGGGATAACCCCAAAGTAAGGCAGGAGTTTTGCGATATCGTCGATTTTTGGATAGATAAAGGCGTCGACGGATTCAGATGCGACGTTCTTCATCTGATTTCAAAAGATTTTAAAAACGATCTTAAATGGTTCGGACCGCATTTCCACGAATACGTCAATCAACTGTTCGGAAGAGAAAAAAGCAAAAATCTGTTTACCGTAGGCGAATGTTACGTCGACGAAAAACAGATAACCGAACTTTGCGGCGAAGGCAGGGGAGAACTCAAAAGTTCTTTTCAATTCGACCATATTTTTATCGGTTCGAAGGGAAGGTTCGCCCCGATCGTTACATCTATGAACGAAGTCGTTAAAATTTTCGATAATTGGGAAAAAGTTACGCAAAAACTCGACGTTTTATATCCTCTTTTTACCGATAATCACGATCAACCGTGGTATAACTCCAAATTCGGAAACGACGGCGTCAAGAGATTTGAAAGCGCGACGGCTCTCGCGACTATGTTCTTTCTCGGCAGAGGCGTTCCCTTTATTTACCAAGGACAAGAAGTCGGTTTCGCAAATTCCGAATACGGAGATATTTCCGCTTTCGACGATATCGAAACCTTAAATTTCTATAAAGCGAGCGTTGGCAAAATCGACGACAAAACTCTTTATAAAGATATAAATTTCGGAAGCAGGGACAATTCGAGAAGACCTTTCGCCTGGAACGGCGAACAAGGCTTCGGGTTTACTTCCGCCGAAAAACCTTGGCTCCCTTACGCGACGAGAAGCGATCGACTCAACGTCGAAAGCGACCTTAAAAATGAAAAATCAGTCATAAAATATTATCGTGATTTACTGAAATTGAGAAAAGAAGTCGCGGCGTTTCGATACGGTCAATATAAAAGTATATATTCGGACGACGGATTTATCGCTTATTTAAGGGAATACGACGATGAAAAATATCTCGTTGTCTGCAATTTCGCAGGCGATAGGGAAGTAGATCTCGGTTTTAAAAACAAAAAGTTGATCTTGACCAACAATAACGCCATACTTTCGATAAAAAAAGATCGCTTTGTTCAATATGACGCCGCAGTTTACAAAATACTTGACGAATAATATTTTATTTGTTAGAATTAGATTATGAAATTAAATTTATTAAATAAAAATTTTGATCTTAAAATCTTCGACGTCGATAATTTCGTCGTTGATTTTAATTTAGAGCAAATAAGCGGCGGGTTTATTCTTACGAGAAAGGTCAAAAACCCCAATTCCGAAACACTTCCGTTTTACGGGTTAAAAGCCGAATTATCCGGGCTGTATTTCGGTGGAGAAGCAAAAGACGACTACTACTTCGCGAACGAAAACGCCCGTCTTTTTTGCAATATGACGATTCCCGTCGATTATAACAGGCTCGACGATGACTGCGAGGAAAACAAAATCTTTTCTTTGCCTGTTTCGAGAAAATGGAACGATCCCGAAGTTCAAGAGGGAAAGATCTGTTCTTCTCCTTACCAACCCTTTCCCGCGATTTTATTGAGCAATTACTCGTCGAAAGAGGGAGTCGTAATAGGTACTCTTTGTCAGGACGTTTTTTACCACTCCTACGAAGTCGGGCATAAAGCGGACGGAAAGGCGTTCGTTACCGTATTTTCTCTCTTTAAAGATATCGCTTATCGTGAAGTCGCTCCGGGAGAGGAACTTTGCGACGTTTTCTATATCGGCGAAACCCTTTTTGCCGACAATATAAATAAAATTTTCGACAATTACGTTTCGGAACTCCGAAAAGTATTGAAAAATAATATCGGAAAAAGACAAACAAACCGTCATTCCCTCGTGTGGGACAGTTGGAACGACGGTATATACCGCGACGTTTCTCAAAGTATGCTTTTAAACGAAGCAAAAGCCGTAAAGAAGTATTTCCCGACGGTCGAATGGTTTCAACTTGACGACGGTTATTCGGCTTATTGCGAAGAGGACGTCGATCTCGACGCTCACGGTTTGGGCGTCGTTTACGAAGGCGAGGACGGAATAGATAAAAACAAATTCCCCGACGGTTTAAAAGGTTATACCGATAAGATCAAGGAATTAGGTTTAAAACCTGCCGTTTGGATAGGTGGATTTTGTCCTGTAAAAACAAAAATTTATCGCGAAAAACCCGAATGGTTTATCGATTATACTTTCAGAATCGATTGGACTCAACCTTTGGACGTAAGTTTGCCCGAAGTAAGAGAATATATGTCGAACGCTATTAAAACTTTTACTTTAAAGTACGGTTTCGAGGGAATTAAGCACGATTTTTGGAGTTACGCTTTCGAGGACAGGCACGACCTTCTTAAAAATAAAGACAGATCGGGTTACGAATATCGCGAATGGTGGCAAAACGAGATGAGATCGGCGCTTCCCGAATACGGTTATCTTGAAACGGGTTGCGATATATCGATGGGAAATCCCTTTTTAGGCAAATATTTCAACAACTACCGTTTCGGTCTTGACGTAGGCGCGGGAAAATGGGAAAACGTAAAAACCACAATGTTTTGGTCGGTCGCGGTTTTATCACCTCATACTGGGGATCTTTACGTTCCCAACAGCGATTCGGTCGGAATTTTAGCCAATTTATCGGACGACGATTTTAAATTTGTGGTAAATTGGCAGATAATAACCCGTTCCCTCGTGGAAATTTCGGGTAGATTTTCCAAAATCGCCGAGGATGATCCAAGACTTAAAATATTGCGTAGAGCGGTTCAGTATCTGAACAACGGCGAAAAAGTCTATTTTGTAAATTACGATTACAGAAGAAAAGGCGAAGTTCTTCCCGAAATCATTTATATCGATTCCTCGTTTGACAGCGACGACAAAGGATTCGTTACGGTCGCTCTCTTTAACGGAGAAGATTTCTTAAAAAGAATAGAATTTAAACTTTCAGACGTAGGACTTGAAGAGGGGAGCAAACAAGTCGAATCGGTATGGGAAAATATAACCGAAGAAAAAAGCGAATTTGTTTTTGATCTTAAACCGCACCAAAGTATTTTGTTAAAAATAAAAAAATGATCAATTTATTTTTGGGACTGCCGCAAGCGAATTTTTCTTGCGACAGTCCTTTTTTTGACATATTTCGACTTGATTATACATAATCATTTAGTGTGCCGAATGAGTAATTTTTTTGGCTGACGAGGGTTTTGTATTGGGAGTTTTATTGAAGAAAAAAATAAACGTTATCAAATACGAAATAAAGTATTTGATCGTGGCGATGGCTATATATCTCGTTTTCATAATTATCGGGATAATTTGTTTTTTAAATTCTCAAGCCGATTCCGTCTTTTACGGCTTTGCTTTCGATTATTATATAAAAATATTCGACTGTCAGACTTCGCCTATATCGCTTTTATTTACAAGATTGTTAAACAATTTAGGATATATACTCGTTTTTTTCGCTCTCGGATTTGTCATATACACCTATCCTTTAAAACTTCTTATAATCGCGTACAGGGGAGCGATCATAGGTTCGGTCAGTATCGTTTTTATTAACTTATACGGTTTTAACGGCTTTATAGTGTTTATGACGGTCGTTTTGCCCCAAAACATAATCACAACGCTCGGTTTATGCGTGTTTTCTTTATTGAATTTATACCAGATTACCGACGTTAAATGCAACGGTAATAATATTAAAGTTTTCGCTGAAAACGCCGCGATAGGTTTCGCGTTCTGTTTCATCGGCGCGTTATACGAATTTCTTATCCTCGTAATACTTATAAGACCTATGAATTTTTATTTCTGAATAAAACGAGATTTTTTGCGGAAAATAATTTTATACCGATATTGTTCGGTTTAATGAGAAAAATTTAAGGAGAAAAAAATGAAAAAATTATTTTCCGTATTTATTATTCTGTTTTCCTTCGTTATCTTATTACCGGGGATAACTGACGCGAAAGCCGCGTCAAACCCCGAAATAACGGCAAAATCGGCTTACCTTATCGATTTTGAAAGCGGTACGGAGATTTTCTCGAAAAATCCCAAAGAGCGTCTTACGATCGCAAGTATGACCAAGATCATGCTTTTAAATTTATGTTTTGAAAAGATCGAAAACGGCGAACTCGATTTCGAAGAAGAAGTTACGGTAAGTAAAAACGCAAGCGGAATGGGCGGTTCGCAGGTTTTCCTTGACGCGAATAAAAATTATAAAGTATTCGATTTGATAAAAAGCATCGCCGTCGCATCGGCAAACGACGCCTCTGTCGCAATGGCTGAAAGATTATACGGCTCGGAGGCGAATTGCGTTGAAGAAATGAATGAAAAATGCGCTGAATGGGGACTTAAAGACACTTTATTTTCAAATTGTACCGGACTTCCCAAGCCCACGCAGTATTCGTGCGCGAAAGACGTTGCCGTAATGCTCAAAAACCTCGTTTCTCACGACGATTATTTTAAGGTTTCGACCATTTGGATGGACGAAATAAAACACGACGGGGGCAGGGTAACGGGAATAAACAACACCAATAAACTTATAAGATTTTACGACGGTTGCGACGGCGGAAAGACGGGATATACTGCGGAATCGGGCTTTTGCCTTGCAGCCACGGCTAAAAGAGGCTCTATGAGACTTATTTCGGTCATAATAAAAGCCCCCGACGGCAAAACCAGATTTGCGGAGGCTTCTAATCTGTTTAATTACGGATTTGATAATTATTGTTCCAAAATGGTAGTCGACAGATCCAATCCAATGGATATTTCGGTGGAAGTCAGTAAAGGTAAAAAGGGGAGCGTTAAAATAATTCCCGAAGACGACGTGTTCATTTTCTCGCCGAGAAATTTAAAGGAAAATATTACTGTGGATTTCATTCCCGCAGAAAATATTAAAGCGCCGATAAAGCAAGGCGACGTCGTTGGCAAACTTACGGTCTATAAGGATAACGTAGAATATAAAACAGTGGACGCGTTAAGCGCTGAAAACGTCGATAAGAAAGTATTGTTCGACTATATAAAAGATATTGGCGCAAAATGGAAAACATTATAAAATCACTTATAAACAAAAGAATTTTATGATAAATTCTATTTCAAATCATCGTCTTTTAATGATATGATATTCGCAGATTGTCTGCGGCTGTCGCGGCTTATCGCGGCGTAATGTTTTCTCGTTGTATTAACGTCCTTATGTCCGAGAAAATCGGATACGGCGTAAATATCTCCGGTCTGTCTGTACAGATTGGTTCCGAAAGTACTCCTCAATTTATGAGGAGTAATTTTCTTTAACGGCGTAACAACGCTCGCGTAATTTTTTACCAAAACCTGAACGGCTCGAGTCGATATTCTTTGATTTTTCAGAGAAATAAACATTGCCTTATTTTCAGGATCGATCTTTTTGAGTTCGTAACGAAAATCGAGCCAATCGAAAAGCGCGTCCTTTACTTCGTCATTAAAATATAATATTGTACGATTTCCGCCTTTTCTCGTAACCACAAAACTGTTTTGATCGAAATCGAAATCGTCGTAATTAAGACCGACCAACTCGCTTATACGGATACCCGTACCCAAAAACAAGGATAAAATGGCAAAATCTCTGATTTTAAGTTTATTGTGATATGCTTTTTTTCTGCCGTCGAAAGCATTTTCGCTCTCGGCAAATTCCAGCAGTTTACGAACTTCGTCGCCTTCGAGCCTTATTATTTCTTTTTCGTGGATTTTCGGAGTCTGAACCTTTGACGCAACGTTAAATTTGATTTTATCACGATTAAAAAAGTATCTGTATAACGCCCGCACAGAGGATAATTTACGCGCTTTGCCTCTTTCGTCGCAACTTTCTTCTTTTCCGTTAAATTTATAATGCGATAAATAATTCAGAAATCTTTCGATATCCAAGGCTTTTATATCGTCGAGAATGGAAATTTCCATATCGCTAACGTTTATTTTTTTGATTTGCGTAATAAAATCAAAAAATATCCTTAAATCGTAAGCGTAATTAAGACGGGTAAGGGAAGTCGTATTATTACTTATTCCGTAAAAAAATTCAGAGCAAAAGTAGGGTAGGTCGGCGATAAGCGACTCGGTCTTTACGTCCGTTTTTTCTCTTCTATCCGAATAGTAATCATTATTTATTTTAGGTTTATCTTCTTTTTTCATAGTTATAGTATAACAAAAAGAATTAGAAAAGTATAGCGAATAAAATCAAATATTTTCAATTTTTAATTATAATTTGCTTATTATATTACTTCGGGTTGCAGTGTAAAATATTTTTAACGCCACCCCTTCTATCTTTTATCATTGCGTAAAAGACAAGTTTTACGCAATGATAAGCACTTTATTGAAGGGAATACCGAAAAACGCGAAAAATCCGATAAAATCTACACTTTTAAATTGCTTTTCCGAAATTTATTTAAAATAAAAATCTTATTTAAATTTTATTATTTTATATGTAATTTTAAAATTAATTTTAATTTATTGACAGGTTTCTTATTAAATGGTATAATAAAATCGATTATTTTAACGAAGGAGTTTTTATGGAGGACAACCAGATCAGCAGCGAAATGATTCGCGGACATATCGATACGATAATCCTTTTATCGTTAGTCGGCGGAGATCGTGATTCAAACGAGATCAGAAACGACATTGCTGAAAAATCCGGAAATAAATATAACGTCAAGCAAGGTACTTTTTACAGCGCGATCGCGAGATTGGTCAAACAAAATTATATTCGCGAATATCGTTCGAGCGCGACTGACGGTATCAGACGAAAATATTATAGTCTTACCGATAAAGGCAATAAATTTCTTGATAAAAATCGTACGGAATGGAATCAATCAAAGGAACTTATCGACGATCTTATTGAAACGCCAAGCGAAAAAGTCAAAAAAGAATTGCCGAAAGCGCACAGCGTCGACAGCGATTTTGAAAGTTTTAAAATGCTTGCGACCGATATCGGAGATTTTAAAGTCAGTTCTTCCGACGGTTCTGTTTCCGAAGATTATCTTGCCGCGATAGGCGAAGAAGTCTTAAACGAACTTAATCAAACAATTTCGGAAAACGAATCATCTTCCTTTGAAAACCCGCTTTCCGATACGGAATCGGCTTCCGAAACCGATAATACAAACGTAAAAAGCGATGAAAACGCCGATAAATCAACAGATATTGAAAATAATTACGAAATGTCAGACGATTCTGTTGTCGCCGATGAGGAAATATCGGAAGTCGAATTGAGTTTGATCTTCAACGACAAATCGACAGAAGAACAATACGAATACGAACAGACGGAAAATTTCCAAGATAATAATAAAAATCCCTCGATCGAAAAAGCCGAGTCTCCCCTTTTAACTCCCTCTGAAAATAATTACGAGAAAAAAGACGAAGAAATTACGGTCCAAAATGAAAAAATAATCGATCCTATTTATGACGATTTTCTGTATTCTGATGAAGAACAACCCGTTCAACGCGAATATAAATCTATTTTAAACAGATTATTCCCAAAAGAAGAATACGAAAAAAATATCGAACAAGATACTTTAAAGCCGTCTGACGAACCCGATCAAAAGCAAATTTCCGTAGAAGATATAAAGAGCGATAAAGTAGAGGATAATAATACGCAACGGCGACAAACTTACGTCGAAGAATACGAGCCGAATAATTCGGTTGGTATTTTGGAAGATGATTTGGACGGCGAAACCGAGCCGAGCGGAACCATTGATTTTTCCGATTTGTATCTTATGGCAAAAAAGGAAGGCTTTAAAATCAAAACTTCCTACGCGACCAATAAATTTAACGGTGAAAAAATCCTTATAAACAAATTGAGATGCGACGCTTCGCTTTTGTTTTATCTGATAGCGTTCGTCGAAATGTTTATTCTCGCATTTTCGTTTAATCCGTTACTTAATTTTTCAACTGCGTTTTTGATCGGCGCTCCGATAGTAGTTTTTATTCTTCCGTTGGTTTTCCTTATAATGAGAATAATCGACGGCGAAGCGACAGTTCCGTCGGTTTCTCCTTTCAGAAACGCTATGGAAGTCGTTTTGATCGTAACTTTCCAATTATTGATAATAATTTTAGGCGTCGCTTTGTTTATTTCGGTCGATTTCAATAATTATAAAGAACTCGTTACTTATATAATTCTTCCGAGCGTCGTCGCAATAAACGTCCCCGTCTATTTTATGATCAAATACGCATTATTGAATACGGGAAAATATTTTAAGAAATAATTAAAAAGCGTTTGGAGTTTTCCGAACGCTTTTTTATAAAAGAACCGTTAAAATTTAAGATACCTCATCAATATTTTCCGAAAAGGCGGCATTTTTGCCCTTTTTCTCGACCCTTCGCTCGTAGTACTAAAGTACGAATTCGCTTAGGCTCGATAATACTGATAGGGTATGTTATAATCCTATTCAATCGTAATTCTAACTTCGCTTTGATATTCGGATAACGGCTTTAAAACGCCGATATTTTCTTTTTCCGTAATATCTTGTAATTCCCCTTCGTTAGACGGCAAATTCTCCCAAGGTTCGATGCAAACGAAGGGCGCGTCGCTTTTGACAGTGTGCCATATTCCGAGATAAGGCATATTGGGAAATTCGACCTCTATCGTCTTTTCTCCGCCCTGTTTCTTTATTTTTAAAGATCTGGCGGAGTTTTTTAAAATAACCGCGTCATCATCGAACAGATCGTGTTTCAAACGCAAGATCTTATCGTTTTTAAGTTCGAATCGAGTCGATTTGCCGCTCATTAAATAATTTGGTCCGAGAAGCAGCCTTTCGGGAGAACATTCGCTGTTAAATTCAATATAATAGTCGTTAAAATTTCCCCCGTCAAACGGAACGTTAAATCCGGGATGAGCGCCAAGCCCGAAATACATTACTTCTTTTCCCTTATTTTCGACGATATATGTGACTACTAAACGATTTTTCTCTAAAGAATATTCGATTTTAAAAATAAACTCAAAAGGATATACTTTTAAAGTTTCGTCGTTTGACGAAACGGCGAACACCATTTTAAGATCGTCCTTTTCGCAGAGCGTAAAAAGGCTGTTTCTGGCAAATCCGTGGATACCCATAGGGTATTCTTTGCCGTTAAAAGTGTATTTTCCGTCGTAAAGACGCCCTACGACGGGAAATAAATTATAACCTCTTCCCTTCCAATAACGGTCGCTCCCCTGCCAAAAATATTCGGTTTCGTATTTTTTTGAATAAATTGATTTTATTTGAGCGCCGAGATCTTCAACCGTTACCGAAAGGCATTCGTTTTCTATTGTCCAAAACATTGTTAATTCTCCTCAGGAAGATTTTCCGCAAGATATTTATCGTTAAAAATATAATCCGTAAGTTCATCGTTTTGCAGAGATAAGAGATATTCTACCATCTTCATCGTTTCCCTGCTTATCGAAAAAACGGGATCTTTATCTGCGAATCGAGCGTAAATTTTATACATAAAATCATAGAATTTAACAAGCGATTCGTCCGTAAAATCCTTTCCGTCCATATAATCGTACAAGTCGAGGATCGAATTATACGATGTGATCTTATCCTTATTTATAAACCAATTTCTGAATAAAATATAAGCGGCGATAAGAATAATTATTCCGATGAACGACAATATAGGCATTTCTATAAACAAAAAAGTGATCGTGATCGACGCGCCTAAAACGAATAATATCGGAAATAACACGAGAAACAGTTTATTTCTTTTTGTTCTTGCGATATGGTCGGGAATGAGGCTTTTTAAAGCCTTTTCCGCTTTATTTTTTTTGAGTTTGACTTCCTCGCCCGTATACGCGCTCATCTGCTCGCTGTCGAACTTACTCTTTGTGTAATAATTTTTATAAATAGAAGTAATTTCTTTTTTCCCGTCAGGATCGGCAACGCTTATCGCTTTATTCAGAAATACTTTATGACTTTCGTCCTTTAAATCGGTATAATTTTTGGTCTTTGCCGCGACCATAGCCATATAAACCCTGTAATCGGTATCGGTCAGAGCCAAAGCCTCGTTTATTTTCTCTTCGGCAGGATCGTAATTTTCGTCGTTTATTAAATCGTAGGCTTCCGAAATAAGTAATCTGACTTTATGATAATCTTCTCCGTGGGCTTCTTTTCTCTCGTCCGCATTTTCATTGAGAGATGAATAATATTTGGACGCCTGTAATACCGAAACGCTTTTTTTGCATTCGGGACAAACGACTTGTCCGTTTTCCGAGCCGTCAGCCTCGAAAACGCGTCCGCACAGAGGACATTTTAAATTTATATTACTCATTTTTAACCCGGTAATCCTCTCGCCTGACGATCCATATTTTCAACTATCACGTCATAAATCTC
>JAFVCP010000078.1 GCA_017479185.1 Clostridia bacterium
ACAAAAATAAAAAAACATAGAAAAAACCTGACGTTTTTACGTCAGGTCTTGGCTGGGGTAGAGAGATTTGAACTCCCGAATGACGGAGTCAGAGTCCGTAGCCTTACCGCTTGGCGATACCCCAATTTTCAATTGCCAATATATTTTACTACATTTACATTTGGTTTTGCAAGTATTTTAACGCAATTTCTTCAAGTTTTTTTATTTTTTTTCTTCCTTCTTCAAAACACAATATCAATGCGACCGTATCATATCTCGCGTCATGGCTCGAAATGTTTCTTTCTCCGAAAATCTCTCCCCCTCTTTTACATACGTCGTAGGGGTATATGTCGAAAAATTCGCACATCTCCGCTAACTTCGGATATTTTAAACCCGTATGATTTTGTCTCGGCAAGGCAATTATCGGGGTAAAAAATCTCATTGTATCGAGATCTTCTTTATATGCGAATTGTCTGTCAAGGTAGGAAAATTCGGCGATCAGAAACCCTATATCGAAACGAGAATTATGCGCGACAATGAGGTCGGCATTTTTAAAATCGTCGTATATTTCGTCGGCAGAACATGAAAACGTATTTCCTTGCGACAATTCCGCAAGTTTTTCAACGGTAAGCCCGTGAACTTCCGTAGCCGAAGGATCGATATATTCTACCGCAAAGTAAAAGTTTTTTCCGACGGTTTTCTCGCCGTCGGTCATAACGTATGAAAGTTGTATAATTCTACCCGGCCTTAACCCCGTCGTTTCGGTATCGAAGAAAATTATCATCAGTAAATTACTCCTAAAAGTAATATACCACAACTTTTAATTTTTTGCAAGTTTTTTTGGCATTTAAGTCTGCCTATAAGTCGATTATTCCGATTAAATGCATACCGCCAACGGTTTTATCCGTCGGCGGTTGTTTATTGATAATTATTTATTTTTCTTGGCTCTTCTTGCCGCTTCCTTCGCTTTCTTTTCGGCAAGTTCGGGATGAAGTCTTAATTCCTCTTCTTCCTTCGCTCTCCTTTCAAGTTCTACAACAGGAACGTAAGCCTTGGTTCCCTCGCCGTCCAAAATGGTAAGTTCGGTTTCTTTATCGAACAAATGGCTGTGCATTATATCGATGGCAAGTTCGATCGTCTGATCTCTTTCCGTGGTTGTTCTCGAATCGACTTTCGCAATAAGTTGAGTTGCGGTTTCGACCAAACTCTTGACCTTGCCTTCTTCTTCGGCGGGTTCTTCGTTGTTGAATACGCAGTAAAGAAGGGTTTCCGCGCCGAGTTTTTCAACGACGTCGACTCTTACGTCGATAATCGTCTCTCTCGAATTGTTGATGAAACTTTCTTCATCGTGAAGATCTTCGGGACGAACGCCGAAAATAACGGGCTTACCGGTATTGATATATTCATCGGGGTTGATGATCTTATCCGATTTTGATTTGGGAAGAGCAACCTTTCTGCCTTCGAATTCAACGTAAACTTTTCCGTCCGCTTTATCTTTGGTAAGAACGGCGTCGAAGAAGTTCATCTGCGGAGTTCCGATAAATCCTGCGACGAACAAGTTCGCGGGATAATCGTAAAGCATTTGCGGAGCGTCGACCTGTTGAATAAATCCGTCTTTCATAACGACTATTCTCGTTCCCATAGTCATCGCTTCTACCTGATCGTGCGTAACGTAAATGAAGGTCGTCGCAAGTCTGTGGTGAAGTTTGGTGATCTCGGTCCTCATCTGGGCGCGGAGTTTCGCGTCGAGGTTGGAAAGAGGTTCGTCCAAAAGGAATACTTTGGGTTCGCGGACGATCGCTCTACCGAGCGCGACTCTTTGTCTTTGACCGCCGGAAAGAGCCTTCGGCTTTCTTTGAAGATAAGTTTCAAGTCCGAGGATCCTCGCCGCTTCTTTTACCTTTTCGTCTATTTCAGCCTTGGGTTTTTTACGAAGTTTAAGACCGAACGCCATATTGTCGTAAACGGTCATATGAGGATAAAGCGCGTAGTTCTGGAAAACCATCGCAATATCTCTGTCTTTAGGCTGAACGTTATTCATAAGTTTTCCGTCGATATAAAGTTCGCCGTCGGAAATCTCTTCAAGCCCTGCGATCATACGAAGGGTAGTCGATTTTCCGCATCCGGAAGGACCTACGAAAACTATGAACTCTTTGTCCTGAATGTCAAGCGTAAAGTCGGTTACGGCAACAACGCCGGACTGATACACTTTGTAAATGTCTTTTAAAAGAAGACTTGCCATTTTTTTCCTCCTTGTATTGACGATAATCAATTTATATATTTATTATAAACCATTTGAGCCAAAACCACAACGGCATTTGTTACAAATTTTTACCCTTCATTTTATTTATTTTGTATATTTTACCCAAAAAGAAGTTGACTTTTTTATATTTTATGTTATCATATTGTTATAAATTAACTGCCAAGAGGTCGTTATGGATATAAATAAATTCACTCCGACGGGGAAACTTGCGAAAAAGCATCTCGTTTCCCTCGCGGGATATACCGAGGAAGATATTCTGGAAATATTGCGCAGGGCGGACGCCGTTTCGAAAAGCCTTTCGGTAGGCGAAAAACCATCGTTTTTAAAAAACAAAAAAATCGCCCTCATTACAAAAGGCGGTATGACGCGTTGGCGTCTTGCTTTCGAAAACGCCGTAACCTCGGTTTCGGGCGAACCCGTCGTTTGCCAGATGAGCGGCTCGGAAGTAGAAAGCCTTATTAAAGACAAATTCACCCTTTCGGCGATACTTTCTTACGGTATTCACGCGCTCGTAGTTCAAACTTCCGAAATAGGCGACGCCGAAGCGATGGAAAAACTCGTGGAACTTCCCGTAATAAACGGTTTCGGCAAATTCGGTCCTCTCGAAGCCCTTTCCGCCCTTTATACTATCTGGACGAAAAAAGGCAAACTCGAAAACACCAAGGTCGCGATCGTAGGAAATCCCAATCTTACAAACGACGAATTTTTAAACGCTTTCGCGATCTGCGGCTTTAATATCACTTTCGTTTGTCCCGACGAATTTTATCCCGACGAAAACCTTCTCAACTTCTGCCGCCAATTCGGAGAAGTCAAAGTTACGTCCGACCTTTCGGAAGGAATAAAACTTGCGGAAATAATTTACACCGTAGACGAAGGTATGCCCGCAAGGTTTGAGATCACGGAAGAAAAACTTGAAGATCTTCCGCTCTCTCCGCTTATAATCCACCCTCTTCCTTTGGTCGAAAACGGGCTTATAGGCGAGGATATTGCCGAAAAACCTCAATTCTGCGGTTTGGACGAGGCGATAAATCTCCCCCTCGTGGAGATCGCGGCGTTATCTCTTATCGTAAAATAAAATTCGAGCGTTCGGAAATTTCCGAACGCTCTTTCAGTCGTATTCCACGTCGTAAAGCAAAAGTCCGCGAGGCGGCATAGTCGTTCCCGCGAGATCTCTGTTTCCCGACGCGATGATCTTTTTCATATCTTCGGGCGCAAGTTTTCCCTCTCCGATCTTTACCAGCGTCCCCGCGATTATTCTTACCATATTATATAAAAAGCCGTTTCCCGTTATCTTAACCTCTATATCTTCGCCGTTTTTTTTCACTTCGGCGAAATAAATGGTCCTCACGGTATCTTTTACCGACGAATCGGAAGCCAAAAAACAGCGGAAATCCTTTTCTCCGACGAGATATTTCGCCCCCTCGTCCATTTTTTCGACGTCGAGATCGTAACCTATCCTTACCGCATACCTGTCTTTTAAAGGGCGAGTATGATCGCATTGATATAATTTGTATATATAAGTCTTTTTCTTTGCCGAATAGCGAGCGTGAAAATCCTCTTTCGCCCTTTTGCTTTCGGCTATTTTTATATCCGCCGGCAAGACGGTATTAAGAGCCTGCTTGAACTTTTCGGGGGGGATCGACGAAAAGGTGTCGAAATGGGCGACTTGCCCGAGAGCGTGTACCCCCGCGTCCGTTCTCCCGCTCCCGACGAGATTTATTTTTTCTCCGGTAATTCTTTCTATCGCCTTCGCGATCTCGTCCTGAACGGTATTGCCGTTCGGCTGGATCTGCCAACCGCAATAGTTGGTACCGTCGTATTCTATTTTAAGAAAAACCCTCATATAGCACCGTTATCAAAAAAATATTTTAAGTAAAACCACTCCCGCGACAAGCGCCGCCGTAAATAAAGTCGCTAAAAGATCGCGGAAAGTAAATTTAAGTTTTTTGTACTTGGTCCTGTTTCTACTTCCCGAATAACAGCGGGCGTCCATAGCGTTCCCGAGTTCGTCGGCGCGCCTGAACGCCCCTACGAGCAATGGAATTAAAATGGGTATGAGCGCCTTTATCCTTTTGAAAAAATTTCCCGTGTCGAAATCTCCGCCCCTCGCTTTTTGCGCCCTTATTATCCTGTCGGTCTCTTCGGCGAGCGTGGGAATAAATCTCAACGCTATCGACATAATGAGCGCAAGTTCGTGTACGGGGAATTTTACGTAAGAAAGTGGCTTTAAAAGGCTTTCAATACCGTCGGTCAGACTAACTGGAGTAGTGGTCAAGGTGAGAACCGAACTGCCCATAACGAGCAGAATAAGACGCGAGGCTAAAAAGGTCGCGCTTAAAAGCCCTTCGACGGTAATTCGCCAAAAGAGCGTTGTATCCCCCTCTTTTTTGGCGTAAAAAAGCAAGTTGAGCAAAAAAGTAAACAAAACGAGAAACAAAATGCTCTTCACGCTTTTTAAAACAGACCAAAAAGGAACCGCCGAAAAAGCCACGGCTATCAATAAAAATAACAGCGCGGCGGCAAGCCCGTAAAAATTATCGGCGACGAAAATCGACGTTATATACGCGATCAAGAGCAATAATTTCGTCCTCGGATCGAGTTTGTGGACCAAAGAAGTCGTAGGGTAATATTGCCCGAAAGTGAGATCCTGTAACATTTTATCCCCGTTTTATTTCCTGTATTTTTCTTATAAAATCCTCTTCGGTAAGGTCGCAGTCGACGTTTACGCCCTTTGATTTAAGAGTTTGACAAAGATAACCCGTAAGCGGCAGATCGAGCCGTAATTTTTTTATTTCTTCCGCATCCGAAAAAACATCTTTCGGCGTTCCCTTCCGAACTATTTTACCTTCCGAAAAAACGGCGACTTTATTGCAATTTTCAGCGACTTCATCCATATCGTGCGATACGATGATTATCGTCTTGCTCTCTTTTTCGTGAAGGGTACGAAGCAACTTCATAAGTTCGCGTTTGCCCTTGGGATCGAGCCCCGCGACGGGTTCGTCTAAAACGAGAATTTCGGGACGGGTTACTATAACGCCGGCTATCGCGACTCTCCTCTTTTGTCCCCCGGACAGATCGAACGGAGATCTTTCGGCGTACTTTTCGGGATCAAGACCTACGAGCGACAGCGCTTCGTAAACGGCGTCGGCGGTTTCACGTTTGCTCGCTTGCGGAAAAAAGTTGGAAAATCCGAAAGCGACGTCTTTAAAAACGGTATCCTCGAAAAGTTGGTATTCGGGATATTGAAAAACCATACCGACCTTGGATCGAAGCGTTTTAAGCGCCTTTTTATCTTTTTTCGCGTTCGCCGAAAGGTCGTAATCCCCGACCTTTAAAACCCCTTCCTGAACGGGAACAAGCGCGTTTAAATGTTGTATAAAGGTGGATTTCCCGCTTCCCGTATGACCGATTATTCCGAAAAAATCCCCCTCATCGATAGTGAGATCGACGTTGTCGAGCGCCTTCACGGAAAACTTCGTCTTTTTGTTGTATACGAAATTCAATCCTTTAGCAATAATTTGCATAGTTCTTCCGCCAAGCCCTCCTTCGTCGTTATTTTTTGATCGATATTTATTCCGGCGGCTTTGAGTTTCGCCGCAAGCATCGACGCACGAGGCAATTCAAGCCCGCATTCTTCCACCGTCGAAACGTCCGAAAAAACCTCGTCCGGCGTTCCCTTTTTGAGGAGTTTACCCGCTTTTAAAAGATATATTTCGTCCGCCTCGGCAGCCTCGTCCATATAATGGGTTATATTTATAATGGTCATTCCTTTTTCTTTATTGAGAGAACGGGCGACTTCCATTACTTCTTTTCTTCCCTTGGGATCGAGCATAGAGGTCGACTCGTCGAGAATGAGGATATCCGGTTCGAGCGCGAGCGCGCCCGCGATGGCGACTCTCTGCTTTTGTCCGCCGGAAAGCCTCGATATCTGCGAATAACGAAAACGCTCCATATCGGTAAATTTAAGAGCCGCGTCTATCCTTCTTCCTATATCTTCCCTTTCTATCCCTACGTTTTCGGGTCCGAACGCAATATCGTCCTCGACGATAGACGCGATCTGCTGATTGTCGGGATTCTGAAAGACCATACCCACCCTTTTTCTTATATCGAACAGCCCGTTGGGATCATCGCAAACGGTGGGCATACCGAAAACTTTTACCTCTCCCGAATCGGGAAGTAAAAGTCCGTTTATAAGTTTTGCCAAAGTGCTTTTCCCGCTTCCGTTGGCGCCGAGAAGGGCTACGGATCTCCCCGCCTCTATTCCGAGAGATACTCCGTCCACCGCTTTTCCGGAAAACTCTTCGTCCGCTCGTTTATAGGCGTATGACACGTTTTCAAAAGTTATCGCTTGCATATCGGTAATTATACCACAATTTGAAAACAATAACAACTGTTTTAGCCGAATGAATACAAGATCGGACGCCTTTTAAAAAGGTAATTGGATGAAAATGCCGTTAAAAAGATAAAAAATATCCCGCGATTTTATTTTCAAGTCGGAATTTCATTGACTTAAATTTCTTAAAGGTTTATAATATCTATGGTTTATAAATTATATTACTATACGGCGTATAATACGCCGTCAAGGAGGTTTCAGATGAAAATTATGACTATCGACGGTAATACCGCCGCCAGCCACGTTGCCTACGCGTTTTCGGAAGTCGCGGCTATTTACCCGATAACTCCGTCCTCGCCTATGGCTGAAGTCGCTGACGAATGGGCGACCGCCGGAAGGACAAACATGTTCGGACAAGGACTTCGCCTTGCCGAAATGCAGTCGGAAGCAGGCGCTGCGGGAGCGGTACACGGCTCTCTTTCGGCAGGCGCTTTGACCGTTACTTATACCGCTTCGCAAGGTCTTCTTTTGATGATCCCGAATATGTATAAGATCTCGGGCGAACTTCTTCCCACGGTTTTCCACGTTAGCGCAAGAGCGCTCGCCGCTCATTCGCTTAACATTTTCGGCGATCATTCCGACGTTATGGCTTGCCGTCAGACGGGCTTTGCAATGCTCGCTTCAAACTCGGTACAGGAAGTTATGGATCTCGCGCTCGTCGCTCATCTTTCCACTTTAAAGGCAAAAGTTCCTTTCCTTCATTTCTTCGACGGTTTCAGAACCAGCCACGAGGTTTCCAAGATCGAGGCTATCGACTACGAGGATATGAAAAAACTCGTGGATATGAAAGATATAGAGGATTTCAGAGCGAGAGCGCTTAATCCCGATCACCCCATTCAAAAGGGTACGGCTCAGAACAGCGACACCTACTTCCAGAACAGAGAAACCGCGAATAAATACTACGAAGCGACGCCCGCGATCGTTCAGAAAGTTATGGACAAGGTTTCCGCCCTTACCGGCAGAAATTATCACCTCTTCGATTACGTCGGAGCGCCCGACGCCGAATACGTTACCGTAATTATGGGCAGCGGAGCGGAAGCGATCGAAGAAACCATCGCGAGAATGAACGCCGAAGGACACAAAGTCGGCGTGGTTAAAGTAAGACTTTACAGACCTTTCGCTTCGAAAGCGTTCGTGAAAGTTCTTCCCAAGACCGTCAAGAAGATCGCTGTTTTAGACAGAACGAAAGAACCCGGATCGCTCGGCGAACCTCTCTATCTCGACGTCTGCGCGGCGTTGCTTGAAAACAACAAGAAGAGGATCGAAGTCGTCGGCGGCAGATACGGTTTAGGCTCCAAAGAATTTAACCCCTCGATGGTTTACGCCGTATACAAAAATCTCGAAGCGAAGAAAACCAAAAATCACTTCACGATCGGTATTTACGACGATCTTACCAACACTTCCCTCGACTTCTCCGAACAGTACGACGCCGCTCCCAAAGGCACTATCAGTTGTAAGTTCTACGGTCTTGGTTCGGACGGTACGGTCGGTGCGAACAAAAACTCCATCAAGATCATCGGCGATCATACCGATATGTACGCGCAGGGATATTTCTTCTACGATTCGAAAAAATCGGGCGGTATAACCGTTTCTCACCTTCGTTTCGGTAAAACTCCCATTCAGTCTTCTTACCTTATTGACGCGGCTGACTTCATCGCTTGCTCGCAACCCTCTTACGTTACGAGATACGATATGGTTACCGACCTCAAAGAAGGCGGCAAATTCCTTCTTAACTGCGAATGGTCTACGGCTGAAGAACTTGCCGCTAACCTTCCCGCGACGATGAAGAGAACGCTCGCTAAAAAACACGCTAAACTCTACGTCATCGACGCGATCAAGATCGCGCAGGGCATCGGACTCGGCGGAAGAACCAACGCTATAATGCAAGCGGCATTCTTCAAGATCAATCCCGAAATAATGCCTTACGCCGAAGCCGAAGATTGGATGAAACAATACGTTAAAAAATCTTACGGCAAGAAGGGCGACGCGGTAGTCAATATGAACTACGCCGCTATCGACAAGGCTTCTTCCGAACTCGTCGAAATAGCCGTTCCCGCAGATTGGGCTGAAGCGACCACGGGAGCGCAACCACTTAAACTTGCGGACGACAAGTACTTCCGCGAAGTAATTCACCCGATCCTCGCTCTCGAAGGAAATAAACTTCCCTCTTCCGCTTTCAACGCGGACGGTTCGGTTCCCACCGGAACTACCAAGTTCGAAAAGAGAGGCGTTGCGGTAAAAGTTCCTCAATGGGTTGCGGAAAATTGTATTCAATGTAACCAATGCGCTTTCGTTTGTCCTCACGCTTGTATTCGTCCCGCGCTCGTTAAAGACGGAGCGGATAAACCCGCTTCTTTCGAAACCAAAGCGGCTATGGGTATGAAGGGATATAATTTCAGAATGCAGGTAAGCCCGCTCGACTGTATGGGTTGCGGCGTCTGCGCGAACGTATGCCCCACCAAGGAAGACAAGAAAGCGATCAAGATGGTTCCGCTTGAAACCGTCGTCAAGGAAGAAAGCGTCAACTACGAATACAGCGAAAATCTTCCCAAAGTTGACACCTCGGCGTTCAAGCCGACTACCGTTAAGGGCTCTCAGTTCAATAAACCCCTCTTCGAATTCTCCGGCGCCTGCGCAGGTTGCGGCGAAACACCTTATATTAATGTTATCACTCAACTCTTCGGCGACCGTATGCTAATTGCCAACGCAACGGGATGTTCTTCCATTTACGGCGGATCTTCCCCGACTTGTCCTTACACCAAGAACGCGGAAGGAAAAGGTCCCGCTTGGGCGAACAGTTTGTTCGAAGACAACGCCGAATACGGTTACGGATTTAACCTCGCTTACGCTCAAAGACGCGCTAAACTCGGAGATATGATGACCAAAGCGCTCGAACTCGGCGTAAAGGGCAAAGCGGCTGCGAACTTCAAGACCTGGCTCGAAAACAAGAAGAACGCGGAAATTACAAAGCAGGTCGCCAAAGACCTTGAAACCAACCTTCCCGTCGCCATCAGAAACTCTCACGGAGAACTTAAAACCCTTCTTAAAGAGATCGAAGGCGCGAAAGATTGCATTATCAAGAAATCCATCTGGATCATCGGCGGCGACGGCTGGGCTTACGATATAGGTTACGGCGGGCTCGATCACGTCCTCGCTATGGGCGAAGACGTAAACGTCCTCGTTGTAGACACCGAAGTTTACTCCAACACCGGCGGTCAGGCAAGTAAATCCACTCCTACCGGCTCTGTCGCTAAGTTCGCGGCGGGCGGAAAGAGAGTAAAGAAGAAAGACCTCGGAATGATGGCTATGAGTTACGGTTACGTTTACGTCGCTCAATGTGCTATGGGATCGAACAAACAGCAATTCCTTAACGCTATTACCGAAGCGGAAGCGTACGACGGACCGTCCCTTCTCATTTGTTACGCTCCTTGTATCAACCACGGTATCAATATGTCCAACTCTCAACTTGAAGAGAAGAAAGCGGTCGACGCAGGATATTGGCACCTTTACAGATACAACCCCGAAAAGGTCGGAACCGACGTCAATCCGTTTACGCTCGACAGCAAAGATCCTACCGCAAGTTATCAGGAATTCATTTTAGGCGAAAACCGTTACGCCTCGCTTAAAAAGGCGCAACCCGAACTCGCAGAAAAACTCTTTGAGAAGGCGGAAGAAGAAAACAACGCAAGGCTCGGCAAATATAAGAACCTCGCGGGTAAATAATATCTGAACCTCTGACGCCCGAAGGCTTTGCCTTCGGGCGTTATCATTTAACTTTTGTGGATAACTAAAACAAAAATGTGGACAACGGTCATCGTTGTCCACATTTTTTACGATTTATCTGCGCTTAAAACTACCGCGCCGCACATTACCTCGGCGTAAGAAAAACTCGTTTTGCCTTTGAACTCCCCGAAAGGAGAAAGGGTAAAAAGCGCGGGATACACTTTGCTGACTTTTGCTTTATAAGTAACGAATTTATTTCTACCGAGATTTACCTTTACGTCGACCGCGGCGTTTTGGTTTTGCCACGCCTCGATCGCCCTCTTTATAGTGTCTAAATTTTTAGAAACGGCTTTTATCATATAGATATTATTGCCGTTTTAAATTTAAGAGATACCCCCGTTTTTGAGAAAAACCTGACTTTATTTTCAGAAATCTTCGTCCTCTTCCCCTTCTTCGTCCTCATCGTCGTCAGAAGCGTTTTCGATCTCTTCGTCGTCGGGATAGTCGAAATCCTCTTCTTCCTCTTCGGGATATTCGAAATCCTCTTCTTCCTCTTCTTCGTCGTCGAAGAGTTCTTTCGCTTCCTCTTCTTCGAGTTGAGATAAAGAGAGCATTTCTTCCTCGTTTTCTCCCTTGTTGCTTATAGCCTCTTTCTCGTCCTCGTCGAGGAAGTTTCTCCAACCTTCGTCTTTTTCGATATCAACGTCGGCGTCGGGTTCAATTATCAACTTATCGTTCGCCTCTTCCCGACATTCGGCGCACATTTCCTCTCCGGGATCCATAAAATTGCGTTTGCATATCGGGCATAAAACCTGTTCTTGATCGTCGTCGTCCAAAACGGCGAATTTCATCTGCGGTCCGAGTTTAAGTTCGGCTTTACAAACGTCGCAATATTGTTCGTCCTCTTTCATATAATTAAGATCGCAACGCGGACATTTAACGTACTTCATAAAATAACCCTCATCTATTATTTACTAATTCCAAGTAATTTTTAAACAGCGCAAATATTATATCACAATATATGAATTTGTAAACTGTTTTTGCCTGCTTTTTTAAATTTTTTAATAAATTTTTAAAAAAAGTGTCAAAAAGGCGACCGAACTTTCATTTGGTCGCCTTTATCGTCTATTCGTCTTTTCAATCGCCGCCTTAAAAAGGGCTTTTAAATCGCTATCGCTTTTCGCATAGTCGCAAGGTTTTCTTCAATATTTCCCCTGAATAGTCCCGAAGTTCCCGCAACGAAAATATTCGCGCCGTTTCCGCTCATTATTTTCGCATTTTCGAAACTCACGTTGCCGTCGACTTCGATAAGAGCGTTTTCCCTACCGCGCCCGTCGAGAAAAGCCCTCGTTCTCTTTATTTTATCGAGAGTACTCGCAACGAGTTTTTGCCCCGCAAAGCCGGGATTTACGCTCATAACCAAAACTCCGTCTATATAGTCCGTAACCTCTTCGATGGCGGAAATAGGAGTTGCAGGATTTATGGCGACGAAGGGTTGCCCGCCCCTGTCGGAGATCATAGTCAACACCCTTTGAAGATGGACGGTCGATTCTGCGTGTACGCTTACGATATCCCCTTCGGATATATCGTAAGCAGGCAAAATATTTTCAGGCTTTTCGACCATAAAATGGTAGTCGAGCGGTATTCGGGTATGTTTTTTCAATTCTTTGCAAAAGTCCGCCCCGAGGGCGATATTCGGCGCAAAATGCCCGTCCATTATATCTATATGGAGATATTCTACTCCGCCGTTTTCAAAAATTTCGATCTGCTTTCCGAGCGAGAAAAAATCGCAACACATCATTGAAGGAGAAATCATCTTTTTCATATTCGCACACTCCTTCTTCAATTATAAGCCCATAAAAGGCGTATGTCAATACTCGCCCCCAAATATGACAAACAATCACTTTTTGACCTTTTCCCGCTCAAATTCGATCATTTTCGGTTGTCCTTATAAAAAAACTTCCCCAAAACAGGGGAAGTTATCTATCAATGATTTTGTTCGCAATAATGGCACGCGACGAAATGTCCTTCTTCGTACTCTTTATATTCGGGCGCGATATGTTTACAAATTTCCATCGCGCAATTACATCTCGTGTGGAATTTACACCCCTTAGGCGGGTTGGCGGGCGAAGGAATATCTCCTTTTAAAATTATCCTTTCCGTCTTTTCCGTAGGATCGGGATTGGGTACCGCCGAAAACAAAGCCTTGGTATAAGGATGCATAGGATTGTCGAAGATCTCTTTCTTGTTTCCGAACTCCATCATAGAGCCGAGATACATTATTCCTATTTTATCCGAAATAAATTTTACGACCGACAGATCGTGAGATATAAATATATAAGTGAGTTGTCTTTCCTTTTGAAGTCTTTTCAAAAGATTGATTATCTGAGCCTGAATGGACACGTCGAGCGCCGATACCGGTTCGTCGCAGACGACGAGTTCGGGATTGACCGAAAGAGCCCTCGCAATACATATCCTCTGTCTTTGTCCGCCTGAAAATTCGTGAGGATAACGCTCGTAATAATAATCCCTGAGTCCGCACTGATCCATAAGATCCAAAACGTAATCTTTTACTTTGGATTTCGGAACAACGTTATGAACTTTTACGGGTTCGGACAAAAGATCTCCGACCGTACTCCTCGGCGGAAGGGATGAGTAGGGATCCTGAAACACGATCTGCATCTGCTTACGCAAAGCGCGCATTTCCTTGGATTTATAGCCCGCTATATCCTTACCCTTAAAAAATACTTGTCCGGAAGTCGGCTGATAAAGTTTAAGAACGGTTCTCCCCATCGTCGTCTTACCGCAACCCGATTCGCCTACGATACCCAAAGTTTCCCCTTTTTTGACCTTGAAAGACACGTCGTCGACAGCCTTTAAACTCGACAAAGGTTTTCCCAATAAAGTCTTTTTAAGGGTAAAATATTTCTTTAAATGCCTTACTTCGAGTATGACGTCGGGATCGGGAGGGAGCAATTTATCCTGCTCGATCTTTTCCTCTCTCTCCTTTTCCTCTTTTAAAAATTCAGCCTCGTCGTCAAAGTCGGCAAATTGGTTATTATCGACTTTTGCCCCTTCTTCGTTAGTTTCGGCAGTCGCTATATTTTCCTTTTCAATACTCATTTCGTTATTTCCTTTTAATTTTCCTTTCCGTACAGATGACAAGCGACGAAATGCGTCGGACTGACTTGGATCATTTCCGGATATTCTCCCGAACATTTATTCACGCACTTCGAACATCTCTCTTTAAAATAACAATGGTCGGGCATATTTATCGGGTTAGGAACGTTTCCGGGAATGTTGAACAATTCGTTTTCGGAAGATTTCATCGTGGGTTTGGACTTTTGAAGCCCCTGAGTATAAGGGTGTAAGGGATTATGGAAAATTTCCATAGCGGTTCCCTTTTCTATTATCCTTCCCGCATACATAACGACGACGTAATCCGCCATCTCCGCGATAACGCCCAAGTCGTGAGTGATGAGAAGTATAGAACCGTTGATCCTCGTCTTTAAATCGTTAAACAGTTCGAGTATCTGCGCCTGAATGGTAACGTCGAGCGCCGTGGTAGGTTCGTCGGCAATAATAAGACGAGGTTCGCCGGCAAGCGCCATCGCTATCATTACCCTTTGACGCATACCGCCCGAAAGTTCGTGAGGATAGGACGCGTAAACCCTGTCGGGCATAGCGATCCCGACCATTTCGAGCATTTCGAGCGAGCGGGCTTTCGCGGAAGCCTTATCCGCGCCCGGAATATGTAAGAGAGTAACTTCGTCAAGTTGGTTTCCTATCGTGAATACGGGATTAAGCGAAGTCATCGGCTCCTGAAAAACCATAGCCATTTGTCTTCCTCTTATCCGATACATTTCGTGAATAGGAGTTTTCGCTATATCGAATACCTTCTCTTCCTTTTCATAGACGCCCAAGCCTGAAGGATCCTTTAACTGTCTTGGCGCTTTTAACGGCTGACCGTCTTTGTCGATCTTTACTACGCCGTCTTTATCTTTGACTTCATCGTAAATAATATCGCCATTCTCGTCCTTTTCGTAAACGGGAATAGGCTCGCCGTTTTTATCTCTCTTGAAATCGTTTGCTTTAAAACGTATAGCCCCGCTTACGATCTGCCCGGTAGGACCTTGTAAAAGTCTCATTACCGACATAGAGGTTACCGATTTACCGCAACCCGATTCGCCGACGACGCCGACAGTCGAATTGAGCGGAATATTGAAACTTACGCCGTTGACCGCCTTGACTACGCCCTGATCGGTAAAAAAGTAAGAATGAAGATCTTCGATCTCGAGAATATTCCCGTCGTCTTTCATAGAAGTTATATACTCCGATTCGGGACGTTTGCGGTTCTTCTCTTTCTCGAGTCTGCGCATTTCTTTGGAATTGGCTTTGGCTATTTCCCTTACTTCTTTACCCGAAAGATAATGTTTATCGGTTTTAGTTTTATTTTCGGCTTTATTATCGCCTGTTTTAAATATCTTTTTAATATCCATATCGCGTATTTTGCCTGTTTATTAACGTCTTTGTTTAGGATCGAGAGCGTCGCGAAGCCCGTCGCCGATGAAGTTAAATCCGAGAACGGCAATAATAATACAGAACCCGGGAGCCCCCCATACGTTGAAATTGTTTTGAAGTATATCGCTTCTTCTCGAAATAACTTCGACCATAGTACCCCAAGACGCGTAGGGTATTCTTACCCCGAGATTAAGATAAGAAAGCGTAGATTCGTAAAGGATCATACTGCCGAGAGAAAGAGTCATCGAAACCAATATCTGCGGCAAAATGTTCGGAATAAGGTGTTTGAATATCTTCCTTGCGGTCGAATATCCCATCGCCTCGGCGGCGACCATATACTCCTGCTCCCTTAAAAACAATATCTGTCCTCTTACGAGCCTTGCCATTCCCGGCCAGGAGAATATAGACAAAAGTCCCATAAGGAGATATATGTAATAAGCCGAATCGACGCCGTTAGAATCGAGGACGGTTCCTATAATAAGCATCAACGGTAAGGTCGGAAGGCATATCAACACGTCGCATATACGCATTATCACGTTGTCGACGACGCCTCCGTAATATCCCGCAAGTCCGCCCATAATTATACCGAGAGCCGAAGTAAGGAATACGGCGAGAAAACTTATTGTAAGAGATAATCTTCCGCCATACATAAGTCTTGTAAAAATATCCATTCCCTGTTCGTCGGTCCCGAGAATATGGTCTGCCGATAAGCCCGCTAACGCGTTTATACCTTTATCTTCGACGACTACTTGTATGAAATCTTTACCGTCATCGCCCTTTATAACGTAATCGCTGTACGAGATCGCGCCGCCGTAATCGGTTTCTATTTCTCCCCATTGATGGTAAACCAACGGTCCGAGCCAACAGAACGCGAACAGCGAAACGATCATCACTATTCCCGCTATCGAAAGTTTCGAGCGGAAGAATCTCCGCATAACCATTCGAAACGGGGACATAAGTTTGACGTTTTTATCGAGAGGCTTTTCGCCTTCGGATACTTCGTTGCCGATAGAATAATCGCTTTCCGCCCTTTCAGCGTCCGCTTCCGCAGAAGAAAGTATTTCTTCTCGGCTTGAAACCGCTTGTTCGGAAAGATTTTCAGTTTCGGAAAATTTCTTGATTTCTTCTTCGTTCATATCTTCTCCTTAAATCAAGCGAGTTTTACGCGCGGATCTACTACGGCGTACATAAGGTCGGCAAGCAATACGCCCATTACCGACAGGAAAGCCAAAAACATATTATAAGTCATTATGACAGGTATATCCCCTTGCGTCATTGCGTTCAACGCGAATTTACCAAGACCCGTCAGGTCGAAAACCGATTCGGTTATCATCGCGCCTGAAAAGAGGGACGGAATAAGTCCCGCAAGTCCGGTTACGACGGGGATCATAGTGTTTCTGAAAGCGTGTTTATAAATGACCGTTCTCTCTTTAAGCCCTTTCGCCCTCGCCGTTCTTATGTAGTCGGAATTAAGGACTTCGAGCATATTAGTCCTCGTCATTCTCATTC
This sequence comes from Clostridia bacterium, assembly GCA_017479185.1. Classification (GTDB taxonomy): domain Bacteria; phylum Bacillota; class Clostridia; order Christensenellales; family Borkfalkiaceae; genus UBA10281. The sequence continues at coordinate 16,389 of JAFVCP010000078.1, forward strand.
GACCGCCTATTGACAATATGACGACCGTTAAAATCGGAAGGAACATATGCCGCGCGTAATCTATAAAGGCTTCCAAACCGTTATCGTAATGTATTCCCGCGTCTTTCATTCCCGAAACGGGGAACCAATGCAATTTGTTGGCGAAAACGTCTTTAAGAAGTTGCCCGAAGAAGAAAGACGGAAGAGATATACCGATAAGCACGAATATGGTTACGACGTAATCTCTTATCGAATATTGGTGAGTCGCGGCGGTTATTCCGAGCGGTATAGCGATAAGAAACTCGAATACGGTCGCGACCGCGGCGACGAAGAAAGAAGTTCCCATTTTGTCGGGATCGAAGATCTCTTTTACTACGTCCCTTTGATTTATAAAACTCTTTCCGAAATCGCCGCGAAGAGCGTTAAAAAGCCATTTAAAATACCCTTCGATAACGCTGCCGTCAAGTCCGTAAGTTTTATACATTTGCTGAATAAACTCGTCGTTTACCGTCGCCCCCGTCTGATTTAACGCGATAATACGCGTTTTTATAAAATCGGTCGGCATAAAACGGAGCAAAACGTATAAAATCAACGAAACGCCGAGCAATATGAGAATAGAAATGAGTATTCTCTTAACAATATACTTAAACATTTTATCAATTCGTCCGATGGTTTATTTTTTATACGAGTTCAAGTTCCCATATCTTTTCAAGCGGAGAAGTATAGGGATTGACGTTGGAATTTATTCCCTTTATAGTTTTAGCGTTATAAGCGTACAAGTTTTTACGCTGATATACGGGCATTTCGACGGCAAGGTCGAGAACAAGACCGAGCGCTTCTTCGTAAAGAGGGATTCTATCCTCGCGTTCGAGTTTCAAACGCGCGTCGTCGATGACCTCGCTGAGTTCGGTGATTATGCCCCATTCCGTCTTATAAGTGGTATCGGGCGCCGATTTTATTTCTCTGTATCCCCAGGCGTAAACCGAAGTCGCGGTAGAATTTTTATGATATACCTGATACATATCGGGATCGAGAGAGGAGCCCCACGCCGCAGCCCATACCGAAAGAGATCCTGTTGCGAGTTTGGTAAGCGCTTGAGAATCGGGTTTGACCTCTATCTTAAAGCCCCATTCGTCCATACTGTTGAGTATTTCCGCCGCCTTTTTGAAAACGCTGTAAGTGGGGTGTTCGGTGATGGAAGAACCGGCGATAGTAAAGTTTATTTCAAGTTGTTTATCACCTTTCTTTATTCCGGACAACTTCATATACTTATCGATCTTTGCTTTCGCGTCGTCGACGTTCGCGCCTTTATCCGTCCATTGAGTATAATCTTTACCGTTTTGTTTGGAAGTTCTCGTCGCCTTATTTTCCCAAGGATAAGCCCAACTTTCCATAGACATAGGCCAATCGATAGGTTCCGCCGTTCCGCTCTCGTAATAGTTTACGGCAAGCGAAGTGTCCATAGCGCTCATAATAGCCTTTCTCAAATTGATATTCTGTACTCTACCGGCATTGATACCGATATAACCGTAACCGAGTTGCCACGCGTCGAGTTTACCGAAACCGTTTTTGGTCATAGCCTCGAGTCTTCTCGAGTTCGCGGGAGTAAACTGCGGAGTCGCGTAATCTATCTGTCCGTTTTCCAAAGCGTCGAGGGCGTTAGCCGAACTGACGACTTGGAATCTGATCTTTTCCGCCTTGGGTTTACCGAGAAGGAAACCGTCGTTTGATTTAAAATAAATTACGTTGCTGTTTAAGAAAGTTTCCGGCTTAGGATCGTCCGAATTGTTGGTGTCCGTCGCCTTGAACGCGCCTGCTCCGATGGGAACTCCGACGTGCTGTTCGGATTGGATCACGTTGGTCTGGAATTCTGGAGAAGCGTATTCAACGCCGAATTTATCGTTGGCAATATCGATAGTCCTGCCGTTGGGATGCGCCGCGTCCGCAGTATAATAGTGAGCGGGAGCAACGGCAAAGCCGAAACTGTAAACCGCTTTGGGATCGGTGCCGTCGATAGTGATCCTGAGTACCGCGTATTCGTTCTGATTGACGACTTCGCCCGTGGTTTTATTATATTCGTGAGCAACCGTATACTGTCTTCCGTTTACGGTAACCGAAGTTTCGCTCGTCGTGTGTCCGAGAGAAACAATGCCTTCGATATTGGTATATTTAGGTCCGCCTTCCCCGTCGTTTTCGTGAAGAAGTATAGCCATAGCCTCGGCTGCGAACTTGGTTTGAAGTTTACCTGCCGTCGCCCAATAAGAAAGAACTTCGTGAAGTTTGGTCTTTACCGTATCGTTGTAAACGGTGTTTATCGCCGCCTCTTCGGTTACTCCTTCGACGTCGGTATTACCGGTGAAACGCTTGATATTATTCTTATCTTCTCTTCCGTTGACAACTTCGTATTCGGCTTTGATCTTTCCTTCGAAAAGATAGAACTTGAACACGTCGCTCTTCAAAAGATCCGCCCATTTATAATAGGGAGAAGTTTCGTTCGTCGTATCGTAAGCCTCTCTCGCCGTCTTAAAATCGTCCTGAAGTTCTTCTCTGAAAGTTTTAAGGGCAAATTCGTAATCGGCAAGAAGTTGCGCGCGATATTCTTCCCCGGTCAAAGGGGTTGCTTCGGACGCGACAGCCTTTTTGTAACCGTCGGAAATATCGAAGTCGGGATCAAGATTTTTAATAAAATCTCTCATCTGCGTTTCGCTGTAACTATACGATCCCGTTCCCGATTTCCCTTCGTTGGTGAAAATATCTACGAGTTCGTAAATTCTGTCGCTCGCCATTCCGTTCGCGTCGACCGAAAGTTTAGATTGCGCGGCGTCGCTTTGTTCCTGACTTGCGTAGTTTTCGCCCGTTCTGTATCTCGCAAGACCTTTGATCTTGGTCGAATACATTGTGGAAGATCCTGTATAAACGGGGTCGAGGTATTCGTAAATATTAAACATTACGTCGTTCATTGTAAGGGGAACGCCGTCGGAAAATTTGATCCCGTTTTTGATAACGAAAGTATAAACGGTATCTCCGTCTGAATTTACTTTATAATCGAAGTCCTTGACTACGGTCGGTTCGTCGTCTCCCCAAGTCGGGCTGCCGCTCGCGTCGGTCGACAGCATACTTATCTGAGTAAGTCCGACGACGCTCATATCCGCGCCTGTGGTCGCGTAAAACGGGTTAAATAAACCCGATACGTCTTCCGTCATTATTACGATACTGTCCTTCCTCGATCCGCTTCCGGACAGGCTCGTAATCAACACGATGGGAACTACCGTCGCGACGACTGCTACCGCCACAACGATAGCGATAATTCTGATCGCTTTCTTGCTGATTTTCATTTTTTTGCCTCCTGATGAAATATATTGTTAATAATTTATATCGTAGTAATCAAGGTCGTATTCTGTTTTATCGGCGTTTCTGTATTGCTTATTGTCAAATACGACGATATCGACGTTTCCGTCTTTGTCTACCGTTACTTTTTGAGGATCGACGTAATAATAATTCCTCGTTCTGCTCTTTTCGGCGTAAACCGAAAGCCCTATTTCTCCCCTTTCGACCGAAGTTTTATCGAAATCTCCGTTGCAGAGAAGATTGATCTTATAAGATCTTCCGTTTTCAAGAGGAACGATACAACCTATTTTCAGGTTTCCGTCGATTTTTACTCCCGAAACTTCCGCTCCGTTTTCTATTTCTCCCGCGAGCAATCCGAATAAGGCGTTCTCCGCCTTTCTGTCGGTAGAATCGATATCCAAAGTCGCGTTTTCAAAAGTTACGTCTTTTACCTGCGCCGATGACGAGATTGCGCCGAACAACCCGCCGTAATCGTTGCCGTTTACCGAAACCGTAACGTTTTTTATTACTGGGTTAGTCCCGCCCTCGCTTTTAACGCCTATCATTTTACCCGTAAATCTACCGGACGATAGTTGAAAGGGCCAAGTTTCTCCCTCAAAATCGAGGTCGTTTAAAATCTCGTAAATGCCCGCCGGGTTTCCGTTGTCAGCCAACTGTTTAGCAGTAGAGATCTTAAACCTCTCGCCTTTTTCAAGTTCGACGAATATCTCGTTGACGGGGTTTACCGCTCTTCCGCTCTCTAAATCGATGGTTCCCGTATGTTCGTACGATCCGTCGATCCTTTGCTCGTTTTCACGATCGGTATACGCGGCGACGAAAGTCGTTCCTTCGACTTTCGGAAATCTGTAAATGGATTTATCGGCGTAATTGTAAGTATAATTCATCGCGCCGTCTTTCCAATCGGGAAGAAAGACGGTATCTTTATCATATTCGTTCCCGTTTTCGTTCGCCGCTTTATAGTTGAACGACGTCTGACCGATAGATTGCCATTCGCCATCTTCGTTTTTAGCGAAATAATCGAATTGAAAATATTTTACCCAAGCGGGATAAAGCGTCAAATGTATCTCTCCGTCCGACTCTTTGTAATAGATCCTGTCGTTTTCGAAATCCCATCTGCCCGAATAAGTATATTGCGGAACTGCGAAAGCAGAGGTCCCCTCGATGACGTAACTTCCGTCGTCGAGCAAGGATAATTTATTGCCGTTCTCGTCGAAAACGTTTCCGTTTTCATCGGTCAGCACTTCTCTCTCTTTATACCAACCGACGAAGAAATGGTTTGAAAGCGAAAGGGTTATAGCGTCCGAACTTCCCGATTTTCTCAACGGAGAAGTCGGTTCCGTAAGTTTTATGCTTACCGCGCCGTCAGCGTTTTTTTCGTAATCGGAAGGTCTGAACATATCCATTATTACTATACTATCTCTTCCGATAAATTTTCCGCCGCCCGCTTCATAAGTAACCGTTACCGCATAACCGTCGTTTTTATAATCGTCAACCACGGTCGCTTTTGCGCACGCCGCGACCGTCGCTATCATTGCTATCGCGCCAAGAGTTAATGCGAATTTGATTTTTTTAAACATCTTTTCCTCGATAAAAATTATTGATTTTGCGAATTTGTTTCGGAGTTTGAGTTTTCGCTCTTTTCGTCGGAGTCGTCATTTTCGCTCTTTTCGTCGGAGTTTTCAACCTCTTCCTTTTCTGTTTTTTCTCCGTTTTCGGGTTCCTTCAGATCCGCCTCGTTCGTTTTCTTTTCGGACCTTGTCGACTTCCTCGAAATTACAACGTAAGCGACAAATCCCAACGCGATAACCAAAGCGATTATAAGCCCTACGGCGTTATTCTTCAAAAATTCGCCGAAACCTTTACTTTCCTGTTTGTTGTCCTCGGGATCCGTAGGTTCATCGGTATTTTCGCTCGCTCTGTTTTTAAGATATTGGATAATACCTTCCGATTCGCTGAGTTTGGTGCCTACCGCATTGTCTACGAGAGCCTTTTGCTCGTTATTGGGAAGTCTTTCGTACGCCTGTCTTGCGCTTACGATCGAACCTTCCGCGTCGAGCGTTATATCTCTGGTATCAGGCAAAGCGTTTATAAGCGCGATAACTCTTAACGCCTCTTCCGTCGCCGCGTTTCCGCCGGCTACTATCTTGCCGAAATACCACTTCATTATAAAGGAATCGTAATTTTCTCCGTTTGCGGGACGAACCGCGACTATCGTTCTGTTTATACGACCGATATGATCGACGAAGTTGGCGCCGAAATAGACCGCGTTATGATTGGTTCCGAGATTGAGAACGGAGTATTTGGAAATTTCAAGACCTTTTCCGTTCCATTCGCTGACGTAAGGATAGTTGTCCGCAACGAAATAGTTTTCGTCGAATTCTTCTTCGAACAACGGCGCGTAATAACTCGTAAATATTACGGTGGAAAGATTTCCGCAACCGTAAAACGCTTTATCTCCTATCGCGCGGACGGTCGTCGGAAGGGTTACGTCGGAAAGGTTCGCGCCTTCGAAAGCCCTCGCCCCTACTCTTACTGTTCCTTCCGCTATAACGTACGAATCCTCATTTTTACCTATGGGATAGGATACTATCTGTAAACCGTTTGGCGTTTTAAAATACAACGCGCCGCCGATAACTTTTACTTTATCGCTTATATCGTAATCTTCGTTTAATTTTTCTCCCGTCTTTTTGCCGTTGAAGGTTATATCTTCGACCTTACCGTAAGTAAGGATGCGGCAACCGTAGAAGGGGTTTTCTCCAAGGATTTCAAGCCCTTCCCCGAGCGTTATATCAACGACGGAAGATCTCGCGAAAGCAAAACTTCCTATTTCCGTCGCGTTTCGAAGATCGGCTTTCGCAAAAGAAGTTTCGCGGAAAGCCTCTTTTCCTATCTTCACCGCTTCGGACAAGTCGATATCGGTAAGCGCTGAACAATACGAGAACGCGCCGTCGCCTATTTCGGCTCCCTTTTTCAAAACGACGCTTTCGATCGAGGAATACGCGAACGCGTCGTCCCCGATCCGACTGACGTTAGAAAGATCGAGATCCTTGATATCCGCGCCGTAAAACGCGTAAGCGTAAACGTTTTCAACGCTTTCGGGAAGGTCGATCTCTGTCAATTCCGAGCAATATTTGAACGTTTCGGCATTTATTTCCGCAATACGATCACCGAGTTTTACGCTCTTTAAAGAATGGTTATACGCAAACGCTCCTACTCCGACTTTCTCCGCCGCGCTAAGATCAGCCTCTGAAATCGCGGCGCTGAAAGTGGTATATTTTTCGCTTCCTTCGACTATTTCGCCGTCTTTAACACTCAGATTGCGAGCGTATCCGACCTCGTCGCCGATGAACATAACGTCAGCGAAGGCGTTGCCGGAAAACGCGTAATCGCCGATCGCTTTAACACCCGAAAGATCGACTTCGGAGATCCTGAAATCGTTGAAGAACGCGTAATTACCTATTTCGACTTGGTTGCCGATGGTCAGTTCGGTCAAAGAAGAGTTTCCTGCGAAAGCGCGATCTCCTACTATAACTCCGTCCCCGATAACGACCGACGCGAGTTTGGAAGTGTTTCCCGCCGAATAATTAAATCTGTAACAAGTATAGACGTTCTTAACGTTTCCGTCGTCATCCTTGACTTCGTATCTGTAAGAAACGTAATTAAACGATTGAAGAAGTTGTTTGAGTGAGTCGGGGGTAAGCCAATAGAAAAATCTTTCGTCGACAGATACGACGTTTCCTTCGATCTTAAAGAATTTATACGAAAGGTCTTCGGCAAACATTATTTGCTGTCTTTCGATCACCTCGTCGAAAAGGTTTACAAAACCGAACGCGTTCGCGCCGATTTTTACGCCGTTGCCTATGACAACGCTACGAAGATCAGGACAATTCGCGAAAGCGTATTCTCCGATCTCGCCGCAACTTTCGGGTATTTCAACGTCGGTTACGGAAGAATTATAAAACGCCATTTTCCCGATGGTTTTTACCGTCGACAAATCGGGGGTATTGTTAAACGCGGTGTTTGCGAAAGCCATTTCCCCGATTTCGGAAAGTCTTCCGAAAGTCGCCGAAGTCAATCCCGAGCATCCCGCGAAAGCGTAAGCCTCGACGACTTTCGCATTTGTCGCAACGACGCCCGTAAGTTTAAGATTTCCCGCGAACGCTCCCATAGAAATTATTTCGGCGTCGGTCGTAAACGTAAAGTTTCTCTCTCCGTTTACGAGCGGAACGACGGCTATAAGCCTCTTTCCCGTCGCGTCGTATATCGCCTTCCCGTCGTTTCCGAGAGATAAATACTCGTTATTTACGAGATTGAATCTTTCTATCTTCGTCCTTGCGAAAGCGTATTCGCCTATTACCGAAACGTCTTTTCCGAGCGTTACGTTTTCAAGTCCGGAATTGTAGAAGGCGTAAGAAGAAATGACCGAAGCGTTAATAGAAACCGAAGTGAGATTTTTACAGCCTTCGAAGGCGCTCGAACCGATTATTACCTGCGGAGCGTCGAATTTAACTGTTGCGAGATCTTCGTTGCCCTCGAAGGCGCCGATACCTATCGACCTCGTCTTATCGGAAAATTCTATATTGCCTATCGCGCAATCTTTAAACGCGTAATCTCCCACCGCAATAAGCGAAGTACAGTCGACGTAATTGATCTTACAACCCGAGAACGCGTCTTTATTTATAAACTGAACGTGTTCGAAGTTGACTTTTTCAAGATTTTCGCATTGATAGAAAGCGCCCAGCCCTATTCTCGTAAGAGTAGTGGGAAGTTTTACTTCTCTAAGCGCGGTAAGTCCTGCGAAAGCGTACGCGTTTATCGTTGTAACGCCTTCGGGGATCTCTATTTTAGTAATGGTATCTTCACCGACGTAAGTTTGCTTAATATGATAAGGATCTTCGTCGTCGATGACGTCCCCTTCGTCGAGATTTTTCTCGACGTATTTCGAACCGGAGAAAGCGTAATTATATATCGTCGTAAATCCCCTATCGTCGGGAATTTTGACTTCTCCGCCCAATCCTCTGTAAGACGTAAGATAAATTCCGTTTATTTCATAGGGATCCTTGACTTCTATCGAAATTCTTATGGTCGAACGGGTATTTTTCCCGTTTACTTTTACGTTCGCCGCTATCGTCGTATTTCCTTCGGCAAGCGCGGTTATCGTGCCGTTTTCGTCTACCGTTGCGATCCTCGAATTTCCGGCGGTAAACGTTATGGATTTATCCGAGAAATAAGAATCCGCCTTACAGTTTAAAGTTACGCTCTCGGACGGGTACATTTTTAATTCGTAGACCCCGTCGAAATTGTAGGTAAAACCCGTTTCTCCTATATCTCTGTCCGATCCGGAATCGATATAATAGGCTTTATTGGTGGTATAACTCGTAATCGTGAAATTATTGACGTCGGGGATAGTATATCCGCCGTCCTCGTCGAGGACGATTACTTCGAGCGTCGCGGTATATCCCTTTACCTTTACGCGCGCCGTTCCGCTCGATTTAGCGATAAGCGTTCCGTTTACGACGCTTACGACGTCTTCGTTATCGGAAGTAAAGTCAAGCGTCGCGATCCAACTTTCTTCAGGATATATTTCAAGCAAAGACGACATTTCGACCGCTTCGCCGGGATACAACTCGATCGACTCTTCGTTGAAATACATAGCGAGTATTTCATCGGGGAGCCTTATTTCGAAAGTCGCGGCGTTGAGCGCGTAATCGTAACAGGTCGCTATGAACGAATTTGTCCCTTCGACGACGTACGAAGTTCCGTTGTCGTTATACGCGGTTCCGAGAGATTGTTTTATCTCCGCAATATGGTCGGTAAGGTCGACGGTTACGGTCGAAACCGAATTAAAGGGAGAATTAAGTACCGGCGTAACGTATTTCGAGAACGAACGCATCATAAGTTCGTATCTTGAATTTTTGTCTTCGTTTTTGACCAACTGTCCGACCGAAACGCCCATCGCGTAATGATTGTCGTAAACGTAAAGTTTTGCGAAAAGCGAAGTCTTTTTAGTGGTTTTATCGTATTCGGTATAATATTCCACGTCGGTTATCGTCGGCGCTTCGAAATCTATATAAAGAGGAAATTCAAATCTGTTCTTTTCGTTCTTTTGCTCCGATTTATCTCCGTAGTCTATATACGCGTCTACGGTAACCGTATATCTGGTATTGTTTTTCAGATTGTTTTCTATCGCGCTGTATTCTACGTCTATCGAAGAAGGGTAAATATTATTGCCCGAACTGAACGATTTATGAACGTTCTTTTCCGTCCTTTCGAAAACTACGGTTCCCGTTGCGTCCTCGGTTATCTTTATATCGACTTCTTTTACGTTCCTTAGTAAGCCAGCCCAAATATATTCCAACGAGTTTACCGTCGAACTTTCTTCGTCGAGTTTATTGGATATCGCTATTTTCTCTTTATCCGCAGAAATTTTAGTCGCTTTAGGATCCTGAGTGAAAACGTAAGAACCGAGAGCGGTGATATAATCGCTGTAAAGTTTTCCTATTGCCCTCGTCGAATAAGCGTCGGGCATAAGTTTATCCTGCTTATCGATCCCGTCGTTTAATTCGTCGGCGTTAGTGTCGTAATACTCTTCGTCGAATATGGGGGCCTTCGTCCAATCGCCGAAAAAGGCAAGGAAGGGAGCGCTCATATTAACGGTCGTACCTGACGCCGCGTCGAGATGAACGAATCCTTCGACGTAAATGCCGTTTGCGAAAGACTCTTTCATATATTGTTTATCTTCGTCGGAAAGAGTTATTCTAACCGTAACTTTTACAGTCTGACCTGCGCCGACAGTTACCGTATTGCCGCTCGACGCCGAGCCGTTTACCGAAATCACTTCGGTCTTGCTGCCGCTCAATACGTATCCTTCTTCTGTGGAAACCGTATCCCCGTGAGAAGTATAGACAACGCTTACGCCTTCTGTTAAAACGGTCGCCGAAAGGTTATAGGAAACCGAATAGTCGACGAAATTGGTTATATCGAAAGTCATTTCGTAAACGCCTTTCTCTTCTTTGTCGTCGCCGAGTTCGAATTTACTCTTGTCCATCGCGTTGCCGTTTTTATCGTAAGAGGTGATATACGCGGCAGTCTGCGCGGCTTTGGTTATGTTTACAAGTCCCGCGCCCTGCTTTCTTACCGCGGCGGGAACTCCGTTTTTGTTTCTGATTATATCGGCTGTGGACATCATCAATTGATTGACGAGCGCCGTAACTTCCTTAGGAGAAAGATCTTTTCCTAAATTTTGGTTGGATTTAACGAATTGACGAATAAGAGCGGTCGCTCCCGCCTGGTTGGGGCAAGCCATTGACGTTCCCGAAAGTCTATCGTAAGATTGTCCGGGAATAGCGGAATAAATCTGTCCGCCGTGAGCGGTGATCTCGGGTTTGATCTGAAGATCGGAAGTCGGTCCCCACGACGAGAAATCGGACATAAACGGTCCCGCGACCTGACTTTTGCTTATGGTTATCTTTCCTTCGGAATAAGCAGCCATAGCCTCGCCGTCTTCCTGCGTTATCGAACAAACGGCGCCCCTGCTCTTTCCGATGGTCATAGTTATCGAACCGGAAACGTTATTGTATATTATAACGCCTGCGGCGTGTTTTTCTTTAAGGGCGATCCTGACCATATCTTCAAAAGTAGTATCTCCTCTTTTGACGAGAACTATTTTACCCGAATAATCGTCTTTGGAATAATCCGATTCGTTTCCGATGCCGGGGATAGTAACGTAGTCGAAAGTATATTCGTTGACGTCGCTTCCGACGGTCGCCAGAATTTCGTCTACGAAATGTTTTTGTTTACCCGAAGAATCGTTCGCCTCTTCGAAGTAAGTATAACTTCCGTTAAAAGTAAAATACGGGGTTTTTACGCCCTCTACGGACGCGACAGACAACGCCGCCGAATAGGTCGAAGGAGAACCTACGACTCCCGAATCGGGATTTTCCGTCAAAGGATTTCTTCCGTTCTTTTCCGAACCGAACGTCGCGCTGTAATCGTTTCCCGCGGCGACGACGAGAGATATTCCCGCGTCTTTGATCCTGTCGTAAACCCTGTTTACTTCGACTTTGTCCTCTTCTCTCGCAAATCCGCAAGCGGAACCGAGCGACATATTTATTACGTCTACTCCGAGATTTACGCAATCTTCAAGCCCCGCAAGTATCCACGAGGTTTTAGCGCCCTCTCTGTAATCCGAAAAGACTTTCATTATAGCGAGTTGCGCTCTCGGAGCGACGCCCGTTATAACGTCGTCTTTACCTGCGATAATGCCTGCGACGTGAGTTCCGTGTTCGCTGTTGATCGGGAAAACGTCTGTGTCTTTATCCGCGTAATCGTACGCGAACGGGACCTTTCTTCCCCTATAAACGTCGGCGACCGAAAGCCCCGAAGTCGATTTTGCGGCTTCGGTCCCGGCTATTCTCGACGCTATCACTTCTCTCGTAAACGCCTCGTTTGAAGTGCGGAAATTATCGTCCGAAAAAGCGGTATGAGTATAATCGAGCCCCGTATCGAGAACGGCTATCAACACGCCGTCCCCTTGATATTCCGAAAGGTGGCTGTCGAAAATTCCCGTTTCGTAAACGTCGACTTCGTTGGTTATTATCTCCTTCGCCGCCTCTTCTTCGTACGTTTCGCCTATTATAAGGGTTACTTCGTCGCCGAGGATATCGCTTACCGTATCGTAATCTTTGGCTTTAACGGTTATTTCAAATCCGTTTAAGATCCTGTCGTATTTTTCGCCCGCAGTAAAGCAAACTCCCGCCTTTTTGAGTTTGCGAATAGCCGCGTCTGACGCCGCCGAAACTTCTGACGATAAAGATCTCGCCTCGAAGGACGAAATATAGTCGTTTAGCGACCTCGACCCGTCCGAAGAAATATAGTTATCAACGACGGTTTCGCCGCCAAGCGAAACTATCAAAGATATCTCGTCCTCTTCCGACAGAGAATCGGGCAATTTAGTTACGACGTTTTCATCAAAGAAAGACGAAACGCGGGTGTCGAAAGGAACCTCTAATTTTTCAATAGTGGATTCCTCGACTTTGCTTACCGTCGCAGACGATTTTTGCCCCCCTGCCGCGAAAGACGCGCTAACGGGGATCGCCCCGACGCTTGCGGCAAGAACTACCGACGTCAAAATCAATGCTGTTTTACGAAATTTAGTCATTTACTCTTTCCTTTTTCCCGATAGTTAATTGAATTTATTTTACGCTATTTCGGAAATGATCACGAAATCTCCGTTCTCTTTGACGGTATACCTGTCAAGGTCGACGGAAATGGTAAACTCTTCCTTTTCTTCGTCGTATTCGCTCGTAGTAACGGCGAACCTGCTTCCTTCGAAGTCGATGAAAGTAACCACGTCGCCTTCGTCGGTCGTTATTATGTCGGCGTAAGAGTTGCCGTCTTCCGTATACTTCGTCCTTACGCTGATCTCTTTCAACTCAAACTCTTCTTTATAGAGCGGTATCACTTCGTTTTCGCTCATTGCTCCCGACGGCGCCTCTTCGAGCGTTAATGCGAAATATTTCGTATTCTCGTATTTACCGTCGCTTCCTTCCGTCCTCGAAACGTAATAGATAGTTCCTTCGTCTTCCAATAAAGTCCAAAGTTCGTATGATTGCTCTCCGTTTGCGAGTTTTGCGGAATACAGATCGCCGGGATTTAATCCGTACGCGACCATAGTGGAAACAGTCATTTCTACGTTCAGCGAATAACCCGATCCGCTCGTCAGCGTCTGAACGCGGACGAACGCGGTCATATAAAATCCGTAATAACCGATATTTCTGTAATACTCATCGACGTAATCGAAATACATTTTATATTGATTTCCGTCGTCGGCAGTTAAAGTAACTATCCACTTCTTGTTATCTTCTTCGAATTCCGCCCCGGAGAACGAAATGACCTTTCCGTCGGCGTCGATAATGCCCGACGCGGAAGTGAACGAACCCGAAACCGATTCGGAAATCTTGTTTCCTTCAACGTCGTAAGCGGTAACTATATCTATTATACCGAATTCGTCTTCCAACGTTCTCGAATAACTGCGGGCAAAAGCCGTTCCGTAATATACCGAGATCATATTGACGTAATCGAGATAATCCTGAGAATGAAGTTCTGCGTGTCCGCTCATATCGACGACTCTGTAAGTGCTCAACGATTCGTTCATCGCGTTTTCGCCCTTATACGAAGCCTCGATCTCGAAGTTATACTGTCCTACCGACACGGTAAGATAAAGTTCGCCGTTTTCCCTTCTGCCTATTACGGTACAATCGGAGAACTCATCGTTTATCCTTACTTTTCCGTAAACGGTATAATTGTCGGAACCGCTCGGGGAGAAGGAAAGATCTTCGAGAGAATATTTATTTCCGTCGCTCGCCGTTACGGGATACATATTTTTAGTATCCTCTTCGCGTTTAAACAAGACTTCATAGCCCGAACTTCTCAGATAGGTTTCCTGACTTTCGCCGTAATTTTCTATCTTCGCGTCGAATTTTCCCGTTCCGAATTGTTCTTTGACAAACCCGAAATTTTCTTCCGACAAGTCCGGTTTATAGATATAAATTTTATTGTTTTCTATATTGTAATAGTATCTGTCCCTGCCGTTGAACACAGCGAAGCCGTATTCCGTAAACACGATAGAATCGAGGTCCTCGGTATAATAACTCGTAGGCTCGAAACTTATGGGAGAAATAGTTCCGTTTTCCGAATCGTACGAATACACGAGAGAGTCTTCGTCGTGTTCGTAATATAAGAGATCTTCGCTTATAAGGACGTAAATACCGTCGTGGACCACGCCGAATTTGTCGGTTTTACGCGCGCCGCCAAGGCTGTTGAGTTCTATTATTGACCAATCTTTTTCATTGATATAGGTCTGAACAACTTCTTCGCGAACTTTTACGAAAACCGCGCCACTTACGTTCTCTCCGTTTACCCTGAAATTATAAACCGCGGAATCGCCGGTAAGAGTAACCGTTTTAATTCCTTGTTTATAAGTTACGACGATAAGATCGTCCTTTCTCTCGTACGAACCTTCTTCGTCGATGATCTCTTCGGCGAGGGTTTCTTCGTTTATTCCGTATACTCTTGCGTTGCCCTTGCCGTCGAAATCGATATATACGCCGTTATCGTTCCAATTATCGACGACAACGTAAGAACCGTATTCGGTTCCCCTCGATTCAAATCCGTCGCCCGTAAGCGCGAACACGAATTCTCCTTCGTCGGCGATTATAAGAATAAGATCGTCGCTTATTACGATATATTGCCCTTCGTATTCGTTTCCGTCCGTATCGCGATAAGCGGCTTCGAAACCGTAACCGTCGAGAGTAAGCCTTCCGCTTTCTCCCGTATAGGTTTTACCGTATCCGTCCGACGCGCCGAAGAACGCCGAGCCGTCCGACGATACGAGGCTGATATATTCGAAAGAAAGATCGTCCGAAACGAATCTGTATATCGGAGCGCCGCTTTCGGTGGTTTTATCCGCAACGCTTATTTTTCCAGATATTTCAGTTTCGACTATTTCTTTTCCGTCCGTCGTCTTGACCACTCTGTAAATAGCGCCGTCGCTTCCGTCAAAGTCAAGTTCCGCCGTACGTCTTTCGCCGAACGTTCCCTTCTTATTCTCTATATATTCGTTTACTACCGCCCTCAGATCCGCTATCGAATACGCCGTATAAGGCTCGAAATCGAGAGTTCTGAAAGAATTTTCCCCGGTTATTTCGAAATACATTCCGTTTCCGGATTTGACCGAAACGACATCTCCCTCGCGGGAATAAGCGCCTTTCTTAGTCTGTCCGTCGTAAGTATATTCGGCAAATCCGCCTACGAGTTTAAGGGTTTCTCCGTCATCGGAATTATAAACGACCCCGTAATTTCTCGTAACGTTCGCTACGGTAGTCTGCGAATACCAATAATTGACTTTAAATCCGTTCGCGGTTTCGCCCTCGCCGAAAACGAAAGATTTTACCCTCGCTATATTTATCGGAGAAGTCGTCGCCTTGGTTTTGGCGTCTATCTTGCTTTCGTCGGCGGTAAAAGTATAAACTCCGTCTTTATATTCGTAAACGCCTTCGGAAACTTTTACGTATTCTTTATCGTTTACTATATAACCGTAGACGATCGCCTGACCGTCCTCTTCGTCGTTTAAAACGAGCATAGGCGCGTAATAAACGCTGTTTTCGTCCGCGTAATAATATTCGGCGTATCCGTTAGCCTTATACGACAAAGTATAATAAACTTCGCCCTCGGGCAGATCTTCTCCGCCTTCGTGTTCTTCAAGGAAGAAAGTATGCGTTTCCCTGCCTACCGTCGATTCGAAAACGATGATCAAACCGCCGAATACGGAATCCGTCGCGGTAAACTCGCCGGAAACGCTCGCGCCATCCTTAGTGTAAGTCGCGCCGTAAACGCCGTCGAGAGAAAGAGTCGCTCCGTCGGGAGCCTCGTATTCGCCGTCGACGATATCGTTATAGAACATATACCCTTTGGTTATACCGTCGAGCATTCTGCTTTCGTAAACTCTTAAAACTCCCGCCACTGCGTTCGTGTTGTCGAAAAGTATAATAGTTTCGTTTTCTTTATCGACGTAATAATGTAAATTTATCGGACCGCTTGCGGTTTGGTAGACCGCCGTACCGTAACCGTCGATCGTAATATCGTAAACTCCGTTTTGATCGACTCTGCCGAAACTCTTGTTTTCGCGCTCGAATCTTATCAATTTCCCGAGTTCGTATTCTTCTTGGTTTCTTATGCTGAACACGGCGGTATCGCTTCCGTTCACGTTGACGGAACCTATAAAGAAATAACAGGTTTTACCCGCCATATCCCCGGAAGTAAAGTTTACGACGTAATCGTCGCCGTCGACTATAAACGTTCCTTCCGATCTGTGCGTCGAACCGTCTTCGTCGACCGTGCTATAAGTCAATTCGTTGTACTCTCCGAAAAGGATTATCGAATCTCTGTTTACTTGTATACCCGCCTCTTTGTCAACGTAAAGAAGGACCGCAGACCTGTCGCCCCTTTCGCTGTCGTAATAGGCGTATATACCGTCGGCAAGGAGTTTTCCTCTGACGACCGTCTTGCCGTCCTGTCTGAATAAAAATTCCGAACTTTCGGGATAATATTTGCCTTTAAAGAGCAGATCTCCCCTCGAAATATAGATCTTGTCCGCATTAGGATCGGGAAGGAAAAGATAATCGGAGCCGCCGAACATATCGGTATACGCTTTCGTCCATACGGCGTAAAGCGTAACCGAAGTTTCAGCCTCAAAAGAATCCGCTTCGACTTCGTAGGTTACGCCTTCCTCTTTATTATAGATAAGAGTATCGATGAAGTTTACCGAATATTCGACTTCGCCCGTTCTGCTTTTCGACCACCCCGCGAGATAACGTCCCTGCGAAGTAAAATCGGTGGGAACGGTTACGTTCTCTCCGTATTTGACCGCTATCGTTCTCCTTTGATTTTCAACTTCGCCGCCGTAATTCGAATCGAACGTTATTGAAAAAGTTTCTCTTTCGAAATAACGAATAATGACGTTTGTCGCCGCGTTTACGCCAAGCGACTCTATTTTGTTTGCGGTATCGGAAGTCGCAACTTCGGTAAAACCTTTTATCCTTTCGGTAGATTCGACCTTTTCTCCGAGATAACCCGTTTTATTGGTTTTAGAAATTATTTCATAAGAATCGCCGCTCTTTTCCCTTAATTCGACGGTATAACCGACTTGATATTTCGCAGATAAAGACATATCCGATCTCACGACGTTTCCCAAGTTAAGTTCCTTGCCATCGTAAAACCACACGCCGCTCAACCCGCTTTTTTGGGGAACGTACGATTTCATATATTCGTAAAGATCAACGCCTTCTTTGACGGTAAGCGAAGAAACCGACAAGTTTCCACCGTCAAGATCGAGCGTTACCGTATAAAGTTTAGACCACTTCGCGTAATAGGACGCGCTTTGATCTGATTTGGCAACGGTGATCGCATCGCCCGAAAAATCGGCGGAAGCGTACCACCCGTCAAACTCGTAACCCTCTTTCGAAGGAGTCGGCAAGGTATATTCGCTCCCCGCGTCAACTTCCACGGACGAATATTCTTCCGCCGACGTATACAGGTCGTAAGTGATCTTGGATTTGCCTAATACGAGTACCAAAACCACCGCAACTACGGCAACTATCGCGATGGCCGCTGCCGCAATAATAATTGTTACAGATTTTTTCATTTATATCTCCTCGTCAGCGGTTCCGAATCATCATACCAATGAGATTCGGAACCGCAAAAAAGTTATAACCTTTTATTTTACTGGAAATCGTTTATAAGCCAAACCGCGTAAAGCGTAACGCCGACGGGCGCGTCTGCGATCTTATCCGCGGAATAGGATATTTCCAGAGTATCTTCCGCTACCGCCCACCCCGCGAACGCGTAATCTTTGCGTTTGGGCGCGTTTATTCCGTTTAATGCGTTAGGATTAGTCAACGTTTCTTCGGTTATTTCCACAGATACGACGTAAGTCTTATCTTCCGACAAATTACAACCCCAGACAACGGGACGGAAATCGACGTTGAAATTCTTATCCCATTCTACGTCGCTTGCTTTCGCAGCCGTATATATAGTCAGGTTATCGCAACCGTAAAAGGCGCTTGACGCTATTTCTTTTACTTCCGCGGGAATAACGACCGTAGTCATTTTTCCGTAACCTTTGAACGCGTAACTTCCTACGCGCTCCAAACTGTCGGGAAGAATAATATCTTCGATTTCGGAAAGTCCGAAGAAGGCGAAATCGCCTATTCTCTTAACTCCTTTTCCCAAAGTTAAAGTTTTGACCGCGCTTTGCTCTTCTTCGCTGCTGAAGAAAAACGCGTAATCTCCGATGGTTTCGACGGAATCGGGAATTTCTATTTTTCTGAGCGCAGGACAACCCGCGAACGCGTATTCTCCGATATTTTTCACTGACTTACCTATCGTAAGGCTTTCAAGTTGCGCGCATTTCGCAAACGCGTTATCGCCGACCTCTTCAACGCTATCCGGCAATTTTACCGTTTTTACCGAGCCGCAATTTTTAAACGCCTGCTCGCCAATCGACTTTAATTCTCCGTTGAATTTGACGGACGTCAAGTTGACGCAAGAATAAAACGCGCATTTGCCTATTTCCAAAGATCGGGTTGCGGAAAGATCGACCTCTTCGAGCATCGAACATTTATAGAACGCCGACCTTCCTATACTTTTAATATTGTTTTCGGGAGTCGCGAACCTCACTCTCATCAAAGAAAGACAATAGTAGAAAGTGAACGGCTTGATCTCCTCAACTTCTTCTCCGATGGAAGCGGAAGTAAGAGAAACGCAACCGTAAAAGGCTCCTTTGCCGATATACCTGACGTTGGCAAGTCCTCTTATGTTCTGCATTTCAGAACAGTTATAAAACGCGTAATCGGCAATCCCTACCGTACTCGATTTCAATGCGACGTCGCCCGACGATAAACCGTTGTTATAACTTACCGCCCAATTCCCGGCGTAAACGACGCCGGCGGCGTTTTTGTAAATAGTCGTTCCGTTAAAAGCGTAAGTTCCGATCGACGTTACCGTATCGGGAATAATATTTCTGTCGGTAGGATTGTCAAGCAAAGTGCAATTATAGAACGCGTAGTTACCTATGGTTTTCAGTCCCTCGTGGAAATAAATGTTTTTAAGGGCTATACATACGGAGAACGCGTAGTTTCCGACGCTTTCTATATTATTACCGGTATCCACTCTGAAGAGAGAACGATCCTGATAAAAAGCGTAATTACCTATATATTTCACGGTATCGGGCAGATTGACGTAATAAAGGGCGGCAAACTCTCTGAACGCTTCGTCCGCAATGCCGATAGTATTCTCCTTTAACGTTTCGGCAAGTTTGCCGTTTTTAATATAATCTTGCTTCGCCTGTTCGTCAACTGCAAGCGCGTATAAGGTCTGAACGGTCAATTCGTTGGTCGCGCCGATTATCCATTTATCGACGTATATAAACCTCTCGTCCGCAGATCCGAGCGCTTGATTATATAAAGCGGTTTCGGTAAACGCGTCTTTACCGACGTGAGCGACCGAGTCGGGAATACTGATTTCGCTTAAAGCCGTACAATCTCTGAAACAACCGTCGTCAAGATCTTTTACGTTTTCGGGAATTTCTATATTCTCGATTTTCTTACATTCGGCAAAAGCGTATTTGCCGATTTTTTCAATGACGCTTTCTTCGGGGAAAGTAATGCTTTCCAACGAAGAACATTTATAAAACGCGTAATCGGCGATTTCGGTTACCGAATTCCCCATTTTAAGGGTTTTGACGCTCGTATCGCCCGCGTAAGCGTTTTCGCTTATTAAAGCGACTCTGCTCGGAACGACGATCTCTTCCAGCGACGAACAATCGGAGAAAGCGGACATACCTATTTCGTTTATCCCGTCGTGAAGTTCTATCGATTTGAGCGCCCTGCAATACGAGAAGGTATTATCTTTAATAGCGTCCGTATTTTTGGGGAAATTTATACTTTCCAGATTGCTGCAAAGTTGGAACGCGGAAGTTCCGATATACGAAACCTTATCCGGGATAGAGATAGACAAAAGCCTCGTGCATTTAAAGAACGCGTTATTTCCTATATAAGTTACGTTCGCTCCGACTACTATCTCTTCGACTCTCGTACTTCCTCTGAAAGCCGAATCGGCGATCGCCGTAACCGGCTTATTTCTGTAAATATCTTCGATAACTACTTTGCCGGTCGCAGAACCCACTCTCGTTATTTCGTATTCCGTTGCGTTATTTATAAGAGTATAAACGCAGCCCGTTTCATAATATTTCACGAAACTCATAGGCTCGGACCATTCGGAGTCTTCAAATTCTTTCTTATCTCCGACAGCCTTGATCCTTAAATCGTAATCACCCTCTTCGAGTTTGGAAAGGGAAACGAAATTTCTCCTCGTGTCCATTTCTTCAATTTTGCCGGTATCTACGTTTTTTACTTCTATCGTATAACCTCTCGCGTTTTCAACCGTGGTCCACATCAGATTGTTATCGACGTCGACCGTATATTCCGCCGGAGCGGAAAGTTGGTTCGAGCCGCAAGATACGAATATTGCGGACAGCGAACATATAGCGAAGATCATAACGAAAAATTTTATCGCTTTTTTCATTCTTTACTCCTCATCGGACTATAGTCCCGTATTCTTCTCCGAAAACTCGGTTTCGGAGAAGAAAAATTTGAAGAACGTTATTTTTATAGTAACTACCTATCAGCGCTTTTTAATAAGCGATCATATCGGTCGACCCTGTCGATACGAAAACTTTTTTCGCGGGTCGCCCATCGCCTCGACGGAAAAGCATTTCAAATTTGTTTTTATAATTTTACAAACGCCTTTACGGAAATTATCAACGAGATTTGTTTTTCTTTGCCTTTCTGTCTCTTATTATTTCGTGTATCCACTTAAATTTGAACTTACGAACGGCAATATCTGTCAAAAACAACGTTATCGCGATGATCGCGAACAAATATCTCGGATCGAATTGCTTCGGTATCCTCGTAAGGAACCCGTCGTATACTTCCATAGGCGAATCGTTATCTTCGATCACAGCCCCGTTGCCTCTCGACGCAAGGCTTTGCAAAACTTCGGACGCGTCGGCGTCGGAAATTCCGTCAAACACCGAATATTCTTTTGAATAAGAGAAAACTTTATATATCGAGCGAGAAGATAAAACGCTTCCGTCCGCCGCGCATTTATTTACGGTGATCTTATAGGCTCCGCCTTCTTTGATGACGAAGTTCGCTCTCGTATAATTATTTTCGACTCCGAGCGCCTGCGTTACGAATAGGTTTTCGTTGTCATCGGCATTTTCTTCGGAAACCGAATTGAGAGATACGCTCGAAACGCTTTCGCCCGTTTCGTTTACCTCTTCCAGATGCGCGTCTATATATTCGCCTTCTTTAAGATCGGTAAGAACGCTCATTTGATTGACGTAGTTCTCTCCTTTTATGGTTACGTCGATATCGTAAGGTTGGATATTTTCGACCGGCATAAGGTTTTCGACGACGTTAAGAACGAATTTTCTTCCGCTCTCGTCGGTTATGAATTGCGACGATCGTACTCCGTTTAAATCGCACATAAAACTACCGACCATACCTTTTCCGAACTTCCACTGCGCGTAGATCGGGACTTCGTAATCGCCCACGAGGATGAGATCCGCCGCCGATTTGACTTTAACGCCGTAGAAACCGTCGAGTTGAACGGCGAGTTGGTTTCTGTTCGTACTGTCGGGATCTCTTTCAAGATCGCGAACCAAGGGAGAAGTGGGGTCGTTTACGATGGGAGAAAACGGCTCTTCAACGAGATCTTTTATCTCCGGCGCGTTAAGGTCTTCACGCATTTCTATTACCAATCTGTTAAGGTTGGTAACGTTATGCGATCTGCCGTGTCCGAGTTCAGCCGCGCGTTCCATTTTGGGAACGTATTGTTCTTCCATTCCAAGACCTACGACGGAGAAAGTGATCCCCGCGGTATCGTAAAGTTCTTTAATTAGTTTTTCGTAGGTTTCTACTTCGCCGTCGGGAACCTGACCGTCGGAAACCAATATAATGTGCTTTTTGGCGACTTGGTTCATCGATCTTAATATCTGTCCCGCCCTGACGATAGCGTCGGGATATGAAGTTCCGTCTACCCACCATTCAAGGCTGTCGATCGCCGCGAGTATTTTTGCTTCCTGCGTTCTCGGCGTCGGCTCCAAAACGACTTCTATAGACCAAGAAAAAGTGATAATTCCTATATAATCCCTTTCGGTGAGGGCGTTAAGACAGGACGCCGTACCTTGCTTCGCCCATTCCATCTTCTCGATACCCTCGTAATACCACGCCATAGAAGTCGAACGGTCTACGAGGACCATAACGCCGACGGGCGGAGTGTATTTGATGAGTTGTACGGGAAGCATTTGTTGATAAAGCGAGCCGTAGATCGTCTTGTCCGAACTGTTGCTGTAAGCGTTGGCGTTGCCCTCTTCGTCGTCGCCGCCGACGGTAAACACGCCGCCGCCGTAATCAAAGACGTAAGAATACAGATTATCTCCGAAATTCGCCGGCATTTCCGCATTCGCGATATTGTTTAAAATGATCTGATCGTATTTACGCATTTCATCGACGGTAGTCGGAATTACGTCGTCGGGAGAATTTATATTTTTCACTTCGACTTTATAGGCGTCTTTCTCGGTAAGAAGGGATTTAAGGAATTCCGATTCCCCTTCTTTTCTTTCGATAATAAGCACCTTATTGAACACTTCGAGATAGGCGTACGAATAATAACAGTTGTTTTCGTTAAGCAGATCGCCCTCGACTTCCATCGTAAAATAAATTTCGTGTATACCGTTGGTCGCGAAAGTATGCGGAACGGCAAGTTGAGCGATGCCTTCGGGAATGATTTGATTATAACTTCCAGAAAGATTGCCGTTATCGTAAAGATTTACGGTCGCCGCGACTTCTCTGTTGCTTTGTACCGTAACGCCGATACTGCATTCCTCGTCTATTACGAGATGATAATCGGGCATTTGTATTCCGATGACCTGAGCCTCTTCCCCTTCGTAAGCGGAAGAAATATTGGCGACGTCGACCTTTATGCCCTTGGACGAAACCGAACGAATGACCGACAACGCGTTGTTGTCCGTCTGTTTGCCGTCGGTAACGAGGACTATCTTCGAACTTTGAGGATAATTTATGATCTCCGACGCGTAAGTTAAAGCGCTCGCTATATCCGTCGCCGAATAATCGGGACGATCGGCGTTTTCATATCCTTCGTATACCGCGTCGAGATCGGTCGTAAACGGCACCGCGTATTCCTGATCGAAACCGAAAGTAACAAGTCCTACTCTATAACCTTCGCCCATAGCGCCGTAAAGCACGTTTTTAATGAAATCGTCGCGTTTTTGTTCCGAATCGTCCTCAGACCTCGAAACGTCGACCAAGAGGACGATCTCGTTCTGATCGTTAGACACCGTATACGAAAACGCCATACCGGAAATGATAAACACCGCCAAAGTCATTACGATCGAATGCAAAACGACCGAAGTTATACGGTTCCTGTTCTTTCTGTACCTCTTCGATAACGTGAAGTAGGAAAAAAGAGTCAGACCTATCGCCGGAATGAGCAGAAGCAAAAGCCAAGGGTGAGTAAAAGTAATTACAAAATCAGACATAACTCACACCTCCTTAAATCTTGCTTTCGCGCATATGGAGCCACCATTCCGCAAAGAGAAGGGTAACGAGCGCGATAGCGAAGTAAAGCAATAAATCGTTATAGAACGTCGATTCGTCGACCAAGATCTTGGGCTGATACAGTGCGTCTCCCTCCGCCCAGATATTGCTTTCGGCAGCCGGAACTTTAACGAAAATACTCTCGCTTATCTTATCGCCGAAATAGGTTTCCTGATCGAGCGTATAAGTTCCGGGAAGATCGAGTTTCATAGTCGCGGGAAATTCGGTGAAAACTTTTTCGCCCATATTCCCGTTCACGGAAAGTTCGGGACCTCTCGCGTTAAGCGAGATGGTTTGATTTACTTCAAAAGCGTTTGCCGTAACCGTGGACGGCATATAGTAGTTGAATATGTTGGACATAAGCAACGGGAAATAGGGTGAAACGGGCAAATTGGTATAATGCAGGTTGAACGCGAAAATAACGACCTGTTCCGCCCCGACGTTTTTAGCCATTACGATAGGTCTGTTGTTGCAAGACAAAAGAACTTCGTAATTGGGTTCGTAATAAGTTATATTATTGTATCTGCTTACCGTGATCCTCTCAGCCACGACGTTATTCATAATAGGATGAGGATACGCGGCGTCAAGCGGAACGCTTCTTCTGTTGAAATCGTAATAACTGTTGGTTCTGGATCCCGAACCTGTCGGACCGATATCGGGGTCGCAAAGTATCACTATACCGTCTTTGGGCATAGAGTCGGGCATTCTGTGTTCGAAAACGTAAAAATCGTAACCGGTCGTCGTATAGCCTACTTCTCCCGCTTCTTTAAAGTGGATATCCCAACGATTGCTGAATCTGCTTCTGATATTGTCGAGGACGCTCAAAAAGAAGGGGTTACCTGCTCCGCTGCCGTAAAGAATATTGACTACTTCTTTCTGTCCGCCGTAAATATCGAAACTGTTATCGTCCCTGTAAGAATCGTCGGCAAGGACGGAAACGTTTATAGTCTGATAAGAATAAACCTTATCCGAATCGAGAATATCGTAGGTATATACTGTTTCTTTTCCGAAATCGAGAGGCTCTTTATCGGAATTTCTGAAAATGAGTCGAGTTTTAGCGTCGCCTTCGCAACGCGCCAACATATCGAATTCGATAAAAATTCCCGAAGCGTTTTTATCGGAAGCGTTCGCGCCGTAAATTTCAACTCTTACAGGCACGTCGTAATCTCTTCCGTAACAAGCGACGTCGATCACGAAGTTATAATATCCGTCTTCGAGTTCGGCGTAAGCGTCTAAAATAGCGGCGTTCCATTCGGTTCCGTCCCAAATGCTTACCACTTCGATCTCTTCGGGAACGAAAGCGTAATCGGTGTCGGTGTAAAGAACTATCTTTGCCGAAGGATTTTCCTGCAAGAGATCCTCGCACATACGGATCGCTTCGTCGATATCCGCGACGCTGTAAGAACATTCGTCGTTTAAGATCATCTTATCGAACGCGTCGTAAAGGGACTCTTTTGATTCTTTTTTCAACTTATCCCCTACTTTATCGGGATTTGCGTCGGCTTTGATGACGGAAACAATGCCGTCGTTTTCAAAAACCGTTTCTATTCTTTCTCTCGCTTTTTCGATAGCGCGCTTAAAGCGGCTGTCCCCGTCGGAGTCTACCGTTCTCATACTTGCCGACGCGTCGATAATGACGACGATCTCCTCTTCCTGAACGAAAGCCTTGATGATAGCGGAAGGCTTGGTAAGTATAAACGCGAGAATAGCCAAAATAAGTATCTGACAAATTATGATAAGTAAATTCCTGAGATTGCTCGTCGGGATCTTTTTCTTTCTTCTCTTTAAGGCAAGTTTCCAGATAAAGGTGCTGGAAATCGCTTTTTGTTGATAATTGGGCTTAATTATATAGATAATGATAAGCGCGACTATCCCCAAAAGCCCTAAAAGACCTATAGGATATAATAAAGTCATGCCATTATACCTACCTTTAAGAGTTGTCCGAACAACATCTTTTCAATTTCGGTATCGGTACGGACGGAAATATAGTCCACACCTCTTTTATGACAAAAGTTCTTTATATCGTCCTTAAAATCCTGAAGCGCTTCCTGATAAGCGAGTTGAAGACTTTTTGTGATCCTTATTTTTATATTTTTAGAATCCGAGAGATCTTCGGTTTCCGAATCGATAAGTTGTACCCTGCCGTCGTATGAAGGATCTTCTTCTTCGGGAGTCATTATCTGAACAAGCAGGATCTGCCTGCGTTTGTAAACGAGATAATCTATAGCCGATTTCCAATCGTCGGAGAAAAAGTCGGAAATAATGACGGAAAGCCCGTTGCCCGAACTCGTATCCGAACAACTTTTAACGCATTCCGAAATATCCGATTCGCCGCTGAATTCAACGTCCTCGAGTTGGCTTATCGATCTGAAAAAGGAAGTTTTCCCTACGATCGTGCCAAAAGGATTTTCGGCTCGGTTTCCCTTCATTATATTAAACGATACTTTATCCATATTGTGCACCGACAAAAAGCCGAGCGCAGCGGCCGTCGCGACAGCGTAAGCCGATTTTTTCGGATTATCTTTTCCCATAGAGCCGGAGCAATCGAGAAAAATCTGAACCTGCATTTGTCTTTCGTCGGTAAACAATTTCAGAAAGTATTTTTCGAAACGACTATACAAATTCCAGTCGATACGCCTTATATCGTCGCCGAGTTGGTATTCGCGATAATCTGCGAATTCAACCGTTTGTCCGTAAGAAGAAACGAGATGTTTTCCGCCGAAATAGCCGCGAAGATCAGCCCGAAGATTTAAAGAAAGCGTTTCCAAACGACTGAAAAATCGGTCATTCAAATAGGAAACTTTCATTTATTTGCTCCGTATTTATTATTTTATTTTTTTAGAAAGTTCGTCGAGTATCATTCCGATGATCTCATCCGCGGAGATCCTGTCGGCGATTGCTTCGAAGTTGAGTTTGATACGATGGCGGAGAACGGGATAAGCGAGTTCGTTGATATCCTCGTAAGCGACGTTATATCTGCCCTTTATCAAAGCCATGACCTTCGCCGCAGAAATGAGAGCCTGACCGGCTCTGGGGCTGGCTCCCAAACGAACGTATTTTTTAGCCGTTTCGGAAGCGCATTCGCTGTCGGGGTGAGTAGCGGAGGTAAGCATCATCGCGTATCTCATAACGTCGTCGGCAACGGGGATCTGATTCGCCGTCTGACGCATTTCGAGAAGTTCGGCGCCGGAACAAGCCTTGTCGGCGACTTCCGCCATCGTCTTCTGCGTCATATTTACTATATCCATAAGTTCGCTGAGCGAAGGATTTTTAACGATGATCTTGAACATAAAACGGTCCATCTGAGCCTCGGGAAGAGGATAGGTTCCGTCTTGTTCGATGGGGTTCTGCGTCGCAAGGACGAAGAAAGGTTCTTCGAGTTTTCTCGAAACGCCCATAACGGTAACGGTATGTTCCTGCATCGCTTCGAGCAAAGCCGACTGCGTTTTAGGCGTCGCTCTGTTTATTTCGTCCGCCAAAACTATGTTGGCGAAAATCGGACCGGGTTGGAAATCGAACTTCGAATTTCCTTCGTCGTCCTTGACGATTATATTGGTACCCGTAACGTCGGCGGGCATGAGGTCGGGAGTAAACTGGATTCTCGAGAAGGGAAGATCGAAAACTCTTCCGAGCGTTCTTACGAGTCTGGTTTTACCGACGCCGGGAACGCCTTCCAACAAAATGTTACCGCCCGCTATCATCGCGATGATGGTTCCTTCGACGACGTCCTTCTGACCGACTACGTCGCGTTCGACTTGCGCGAAGATATCTTCGCATTGTTTGCTGAATTTTTTGATTTGTGTTTCGGAAATCATAGTATATCTCTCTCTTTAAATTATTTTTTATTTATTATTTTTCAATGGTTTTGAAATAACCGATAATAAGATCCCTTTCCGCTTCGGAAATATCGGGATTTCCCGCTATCCATTCCATCGCTTCTTCGTACGCCATATCGTAAACTTTACCCGAATAATCGGTTTCTCCGTCGTAAACTTGATTTCGCGCAACGTATTCGTATTGCCCCATTCCGCCGGAACCGTTACCGTCGCCCTCGCCGGGATTCGTCGGCGGCTTATCGGGATCGTCGTCCGCTTCTCTCGGTTCGTCCGGAAGCCCGTCCGGCAATCGCGTTTCGGTAAAGATCGCGTAGTGGGTCGCGTTTCCCTTGACGCTTTCATCCACCCTGTAAGGATCTTTAAGTCCGTCTTCCCAATAAGTAAATATCCAATCCACGTTCGGAACGGCAAGAACGCCCGAAGTCGATTCTCCCGCTCTGACTCTTTGCGTAAGTTCGCCGAGAAGTTCTCCTTCGCCCGCCCTTATCTCGTAAGACACCTCGAACCACTTGGATTCTTTTTCGATATCCTCGATGACTTGCATTCCCTGCGGAATTACGTTAAGCGTTGCGAGAACGGGAAGCGAAGTTACCGACAAACTCAAAAAAGTTACGACCGAAGCGACGACGATGACGGCGGTACCTATGACGAACTTTATCTTATTCGCGGAATTTTTTTCAAGTTGTTCTTCCGCGTCCTCTCTCTGCTTTTGCATTATATACGATTGATCGTCTTTAAACTGGCGCATCGTTATAACTCTTTCTTGCATGTTAAATTCTCTGTCTATACGCCTCGCGATATCGTCGTCGGAAGGCTTGAATTTGACCAAATAGAGTATTGTCGCGCTGACGGCGGTCGCGACGGCGAGGATGACGAATCCGAGCCAAAACAGGCTTGGGAAAAACATCCAGGACACCGTTGCGAAAACGAGGTTGAGAGAAAAGCCTATTATGAAACCGATCAATATCGCTTTCAGCAATCCCTCTCTCTGAACACGGGATCTAAATCTTTGAAATTGGTGTTTTACTTCCATATTTTTTACCTTTTAAAAATACTATCCCTATGATAAGATATTTTTTATTATAACACTATACGGAATATTTGTAAAGCATTTTCTTGCCTTAACGTTTGTGAAATTTTAACAAAGATAAGGCTGCTTTTAGAAATCGAAATAAAAAGGCGTTTTTATAATCTTTAAAAAATTTTTTTATCTCGTGAAAACGAGAAAAGAGCGGCGATTTGATTCGCCGCTCTTTTCGGTCAAGTCCTTAAAAAGAACTGTTTTTTGTTATCAGTTATCCTCTTCGTATTCGGGAAGAGTCAATTCTTCGCCCGTTACCAATAAGGTCGCTTCCCAAACCGTAGTCGTGGGGAATATTTCGCCCCAATCTTCTTCAAGTCCGGAGATCTTACCTTTAAGGCAAAGCCCGCTTTCTTTATCGAAGATAAATTCAATGGTTTCGGTCGTCGTAACGTAGGTGTACTTATAGCATTCTCTTCCGATAAATTCGACTTCGGTCCTCTTCATCTCTTCGGGAAGAGAATTGTATTTCATAAGTATCTGCGCGAATTCGGCGTTTTGGAACATCATAGAATACATATCTTCGGTGATCTCTTCGTCCGAATGAACGCGATAATACATTCCGCCTTCGTTGTAATACCAGTTGTAAGTTCCGTCGTCAAGACCGAATTCGTAATAGTTATCGCTCCATTCGCCGCCGATATAGAAGATATTGTTCTGATGAGCGAATGCGTAATCGTATACGGAAGTATCGTCAAATTCCCAATCGCTTCCCGCGTTGTAAGTTCGCGTAACTTCGGCGTGGAATTCGATACGGAATCCGTCGTTCGCGTGGAAATTCGTAAGAATTTCGGGAACGTTCTCGGCAGGATAATCTTCCACCATATAATTGCCGGGTTCTTCGAATTCGTCTCCGTTCGAGAAGTATTTGAGCGCCTTATTACCGACTCTCCAGCCGCCGCCGTAGAATTCGCCTTCTTCCATAGAAACTTCGAATATTATGCTCTGCTCCGAAGTCCAGCCGCTGAACGCGCCCGCCCCGATCGACATAACGTTTTCGGGAATATAAATGGTTTTAAGGTTCTTCGCTCCCGCAAAAACGTAATCTTTGATGGTCATTACCTGCGAATCGAGATGAAGTTCTTCAATGTCTTTTCCTACGGGATAAGCATACATTGCGTTCGAAATATCGTAGATTATGCCGTTTTCGTCCGAGGAGTAAAGAGCGTTGGTCGCGTCGACGACGAAGTCGGTTATATTGGTTCCCATAAACGCGCCGGAGCCTACGGTCATAACGTTACCGTTGATATAGAATTCTCCGCCGATCGCGGTGTTCGCGAACGCGAAATCTCCTATATATTCGAGAGCGTCGGGAACGTTGATCTCTTTGAGTTCGGTACAACCGCTGAACGCGTTCGCGCCTATTCTCTTGACGGTATTGGGAATAGCCAATTCAGTAACGGGAAGTCCCGTGAACATTCCGTCGAAGATCTGTTCGAGTTGACATCCTTCTCCGAATACGAATTCGGAAAGGTTAGGACAGTTACGGAAGTTGGAAGACGCGAAATATTGAGGCGTTCCGTTTAAGGTAACTTTTTTAAGGTTCGGGCAGGACGCGAATACGAATCCTTCCGAATTGTTACCTATCATAAATATATCCGAAGCGCCCGAAGTACCGATTGTTACTTCTTCGAGACTTCTACATTGAGTGAACGCTCCTGCGGGGAAGTCTTCCGACCCGCCGCCCGAGATATACTGAACGGAATCGGGAATAACTATATTCTTTAATCCCGTCTGACGGAATGCGTACATTCCCACTTCTATAACGCTGTTGGGGATGACTATTTCCTCTAACGCCGAGTCGTAATCGAACGCGGACGCCGAGATCGCAACGAGGTCGCTGTTAAGGATAACTCTGGTCAACTTATAGCAATCGCTGAACGCGTCCCTACCGTTATGTATTACGGGATCGTTGATATCGAAATAGTTGGTAAACGACATTCCGAATCCCTTGTTCTTGGAAAGGTCTATATATTCGAGAGCCGTACTGTTAAATCCGTAATCTCCGATATCTATGATACCCGGGAAGTTTTCGTAAGAAACGAACTTGATCTGCGTATAACGGAACATAGACTCTCCGACCGTAGTGATCGAAGCGGGGAATATAACGTCGTTCAATTTAGAAGGAACGTTTCTTCCGCCCGCGAACACCGAGGATCCCCAAGTAATATCGTGATCGAAATCATCCGCAAACCTTATCTTTTCAAGGTTAGTACACAAATAGAAAGCGTTGGTGCCGATCGAAATTACCGAATTCGGGATATACAAAGACTTGATCGTTTCGACGCCCTGGAATGCTCCGTCGTGAATTATGGTTACGTCTTCGGGTATTCTGTAATCAACGGCGTCGAATCCGGGAAGAGCCTGAAGTATCTCCGTCTTAGATTGATTATAAAGAATATGTTGCTCGTTATCCATTACGAAGTGCGGGTTGGATTCAAGTCCGACGTATTCGCCGACCTGACAATTTCCGAACAAGTTTTCAAGCGAAGCGATACCGCTTCCGAGAGTAACTTTTGCAACCGTCTGTACGAAAGTTACCATATCGTAAGGTCCGCAGCGTGAGAATATCGCGCCGTAACCGCTCATCGTGTCTTGCTGTTGAATGTTGATCACACCGTCCATATCGGGGAATACGACTTCCTTAAGCGCCTGCCAAGAAGTAAACGCTCCCATAAAGGACATAACCTGAATATTGAGAGCCTCTCTCTTATGTTCTTCATCGTCGCTTTCGAAGGTTACTTTGGTCGCTCTTCTCCAAGTTGAGAAGGCTCCCTGACCTATGAAGGTTACGGTGTTGGGTATTACGAGTTCTCCCGAGTAGTTACGGATATTCGAGAACGCGGATCTTCCGATATATTCGACCGAGCCGAGATCGAGAGAGGTAAGTCCGCAATCTGCGAACGCCTGATCTCCGATAGTCTTACACGAATCGGGAAGAGTCAACGTTCTGAGCGAACTACATTCGTAAAACGCGAAATCGTTTATAGCCTCAAGACCTTCGTTAAAGTTGACGGACTGTATCGACGATCCTGCGAAAGCCGCCTCGGAGATTATTTTGGTCCCCGCGGGAATGGTTATGCTTTCAAGACCGGTCCAAGCCAAGCCGTATTTACCTATCGTAGAACCTGCGGGAAGATCTATCGAGGGCAAGCCGGAAAGGATGAATACGCCTCTCGTATCGTAAGGACCGCTCGGCGTTCCGCCGTATTCGCCGCCGCCTTCTTCGTACCACCAATCGGGGGGGATCATTCCGCCGTCCGCGATCGAGATACCTTGCGTTCTGCCTTCTCTGAAGGTAAACGATTTAAGATTTCTCGTTCCGTAGAAGGAATCCACGCCGAGCGTGGTTACGCTTGCGGGACACTCGAAGGTTTCGATCGACGAATTTTTGAACATTTCTTCGCCGATAACTTCGAATCCTTCGGGAATAACAGCCGTTTTAAGGTTGCTCATCTCGGAGAACGCGCCTCTTCCGATATGGAATTGTTCTGCGTTTAAAGTTTTGCTTTCAAAGGTTATGGTTTCAATAGAACCGTTACCGGCGAAAGCGTAATCGAAGATCTCGTTGAGATCGGTCGGGATCTCGAGAGAAGTTACCGAGCAAAGCGCGGGACAGATATAGAGAACTTTCTTGCCGTCTATATTGATGCCGTACAAAATACCGTCTTTCGAATAGAAGTGTTCTCCGCCCTCTCCGACGTTGATCGCCGTAAGGGACGAGCATCCGCTGAATACTTTAAGGTCGGAAATGTTTCCGCTCGTATCGTAATCGCCGAGTTTGGTAGTTCCGGCAGGGAGATCCATAACCCCTATCTTTCTACAATTATTGAAGGCGTAATTGCCTATTTCAAGGGTGTCGGTTATTTCTCTGTCCTCGAAGGTTACCGTTTCCATATATCTGCAACCGTTGAAGGCGTAAGCGCCTATTCTTCTTACCGTTGCGGGTATGGTTACCGATTTAAGGGTTATGACGTTTTCGAATACTCTGTCCGCGATAGCCGAAACTCTTTCGTCGATCTTAAGATCGGCGACTCTGTTTCCTGCGGGGAAGAATTGAAGTCCGAGAGAACCGTTTTCCTTATTGATGGTATACAATACGTTTTCGATAGCCGTAAAGTTGGGGTTACTCTTATCGACCAACAAAGTCGAAAGGTTAGGACCGCCGAATACTCCGCCGACGTTTATACAATAGAAGTCGGGACCTATATCGAGTTCGACAAGGTTGCTGCCTTCGGTCGACTTATCGTAGAACGCGTTCGCCTCGAACTCAACGTCCGCTCCGCTGTTTACCACTACTTTCTGAAGAACTCTACAATTATAGAAAGCGTTTTCTTTTAATACTTTGAGGTTACCGGGAAGGGTTACCGACGCTATCTTCGAACATTCCGCGAACGCGTTCGCCTCGATAGTAAGAGCGTCGTCCTGAAGTGTTCCTTCGAAAGTCAAAGTTCTAATATCCGTACTCGACTTGAAAGCGCTTTCCTGTATCGTGGTTACGTTCGCAGGTATAGTCAAAGAAGCCAATCTCGAGTTTTCAAACGCGTTTTTGCCGATGATCTGAACGGTCGCGGGAATGTCTACGCTTACTTTCGCAGGCGGACAATATACGATCTGCGACTTATCCGCGGTCATAAGAACGCCGCTTTCAGCCGAGAAATATTCGCCCGTTCCGTCCATCTTGACTTCGTTTAAGTTATA
>JAFVCP010000006.1 GCA_017479185.1 Clostridia bacterium
AATTGTCAAGTTAAGCGCAACACTTTGCAAGATTTTCATTAAATAAATCTATTGGTTTTTGGAAATGTAATACTTTTTTAGGTCTGGCGTTGATCAACGCCAGCGGTATATCGTCTTAAACGACGGCATTTTAACTCGCAAGGCGTTTTTGCTATTTGTTCCGGCAACCACGTTTGCGACAGTTTTTCGTCTATATAATCCAATACTTCTTTGCTCCAAAACATTCCTCGATATGAACTGTCTGTTTTTTTACAAGGTGTTGCACTTGAAAGTATAATTCACCCATAAAAACAAGAGGCTGTCGCTATTTGAGCGGCAGCCTCTTAAATTCGGCTATCTCGATTTCATTTTATATTTAAAGGTAAACGCGGTTACGGGGTATAAGACCGCCGTATATATGGCGACGATAAGAAGGGGCAGATAAAAATCCGACCAAGGCGATGAAAAGCCGTTTACCGCGCTCGCGATCAGATCGGAGCAGTTTTTAAAGGGAAGTATTCGCATAATAGTCAAAAAGCCTTCGCTAAGCCCTTCGAGAGGAAACCACATTCCGCTTAAAACAGACTGTCCCGTAATAATTATCGAGGAGATCCCGCCGACCGATTTTTCGTTGCATAAACTTCCGAAAAGTATCCCGAAGCCGATATAGAAGATCGCAGTGATCGCGCTTACGCCTATTCCCGCCAACATTCCCGCTGAAAAGAAGGTCGGGTCTATTATTCCGCCCGCGATAAAGAACAGAATACTCTGTATTATTCCCACGGGCAGAAGGGCGAAAACGTATCCGAGAATAAACTCGAAAGGTTTGGCTTTCGAAACGTATAATCTCGTCAAAAACGACGAATTTCTGTCGACGCTGACGAGTATGCCCGTAAAAAGCGTCAAAAAGGTTTGCGAAAAGGCGATAATGCCCGGCGCGAGATATTTTATGCCGAATTGAGGCGTAAGGTCGTGGAATATATAGTAAAAGCCTATTTCCATAACGAGCGGCAGTCCGAGAGAGAAGATCAGGCTGAGCGGTTCGCGGACGATCTCTTTTATATTACGAAGCGAAAGCGTCGCTATTCTGTTTAAACTCCTCATAAATTCTCCTCTCCTTCCACGATTTGAATAAAGGCGTTTTCCACGCTGTTTTTTC
Organism: Clostridia bacterium; assembly: GCA_017479185.1. Taxonomy (GTDB): domain Bacteria; phylum Bacillota; class Clostridia; order Christensenellales; family Borkfalkiaceae; genus UBA10281. Next base: position 1,139 of record JAFVCP010000006.1, read on the forward strand.
CCGTTTTATCAAAAAGTTCTTCCTTGGTACCGCAAAAAAGCAACTTTCCGTCTTTCATAATGCCGATCTCGTCGGCGAGTTCTTCCGCTTCTTCCATATAGTGAGTGGTGAGAAGTACGGTCATTTTCCCTTTTAGTTCTTTTATCGCTTTCCACAATTCTCTTCTCGATATTACGTCAAGACCGAGAGTGGGTTCGTCGAGGAACAAAACCTCGGGAGATTTAATGAGCGAGAGGGCGATAGACAGTTTTCTTTGCCAGCCGCCCGACAGTTTAGATGCCCTTCTCTTTAAGACCTTATCAAGACCGAAAACCCCGCCTATATATTCTTTAATACTCTTTTTTTGCTCGCCCTCGATACCGTTTAAATTTGCGTAAAAGTCCACGTTTTCCTCGACGGTAAGGTTTCGCGCTATCGCCGTTTCCTGCATCGATAGATCTATGATATTTTTGATCTCCGATTCCTCGCGGGAAAGCGATCTCCCCATAATATAACATTCGCCGCTCGTGGGTTTAACGAGGGATGACAGCATTTTGACCGTCGTGGTTTTTCCCGCCCCGTTGACGCCTAAAAGGGCGAACAACTTGCCTTGTTCTATTTCGAGATCGAGTCGGTCTACCGCGACGACGTCCTTGTATTTTTTCGTAAGTCCCACCGTTTTTATCGCTATCATTTTTTGCTCCCTCCGAAATCGGGCATAAGTTTGTAAAAATCGGTGTCCTTTACGAGGGCGATCCCTCTGTTTTTATCTCCCATTACCATAAGCGTATCTCCGACCTTTATGTCGAAGATCTTTCTCGCTTCGGCGGGAATGGTCATCTGTCCTTTCGGACCGACCTTGACGCTTATTATAAATCTGTCTTCTTTTACTTCTTTCATAACTCTCCTTAAAATCTTACATTTCTTACTTTTCTTACCGTATTATAACACGAAAAATTTCCGAAGTCAATGAAAAAAAGAAAATTTTCGCATATTTTATTTCAAAAGGAAAATACTTTCTTCGAATAAAATTTCAGGAGGCAGATCGCAAAATGAATAAACGTATAAAAAAATCGCTTGCGGTGATCTTCGGCGCCGTCCTCGCGACGGGGATTGTCGCTTGTTCGGGCGCCGAAGGGGATAACCGCGAAAGCGTAAGAGATAGCGGAAAAATAGAAACTTCGCCCGAAGAAAACACCGAAACCACTAAAAACCAATCGGACTTAAACGGGGAAAACAGCCTTTCGTCCGACGAGGGGTACGAAGGACTTTTCGCAGCCGCGATGGCGATAGCGGACGGGGAAAATTTTCCCGCTTTGAGCGCGACGGGAAATTTCGATTTCACGAGTTACGGCGAAGGCGAAAATTCGCAGAGGAAATTAAACGTCCAAAAGATAGGTATAAGGGCTGACGGAAAGATGAAAAAAGCCGAAGGAAAAATAAAAGGTATTTCGGCGAAAATAGTCATTTCGTCGGACGATGAAAAAGAAATAGTGTTCGAAACCTACTTAAAAGACGGAAAAACTTATTCTTTTACAAATCTTTTCGGAGAAAGTTACGATTACGACGAAGAGTCGTCCGAACCCGAATTTGATTTTGGGGAAATGGACGAAACCGATTTGAGAAACAGATTTAACGACTTGAAGGGCAGGATACCCGCGCCCGAAACTGCAAAAACGGGCGACGAGTTTACCGTAACCTGGAGAATAAACGGCGATAATATAGCCGATTATTACAACGCTTTCAAAAAGGCGTTTTATGCCGAAAACGACGATCAAACCGAAGGAAACGAAGTTCCTTCGCAGGTCGAAGGAGAAAGCGGGAGCAGTCCCGACGATGAAACTTTGACCCAAACCGACGGACAAATACGAATACGTACGGCGAACAAAATTCGGATATGACGGACGGGCAAAACTCGACCGCGATCGAAGAAAGCGGCGATTTGCCTGCCGAAAACACGGGCGACTACGCGTCGGACGATGACGGCGACAAAATAGTCGCGATCTTAAAAAGTTTAAATATAAATCAATGCTTTTTGACTGTAACCGTAAGAAGGGGAACAATCTCGCAAATCAAATTCAATATGGATATGTCGAGAGGGGAAGAAGGCGTCAAAGGCGAAGCGAGCCTTACTTTCGATTATGAAAACGTCGAACCCGCATTTCCCCAAGACAGACTCGACGAGATCGAGAGAAGATACGGAGAAGGGCGCGAAGAACAAGGCGGACACGAGGAAAACGGAGAGAACCGAAGCGATAACCAAGGAAATTATAACAGTCAAACGGACGGCGAGGATAATTCGAATAGCCAAAGCGAAGAGGATCGAAGGGACGAAAACCAAAGCGACGACGATCAAAGCGGCTCCGAAAGGGTTCGTAAGTCTGAAAGAATTAAATTTTCGAGAAAATCGCCAATCGGTAGACAAAAGAGAAGAAAAGTGATATAATAATCGTCGTCGAGTCGATTGCGCGGTTGCGGGAAAGAAATTTCACGAGGAAAGTCCGAGCTCCATACGGCAGGATGCCGCCTAACGGACGGTGAAGGTAACTTCAAGGAAAGTGCAGCAGAAAATTACCGCAAACTTTAAGTTTGTAAGGGTGAAAAGGCGAGGTAAGGGCTCACCGGCGCCACGGTAACGGGGCGCGCTGTGTAAACCCCATTCGGAGCAAGATAGGAGCGGTCCGCAAGATAGCCGGTCGGGATCGCTTGCAAAACGTCGCTTGATCTTGTCGGCAACGGCAAGGGTAGATAGATAACCGCGTTAAATGACAGAACTCGGCTTACAGGTCGGCTCGATATTATTAAAAAGCGATCGCGTTTTATACGCGGTCGCTTTTTAACTCGTCTGCGATTTTCGTTACGTTAAATTTAAATATCGTGTGAAAATATATTTATATAAAAACAATCGATTGACAAAAACGGCCCGTAAGTGTTAAAATTAGTTAGTCGATAAAAAGGCTTTGTTTTTATTCGGCTGTGTAAAAATGTTTTATAGGAGTAACTTTCCCTATGGATATTGCGCTTATTATAATTTCCGTCGCGATAGGATATTTGCTCGGCTCGGTGAGTTTTTCGGTCATCGTGTCCAAAATCGCTTATAAAGGCGACGTAAGGGAACACGGGAGCGGAAACGCCGGAGCCACCAATATGGCGAGGGTATACGGCTTAAAAGGCGCTATTTTTGTTCTTCTCGCCGATTTCGGAAAGTGCGTTCTTTCTATGTTTTTAGCCAAAATAATCGGCGAAACGCAGAATTTTACGCTCGGAAATATCTGTATGGCGGTTGCGGGCGGCGCCTGCCTTATCGGACACGCGTTTCCTCTTTTTTTCAAGTTTAAGGGGGGAAAGGGTATCTCGGTCGGAGCGGGGCTTGCCGTTATGTGCGATTGGAGAGTTCTGCTTATTATCCTCGGGGTATTTATAATAGTGGTTTTGATAAGTAAAATCGTTTCGCTCTCCTCTGTGTGCGCGGCGATCGCCCTTTTTATATCGGGCTTGGTTTTTTATTTTACGGGAATATTCGGCGGGGCGATAACTTTGCCCGAAACGATATTGTGCGTCTTGGCGCCCGTTTTGGTTATTTGGCTTCACAGACAGAATATTGCAAGGCTCGTAAAAGGGCAGGAAAAGAAGTTGACTTTTAAAAAGTGATCGGAGAATTTACGGATGGATAGTTATTCGCTCGGAATAGATATAGGCTCTACCACGGCGAAAGTGGTTTTGAGAAAAGGCGAAAAGACGGAGTTTGAAAAGTACGAAAGACATAATTCCGCTGTCAGGGAAAAGACGGCGGAATTATTAAACGAAGTCTTGAAACGATTCGGTGATATAGAGGTAAGATGCGCTATCTCCGGTTCCGCCGGGCTGGGACTATCCGAAGAAACGGGGATCTCGTTTACGCAGGAAGTTTACGCCGAAGGGGAAGTCGTCAAGAGGAAAGAGCCTGACGCGAGTTGCGTTATAGAACTCGGCGGCGAGGACGCGAAGATCATATTTTACGGCGGCGGAACGGACGAGAGAATGAACGGAAGTTGCGCGGGCGGAACGGGGGCGTTTATCGACCAGATGGCGACTTTATTGGACGTGAGCGTAGATAAACTCGACGAAATGAGTCTGAAAGCCGAAAAACTTTATCCCATCGCTTCGCGTTGCGGCGTATTCGCGAAAACCGACGTTCAGCCCCTTTTAAACCAAGGCGCGAGAAAGGAAGACGTCGCGGCGAGCATTTACAAAGCGGTCGTAAATCAAACTATAGCGGGACTTGCGAGGGGAAAAAAGATCGAGGGAAAGGTCCTTTTTCTCGGCGGCCCGTTATTTTATCTTAAAGGATTAAGAGCGAGTTTCAAAGAAACTCTCGCCCTTTCGGACGAAAACGCGGTGTTTCCCGATTACGGCAGGTTCGCCGTCGCGCTCGGCGCTTCGTATTTCGCCGAAAAAACGGCTGAGCCGACTTTGCTTTCTAAGTTGACCGAAAAGATACGCAATGCGAAGCCCATAAAAATAAGCGCCGAGATAAGACCCCTTTTCGAAAGCGAAGAGGAATACGAAGAGTTCAAAGCCAGACATTTGAAGGACAGCGTAAAAATCGGAGAACTCAAAGGGTATAAAGGGAAAATATATATCGGCGTCGATTGCGGAAGCACGACCACAAAACTCGCGGTTATAAGCGAGGACAAAGAACTTCTGTACAGTTATTACGGTTCTAACAGAGGTAACCCTCTTGAAATAGTAAAATCGCGATTGCTCGACATATACGGGGCTTTATCTCCCGAAGCCGAAGTCGGCGGGAGCGCCGTAACGGGGTATGGGGAAGAACTCATCAAAAACGCCTTCCGCGTAGACGAAGGGGTGGTCGAAACCATAGCGCATTATACCGCGGCGAAATTTTTCCGCCCCGAAGTCGATTTTATACTCGACATAGGCGGGCAGGATATAAAGTGCTTTAAAATCAAAAACGGCGCAATAGACGGGATAATGCTCAACGAAGCCTGCTCGTCGGGTTGCGGCTCTTTCCTTGAAACCTTCGCGAGGGCGCTCGGTTACGAGATCGCGGACTTCGCTAAACTCGGACTATTCGCTAAGCATCCCGTTAATCTCGGGAGCAGATGCACCGTATTTATGAATTCCTCGGTAAAACAAGCCCAAAAGGACGGGGCGAGCGTCGAGGATATTTCGGCGGGACTTTCGTCGAGCGTGGTCAAAAATGCAATCTATAAGGTAATAAGGGCAAATTCGGCGAGCGAACTCGGAAAAAACGTCGTTGTCCAAGGCGGGACCTTTTATAACGACGCGGTTCTTCGCGCTTTTGAAAGAGAACTCGGTTTCGACGTCATTCGTCCCGATATTGCGGGACTTATGGGGGCGTACGGCGCCGCTTTATATGCGATGAAAGTCGAAAAGAGCGACCTTATGGGTAGGGAAGAACTTGAAAATTTCACCCATACCGCTAAATCGGTACTTTGTAACGGTTGTCAGAATCATTGTCATCTTACGGTAAATTCCTTCGGAAACGGGAAGTCTTACATATCGGGAAATTACTGCGAAAAGCCTGTCGCCCAAAACGGCGGTTTTGATCGATTACCCGACCTATATGACGAAAAACGCAAGTTTTTGACAGGACTTAAACGGTCTTTTTGTCAGGATAAAAATTATAAGATAGGTATTCCTTTGTGCCTTGGAAATTACGAATTGCTTCCCCTTTGGTTTTCGCTTTTCGACAGGCTCGGTTTCGATCTTTCGGTTTCTCCGATCTCGGACAGAAAAATTTACGAAAGAGGTCAGTTCACTATTCCGTCCGACACGGCTTGTTACCCCGCTAAAATAATGCACGGACACGTTCTTAAACTTATCGACGAGGGCTGCGACGGTATTTTCTACCCCTGCCTTCCCTATAACGTGGACGATAAGGGTTCGGATAACCACTATAATTGTCCCGTCGTCGCCTATTATTCCGAACTTTTGGCCGGCAACGTCGAGGAACTTTCCAAAGTTGATTTTCTCTATCCCTATCTCAATATAAACGATAAAAAACAACTTAAAAAGGAAATATATTCCCTTTTCGGCAATAAATTTTCGATCCCGAAGCAGACCGTCGACACGGCGGTGGATCACGCTTTTGAAAAATACGACGAATACAGGGAGTTTGTTCGTAAAAAGGGGGAAGAAAGCCTTTCTTACGCGAGAAAAAATCATTTGAAAGTACTTATTCTTGCCGGCAGACCGTATCATATAGATAACGAGATATGCCATAACATAGATAAACTCGCAAGGTCGCTCGGTTTTGTGGTGGTAAGCGAGGACAGCGTTTATCATCTTGCCCGAAAAAAAGATATAGGAGTAAAAGTCCTCAATCAATGGACTTATCATTCAAGGCTTTATAAAGCGGCGCAGTTCGCCGTCGAAAACGACGACGTGGAACTCTGTCAACTCGTATCTTTCGGTTGCGGAGTGGACGCGATAACCACCGACGAAGTGAGAAGGATCCTCGAAACGGGCGGGAAATTATATACTCAACTTAAAATCGACGAAATAACCAATCTCGGAAGCGTAAAAATAAGGCTCCGCAGCCTTATCGGCGCATTAAAAGAAAGGGAAAATAAGCGATGATCGACTTATAGGTGAGGTTATGCAAGAAGAATTGAAATATATTCCTTTCGATAAGGAAATGAAAAAAACGTATAAGATTCTCGTTCCCGATATGCTTCCGATGCACTTCGATCTTATAACCAAGATGCTTGGCTCGTACGGGTACGATATGGAAGTTCTGACAAATCATTCGCCGACGGTCGCGGAAACGGGGCTTAAATACGTCCATAACGATACCTGCTATCCCGCGATACTCGTTATCGGACAGTTTATAGAGGCGCTCGAAAGCGGTAAATACGATCCCCGTAAAACCGCGCTTATTTATTTTCAGACCGGGGGCGGGTGCCGCGCGTCGAATTATATATTTCTTTTGAGAAAGGCGCTTGAAAAAGCGGGATATTCCTACGTTCCCGTTATTTCTTTGAGTCTTAACGGACTTGAAAAACACCCCGGATTTACCCTTTCCGTCGGACAGATAGTCAGGCTGTTTTATTGTATTTTTTACGGCGATCTGATAATGTCGCTTAAAAACCAGGTCGCGCCCTACGAAATAAACGAGGGCGACGCTGAAAAACTCGCCCTTGCAATTACGGCGGATCTCGGAGAAAAGGTTTCCAAGATGGGTTTGAGTTTTTCGCAAGTGAAGAAAAATTGCCGCAAAATAATCAAAAAGTTTAAAGAGATCCCCGTATCGGAAAGGAGAGCCGTAAAAGTCGGAGTGGTCGGAGAGATATACGTCAAGTTTTCGTCGCTCGGCAATAACGGACTTGAAAAATTCCTGTTAAAAGAAGGGGCGGAACCCGTCGTTCCCGGACTTCTCGATTTCTTTCTGTATACCGTACACGCTAAAATTACCGATTACCGACTTTTCGGATTGAATAAAAAACTCTATCCTTTGTTCGTCGTCTTGTATAAATTTTTGTTGAACAGGCAAAAACAGTTTATCGCGCTCACGAAAAACGACGGAAGATTCGACAGCCCGACTTCGTTCGATAAAATAACCGAACTTATTGGCGGGTACATAAATACGGGCGTAAAGATGGGCGAAGGTTGGCTTTTGACCGCGGAAATGCTCGAACTTAAAGAGAGAGGGGTAAAAAATATCGTATGCGCGCAGCCATTCGGTTGTTTGCCCAACCATATTTGCGGCAAGGGAATGATGAAGCCGCTTAAAGACAAAAATCCCGATATGAATATCGTCGCCGTGGATTACGACGCGGGAGCGACGAAAGTAAATCAGGAAAACAGGATAAAACTTATGCTTTCCTGCGCGAGGGAAAACCTCGAAAAAGAAGAAAGAGAGGTCGCGTTATGAAAGTCGCCGTTTTAGGATGCGGAAGATGGGGTTCCTTTATCTCCTGGTATCTTTCAAGACAGGGTTTTTCAGTTACCGAATGGGGAAGAAAGGGGAGTTTGTCCCTCGAAGAACTTCGGAAAACGGGCGGAAACGAATACGTCCGACTTGGGGAAAACGTCGAATTGACCGACGACCTCGATCTCGCGGTCGGATCGGCGGAAATTATCGTTATTTCCATAAAATCTCAGGGTTTAAGGGAGTTGGCTGTAAAACTCAAAGAGATGGGCGGAGATAGAAAAACCGTCGTTCTCTGTATGAAAGGTATCGAGATCGAAACGGGCAAACGACTTACCGAAATAATGATCGAAAGCGGCTTCGAAAAGCAAAAACTTGCCGTATGGGTAGGACCCGGACATATTCAGGAGTTTACCGCGGGGAAACCAAACTGTATGGTGATAGACGGTTACGACGACGCTCTCGTAAAAAGACTTTGCGACCGGTTAAAAAGCGATCTCATAAGGTTTTATTACGGCAACGATATTATCGGAAGCGAAATAGGCGCAGCGGCTAAAAACGTTATGGGTATCGCCGCGGGCGTGTTGGACGGCGGCGGCTTTTCGTCTTTGAAAGGTCCTCTTATGGCGCGAGGCGCGAGGGAAGTCGCGAGGCTTATAAAGGCTATGGGCGGCAATCAACTTTCGGCTTACGGACTTTGCCATCTCGGGGATTACGAAACAACTTTGTTTTCGGAGTATTCAAACAACAGGCGTTACGGCGAGGCTTTGTTCAAAGGCGAAAGATTTTCAAAACTCGCCGAAGGAGTTTATACCGCTAAGGCTATGGTGTTTCTCGGCGAAAAATATTCGGTCGATCTGCCCATAACGAAAGCGGTGTATAATATTCTGTATAACGATAAAAAACCTCTCGACGAACTCCTCGCGCTATTTTCGAGAAGCGCCAAAAACGAATTTATATAAAAGAAGAAGTTATAATTAATATAAATTTATTTAATAGACCATATCTATCATTTTGATTGACAAATAAAACTTGAAATTATATAATTTAAACAACTTGATGATCAAGTAAAGCTATGAAATTGACGGAAATAAAGCGTTGGGTATTTTTCTCGGCGCTTTATTTTCGCGAAAAAATGCAAAACCGTTGACAAAACGGGCTGAAAAGGTATAAAATAATTATAAAGATATATTTTGGAGGTTACTTTAAATGAAAGCAAGAGATTTCAGAAAAGCCGCTTGGGGAAAACTCAGCGGGAATTGGGCAACGATCGTGATCGCTTATCTCCTTTTCGGAGTGATCCTAAGCGCGTCGTCGTTTACTTTTGTCGGTGAATTGGTCCTTGCCGGACCTTTGACGCTCGGTTTTTCGATGATGACTTTGAATCTCGTAAGAGGAAACAAAGTTTCGATCGAAAACTTGTTCGACGGATTTAAGAATTTCGTACAATCTCTCGTTTTGTATTTGCTTAACGCCGTATTCGTATTTCTTTGGTCGTTATTGTTCGTAATACCGGGCATTATCGCGGCTTACAGATACGCAATGAGTTATTATATTCTCGCCGACAACCCGAATATGGACGCTAACGAAGCGAGAAAAGCGAGTATCGAAATGATGAATGGACATAAGTGGCAACTTTTCTGCCTGCATTTGAGTTTCATCGGTTGGATATTGCTTTGCTTCCTCACCTTCGGCATTCTGGTATTCTGGGTAGAACCTTATATCGAAACGGCGAACGCTGAATTTTACGAAAGCATAAAAAAATAAATTTGAAAAATTATCAGCCGAGGGGGAGCGATCTTCCTCGGTTTTTTGAGAGGATCGTGTTAAAAATGAAAAAAATTATCGTCTGCTTAATATTGACTTTGTCAGCGGCTCTTTCGGCGTTTGTCGCCGTTTCGTGTTCGGGAACCGAAGAAGAACCTATTACGATAAGCGGGGAATCGACGGTTTTGGAAACGAATAAATCCGTTTCGGATTTAAAAGAAAACCCGAATAGCGTGGTTTATGCATATATCAACAATCTTACCAATAATGTAAAGTCGTATCACTCGGAGACGAACGGCTATCTTAATGCGCAGATTTTATTTATCAATTATAGAGTTGATTTCAGTTCGTCGCTCGACAGGAGCGGAGAATATCACTACGCAAAGGAAGATTCTCATTCGGCTTTCGTAAACGTAGAGACGGAATCCTTTTACAGAAAGGATAAAGTAGCCTTTACCGAAAATATGAAAGACTATAAAGTCTGTTCTATGGAAGATTACAAAAAAGTATACTATACGCCCTATCAGGCTCTTATAACCGGAT
>JAFVCP010000079.1 GCA_017479185.1 Clostridia bacterium
GACGGGAAAACGCATATAGGAATAAAAAACGCGCGCGAAAGAATAGAAAAGATCTGCGGAGGCAGTTTGGAAATACAAAGCGTTTTAGGCGAAGGTACGACGGTAATTATAAAGATCCCCGCCATAGATCGCGACGATGAAAAAAGGAGATCGATGACGAAATGAGAGCGATTTGCGTAGACGATGAAGAACTTGTTTTGAGGTTGACTATATCTCTGTGCGAACTCTCGCCCCTCGTCGACGAGGCGAAGGGCTTTACGAGGGCGGCGGAAGTCCTTTCTTATCTTGAAGAAAACAGGGCGGATATTGCCATTCTCGACGTGGATATGCCCGATATGGACGGAATATCGCTTGCGATGAAAATAAAGGAAAAACGTCCCGAAATCGCCGTGATATTTCTTACCGGGTATTCTCAATACGCCGTAGACGCCTTCGCTATTCACGCGTCGGGGTACTTGCTGAAACCCGTAAGCAGGGAAAGGCTTTTCTCCGAGATAGAATACGCCTTGAAAGGTCGTTCCGTCGAGAATAATAAGGAATTGTTCGTAAGAACTTTCGGGGAGTTCGATCTTCTTATAGACGGCAAACCCATTAGTTTTCCTCGGGCTAAATCCAAAGAACTTTTGGCTTATCTCGTGGACAGACAAGGGGGAAACGTTACTCGTCCGACCATTTTCGCCGCGCTTTGGGAAGACGGCTTTTACGATAGGACGATGCAAAAATATCTCGACACGGTAATACGAACTCTTCGCGACACCCTTCGCCAATACGGCGTTGAGGATATTTTGGAAATAAAGGGCGGATTTTTGCGTATATGCCCCGAAAAAATAAATTGCGACGCCTATCGCTTTTTTGCCGGCGATCCTGACGCTATAAACGCCTTTCGCGGAGAATATATGAGCGCCTATTCCTGGGCGAATATGAGCGAGGCTTATCTCGACAGGCTGAAAGAAAAAATATAAGGCTCTCGATCTGTTTTCGATTTGACGGACATTTGATTGACTTGGTTTAATAAAATAGTAACAAAATGTATGGAGGTAAAATTTATGCCGCTTTTTGAAAATGTGGAGGAATTTCAAAACGTTTCTCCGGTTCTTCAATGGGCAATATTCATCGTGGGTTGTCTGATCGTCGTAGTTGCGGCGGTTTCGGTCGTTATCTCGATCTGGCTGTCGATCAAATACGTCGTTTATAACCGCAAGATGAATTCGCGCAACCTTTCCGGCAGCGAAGCCGCAAGGCGAATCCTCGATAAAAACGGATTACAGCATATAAAAGTATCCGTCGTCGGCTCGCTTATGTTCGGAAACAGTTATTCTCATTATTTTAAGAAGGTAAGGATAAGAAGGCTTACTAACAAAAAACCGTCGATAACCTCTCTTGCGATGGGCGCGGAAAAATCTGCTCTCGCAATTTTGGACAAAGAGGGGGATAAGGATATGCAGACGAGGATAGCCCTTACTCCGCTTATGTATTTCGGACCTTTCGCCTTCATTCCTCTCGTGGTTATCGGCGTTCTCATCGATATTGCGCTGTTTAATTTCTCCGGCGTCGCTACGACGATCACTGCGGTCCTCGGATTGGGCGTTTACGTCGTTTCTTTCGTCTTGTCGATAATGACCCTTAAAACAGAGGTCAAAGCGCAGGCGAGAGCGTGCGAGATCCTGAAAGATGAAAATATGGCGACCGACGAAGAAATAGAAATGATGAAAGAACTGTTCAAGTTGTACAATATTCAGTATGTAAACGATATAATTCTCGAACTTTTGCAGATGATTTTGAAAATTTTGGAATTCGTCGCGAAAATGCAACAAAATTCTTCGTCGAGCAACGATTGAGGATAACAACAAGAAATAATAAACGTTAAAATACCGACGCGGACGATAAAAGTCCGCGTCGGTATTTGTGTTTGCGTAACGTTATATCTGAATTATCAATTAATCTTTTGCTTTTTTTATCATAGCGATTTTAACACATTGCGACGAATTTGTCAATACTAATCGTCTAAAACGATTTATTAAGTATAATTAGCGGCTCCGTTACTTACTTTGAAGCAAATGCGTAAAGCCTGTAAGCGGCAGAGGAGTAAAGATCGTCAAAAAGAAAAAACACTGTTTTAGTAGAAAAAACAGTGTTATGGTAGCCCCACGCGTTATACCAATAAAGCCACAAGCGGTAGAGTATTGTAAAATCGTTATTTCCGTTGAATTTACCGGCATGCATTATGAAACAAAAATAATAGCGTAATAAAAAGGTAATTATAAATGCAATATCGTGAGTTTATATATTATAACAAAAATATTAAAACCGACCTAAACGATTTTTACGGTGTTCAATCACCATTTTCTTTTAATCA
>JAFVCP010000080.1 GCA_017479185.1 Clostridia bacterium
ATCGCAATTTAATTCATCTTCTATCTTTCTCCAACAGGCAAATTCGCTACCTCTGTCGCAAGTTATTGTTCTTACTGCTCCTTTCGGAAATTGCGATAGCGTTTTAATAATAGCGTCTGCAAACGTTTCTCCGTTTCTGTTCGGTATTTTTATCGCTATATAATACCTCGTTTTTCTTTCGGCAAGAGTTGCAAAACACGCTTTCGTTTTTCCTCTTCCGGATACAACTGTATCCGCCTCCCAATGCCCGAATTCTAATCGCTTATAGATGCTTTTATCTCTTTTTCGTATAGATTTGCCTGTGGTAAATCTTCCGCCGTTACCTAACCTTTTTCGTGTTTTCCCTTTACGTCTTAATTGCTTTAACGTGGACTTTAAGTATCTTTCGTCTATCCATCTATATATCGTCCTAAACGAAGGCATTTTCAGTTTGCTAGGTGTTTTTGCTATCTGTTCAGGCGACCAAGTTAAAGCAAGTTTTTCGTCTATGTATTCTATTACTTCTTCGCTCCAAAACATACCTCGATGACAATATGACCGCCTTAAATCGCTCTTTTTCTGTGCTGTGTGCGGATAATATGTAGGTACGTCGTATTGATGCGTTCTGTTTCGCCTTATTTCTCTCGATACCGAACTTAAGTTCAGTCCGAGCATTTCGGCTATTTTTCTGTAACTATATCCTTTTTTGTAGTATTCTCGTAGACAAATCCTTTCTTCTATGCTAAAATGTTTATAGCAGTTCATATATTTCTCCTCGGTAATTTGTTTTGTCCTTAAAATAAGTTTACCATAGATTTATATGAACTGTCTATTTTTTTACAAGGTGTTGCACTTGAAAGTATAATTCACCGTCTGAAATGATTTTATACCGACATTAAGACGTTTTGATTGCGGAGTTCGGGATCGGAGATATGGTCGTTTACCGAATAGGCGTGTTTTTCGAGGTCGATACAGGTCGCTTTGGTTATCTCTTGGTTTTTGAGTTCTTCCGAAACGGCGAGGGCGATATCCTCTATAACGTTTATTTTTATTCCCGCGTTTTCGTCGGCGTTGTCGGTGGTTATGAGAAATTCGAGAGCGTCGTAGAGCGAAGACAGTTTTTCGAGTTGCGAATAAGCCCTGAACGCCCATTTGTAGTATGGGCGGTATTTGTCGTTGAGCAAAAATACGACGCTCATTATTTTATCGACGAATTGGTTGACGCAAAGAGCGGCGCCCGCCCGTTCACCCCTTTTTATGCACCTCGGATAGTTGTATTGACCGGTTTGCGACGCGAGGAGCAGGTTTCCGGCAAGTTTTTTCAGCCTTACGTCTTTCGGGTAAGACGACAGATATTCTCTTATCGAAGTAAAAACTCCGCTTCCGTCAAAAAACACTTCGCCGTTGGTCGCTTCGGCTAAAAAAGTTTCGGGGACGGTAAACCATTCGTATCCCGAAATAAGTCCGTCGGCGCGGCCTACTTTGTCGGTGAAAAAATCGGACGATCTTATAACTCCGTGTCTGTTTCCGCCTACGGGGCTTAAATTGCCTCGGTTTACGCCCATAAAGGTTTTCGGCAGTTTAGAATAAGCCCTTTCGAGGGCGAAAGCGGTTTTTCTGTCGACTTCTTCTTCGGAAGGCAAAACAATGCAAAACCCGGGTTCGAAATCGTGATCGCGCGAAATTTCGTCGTCGAAGCCGTAACATTCCGAACCGCTTCCGAAAAGCCCGACCGCGATCTTGTTTTTTATTTGTCCGAATTGGTTTTCGATCATCGCCTTTCCGAACGACAGGTAAAATTCTCTGGATAATTCAAGACCTTTCATAATTTTCCGTCTTTAAAAATTTTTTATATTATCATTATACCATATTTGGGATAAGAATATCAACGGAATTCCGAAAGGAAAATTTTTTAAAAAATTTTTCAAAAACCCCTTCATTTTGCTTGACATTCCGGGGGTGAGGGAGGATATAATTATAATGGTATTTTGTATACACCGAACGGAGGAAGAAAAATGGGACAAATAGCGGAAATTATCAAATACGAAGGCAATAACGATACCTTCATTTGGAAACACCCGTGCGAAGATTTCAATTCCTTGACTCAACTTATAGTCCACGAGTCGCAGGAAGCGATCTTCTTTATGAACGGGCAGGCGTTGGATCTTTTCGGCGCGGGGCGTTATACGCTCGAAACGCAGAATATTCCTTTGCTTGGAAAAATTCTCAATAAATTAACGGGAGATAAAAGTCCGTTCCATTGCGAAGTCTACTTTATAAACAAGACCGAGCAAATGTCGATCAAATGGGGGACGGACAGCAAGATAACCTATATCGAACCCGTATACGGTTTTCCCGTTTCTATCGGCGCGAGCGGCGAAATGTCGCTTAAAGTCAAGGACGGCAGAAAACTTCTTTTAAAACTCGTCGGGACCGAAACCTCTCTTACGCAGCAAAAACTCGTAGGATTTTTCCGCGCGTTTTTAATGTCGAAGATCAAGACTTATATAGCGAGATATATGAAGGAAAACACGGTCAATATTTTTGAAATAGACGAGCATTTGTTCGCCTTTTCGGAAGCATTAAAGACCTTGCTTCAAAACGACTTCGACGATTACGGGCTTTCACTCGAACGCTTTTTCGTAACCAACGTCGTAAAACCCGAGGACGATAAACAATTTATAAAATTCAAGGATCTTCATTTCCGTAAATACGCCGAGATCGAAGAGGCTAAACTTCGTCAACAAACCGATATTATCTACGCGCAGACGGAAGCGCAAAAGGTAGTTATAGACTCGCAGGCGCAGGCGACCAAACGCAAACAGGAAGGATATACTTACCAACAAGAAAGAGGATTCGACGTCGCGGAAAAGGTCGCGAAAAACGAAGCGGTCGGACAGATGACTAACCTCGGAGTGGGGCTCGGAACGATGGTAGGCGTCGGCGGAGCCGTTTCGGGAATGGTCGGAAATACCGTAGGAGAAGCGATACGCGAAACGGGAAACAAACAAGAAAGCGCCGCAGATAGATTTTGCGAAAATTGCGGAGCGAAATTGATAGACGGGGCGAAGTTCTGCGACGAATGCGGCGCGCCCGTGTTGACCGAGGAAATAAAAAAATGCCCGAATTGCGGTTACGTTTTCGAGCGCCCGGGTAAATTCTGTCCTAAATGCGGGGCGAAGAGGGGATAAAAATGAAAAATAATTATAAATTTTACGTTATCGGTTGGACGGTTTTATACATAGCCTTTAATTTCGTTGTCTTTTTGTTCGGCGGCGGTGTGGAAAACGGAATGAAATATTCTCCTTCGTTCTGGATAGGTTATTCTTTCATCTCGCTTAGTTTTATAGCCAATCTTATGGTTTCTTATTTCGTGTTTAAGGACGGATCGAACGTGAAAACTCTTTATAATCTGCCGGCTATAAAAGCGAGTTTTATAGAACTTATAATTTCGTTCGTGGTCGGCGGGCTGTTTATGGTAATCCCCGTTCTTCCTTATTGGGTGGGTATAATTATCTGTTGGATAATTTTCGCGTTGCGTATCATTCCTTTTTTGAAGGCGAGATACGCAGCCGAAGCGGTCGAAGATATCGACAAAAAAATCGAAAAACAAACCGATTTTATGAAAGGACTTATAATAGAGGCTGAAAGGTTGATCTCCGAGGCGCCCGAAGAGATGGTAAAAGATTGCGAAAAGGTCTACGAAACGTTGAGGTATTCGGACCCCGTTTCTTCTCCCGCCGTAAAAGAAGCCGAAAAAGATCTCGAACGCAAGTTTGAAAAATTCAGCGAAGCGGTTTCGGCTAAAGATGTCGAAAAGGCGTCGGTTTTGGGGAAAGAAACGATAGCGATAGCCGAAAGAAGAAACGCAGAGTGTAAGAAGGGTAAATAAAATGGCTGTTTTTAAATGTAAAATGTGCGGCGGCACGATCGAATTCGAAGACGGAGCGACCGTCGGCGTATGCGACAGTTGCGGAACGAGGCAAACTCTTCCTTCGCCGAAAGACGAAATAATATCCAATTTGCATAACAGAGCGAACTCGCTAAGGCTCAAATGCGAATTCGACAAAGCCGAAGACGTTTATAATAAAATACTTGAAAAAGAACCCGAGGACGCCGAAGCCCATTGGGGAATAATACTTTGTAAATACGGTATAGAATACGTCGAAGATCCGAAATCCGACAAGAGGATCCCCACTTGCCACAGAACTTCTTACGACGCCGTTTTGGGCGACGAGGATTATAAAGCGGCGATGCTCTACGGGGACGGCGAACAACGGCATATTTATGAAAAGGAAGCGAAAGAGATCGACAGGATACAGAAAGACATTCTTACCGTAGTCGAAAAAGAAAAGCCTTTCGACGTTTTTATCTGCTATAAAGAAACGGACTCCGACGGCAAGAGGACGCAGGACAGCGTTATCGCGAACGATATTTATTATCAGTTGACGCGAGAAGGCTTTAAGGTCTTTTACGCCGCGATAACTTTGGAAGACAAATTGGGCAAAGAATACGAACCGTATATCTTCGCGGCTTTGAACTCCTCGAAAGTTATGCTCGTCGTCGGAAGCAAGCCCGAGTATTTCAACGCCGTATGGGTAAAAAACGAATGGTCGAGATTTCTTAAACTTATGAAAACCGACAGGAATAGACTGCTTATTCCCTGTTACAGAGATATGGACGCCTACGACCTTCCAGAAGAGTTTATGAGGTTGCAGGCGCAGGATATGTCCAAAATCGGCTTTATAAACGATCTCGTAAGAGGTATCAAAAAAGTCGCGGCGACGGAAGAGAGTTCTGCGAGCGAACCTGTAAAAAAGAAGGCTGACGTTTATACTTCGGCAAATCCCACCATAAATTCTCTCTTTCAAAGGGCGGAAGTGTTTTTGGAAGACGGAAATTGGGATCAGGCGAACAGTTACGCCGACAGGATCCTCGATATCGAACCCAAAAATCCCGACGCGTATTTATTGAAACTTCTCGCGCGTAAACAAGTGGTAAGCGTAGACCGGTTGGCAACTTTATCGGCGCCGTTTACCGACGATCCCGATTACCTTCATTTTAAACGCTTCGCCTCTCCCGACAAATGCGAAAAAGTGGATAAATATATAGAGGAAATAAAGCAACGTTATTATAAAACGACGTACGATTCCGCTATAAAAGAAATGGGAGAGGACACTGTTTCCGGTTACGAGAACGCCGTTAAAAATTTCGAACAGATTTTGAAATACAAAGACTCCGAGGAAAAACGCAATTATTGCGCCAAAAGGATCGGGGAGTTAAAAGCGAATATCGAGTCGGAAGAAAAGAAGAGGATAGAAAATGAAAAGATCTTAAAGAGAAGAACGATAAGAAACGTAGGTATCGCTTTAGTTGTTATCTCTTTGATATTGATAATACTTACACTTTCTACGGGCGGGGGGATTTTTTAAATGTATGCCGGCAATTTAAATTTAACAATGATCCCCTTAATACTTTTAATAATTATTTTTCTTGTCGGACTCGGAATGATTTTTTACGGTACCACGAAAAAAGGCAGGATAATTACGGTACTCGTCATCGCCTCGGTTTTTATAGGTATTTTTTGTCTTGGCTATTTCGTCAGGTGCGGGGCGAATGAGGAGTATAAGAAAGATCCGGACTCCGAATATTATCTTCGTCAACGAGCGGCGACGGAAGAGGAGTACCTCGTAGCGAAAGGATATACTGTTAGAGTATCGTTCGGATCATATAGTATCTTTGACGAACAATTTAACGTCGAATACGGTTCCGTAAAAGGGTATTTATACGCATATAATGACTATAATGCGATCCATATTTATTATTTTGAAGACGAAATGGTCGCGCAGACCGCTTATGATAATATTGACGACGCAGACGATTATACCGTAAAGGGAAATGAAATTTTTGCCGGAGATACCTCAGGTCTTTTTGATTTATCGTAAATAAACGGGTTTACCGTCGACGTAACGCTTTACTCGTTATAAAAACCGAATTCGGCGATAGCAATGATCGAAAAATAAATAAAAACGAATGAAAGCGGGCAGGAAATTTCTGCCCGTCTTTATATTGTTCGCAAAAATCATTGACAAATAAAAGTTTTGCGAGTACAATATTGATATTTTAGAAGAAATATAAAGAGAAATAATATCGAAGGAGTTAAATATGCTTATTCTCGGTTTTCAGAAAATGACTTTGCTCGATTATCCCAACAAGGTCGCCGCGACCGTGTTTACGGGCGGTTGCAATTTCCGTTGCCCCTTTTGTCATAACGCTTTGCTCGTTACCGAAATAGATAAGTCCTCGGCTTATTCATCCGACGAGATCATATCGTTTTTAAAGACGAGAAAAGGACTTTTGGACGGCGTTTGTATTACCGGCGGCGAGCCTTTGCTTCAACCGGATATAGCCGACTTTATGAAAAAGATAAAAGACCTCGGTTTTTTGCTTAAACTCGATACCAACGGTTCTTTTCCCGAAAAACTCAAAGAGATCGTCGGCGAAGGTCTGGTAGATTACGTCGCTATGGACGTAAAGAATTCCGCCGAAAAATACGGCGCGACTATCGGTATAGACAATTACGACCTTTCCGCCGTCGAACAAAGTTTAGATTTCCTTTTGGAAGGAAAAGTCGATTTCGAATTCAGAACTACCGTCGTAAAACAATTCCATACCGTGGAAGATATAGACAAAACAGCCCGAAGGATAGCGGGCGCTCCGAGGTATTTTCTTCAGAACTTTACCGACTCCGGGAACCTCATCGGAGAGGGGCTTGAACCCGTATCCCGCGAAACTCTCGACGAAATGCTTTCGGCGGCGAAAAAAACCATTCCGAGCGCTTCTTTAAGAGGCGTGTGATTGGTTTTTTGGGAAAACCACAGTATACAACATTTAGTAATTTTAAAAAAATAAAACACAATATATTGTGTATTTCTCTTGACAAGGGACAATATATATGGTAAAATAAATCCACTACGATTTCAGGAGAAACTTATGTATAGAGTTACTAAAAGAGACGGCAAAGTCGTCGACTTCGATTTGGGGAAGATCAGGAAGGCAATCACGCAGGCGTTCGACGCCTGCAACACGGAATATCTTGACGACGTCATAGATTTCCTCGCGCTTAAAGTTTCGGCGGATTTTCAGCCGAAGATAAAGGACGGGAAGATCGCCGTTGAGGATATTCAGGACAGCGTCGAATCGGTCCTTATAAAAGCGGGATACGACGAAGTGTCGAAAGCCTACATTCTTTACCGTAAACAAAGAGAAAAATTGCGTAACGTCGGCGGCACTTTGCTCGACTATAAAAAAGTCGTCGACAATTACCTTAAAATAAACGATTGGAGAGTTAAGGAAAATTCCACCGTTACCTATTCAGTAGGCGGACTTATTCTCAGCAACTCGGGCGCGATAACCGCAAATTATTGGCTTTCCGAAGTGTACGACGAAGAGATCGCGAACGCTCACAGAAACGCCGATATCCATATCCACGACCTTTCTATGCTCACCGGATATTGCGCGGGTTGGTCGCTCAAACAACTTATTCAGGAAGGGCTCGGCGGCGTTACGGGTAAAATAACCTCTTCGCCCGCCACTCACCTCTCTACGCTCTGTAATCAGATGGTAAACTTCCTCGGAATAATGCAGAACGAATGGGCGGGGGCGCAAGCGTTTTCCTCTTTCGACACCTATCTCGCTCCTTTCGTAAAGGCGGATAACCTTTCTTACAAAGAAGTCAAGCAGTGCATCCAATCCTTCATTTACGGCGTAAATACGCCGAGCCGTTGGGGTACGCAGTCGCCGTTTACCAACGTTACTCTCGATTGGACGGTGCCGAGCGACCTTGCCGAACTCAACTGTATCGTGGGCGGCAAAGAACAGGATTTCAAATATAAAGATTGCGAAAAAGAAATGGCTATGGTCAACAAGGCGTTCATCGAGATCATGATCGAGGGCGACGCGCACGGAAGAGGATTCCAATACCCCATTCCCACCTATTCCATAACCAAAAATTTCGATTGGTCGGACACCGAAAACAACAGGCTTTTATTCGAGATGACCGCGAAATACGGCACTCCGTATTTCTCCAATTATATCAACAGCGATATGGAGCCGAGCGACGTCAGAAGTATGTGTTGCAGACTTCGTTTGGATCTTCGCGAACTCCGTAAAAAATCGGGCGGCTTCTTCGGAAGCGGAGAAAGCACCGGTTCGGTCGGCGTCGTAACCATAAATATGCCGAGGATCGCCTATCTTTCCGCGAATAAAGAGGAATTTTACGTTCGCCTCGACAAGATGATGGATATCGCCGCCCGTTCGCTCAAAGTCAAGAGAACGGTAATTACCGAACTTTTGGAAAACGGACTTTATCCTTATACTAAACGTTATCTCGGAACTTTCAACAACCACTTCTCGACTATCGGGCTTGTCGGTATGAACGAAGCGGGTCTTAACGCTTGCTGGATCAAAAAGGATATGACGCATAAAGAAACGCAGGATTTTACAATCGAAGTTCTCAACCATATGCGTGAAAAACTTTCCGACTATCAGGAATTGTACGGAGATCTTTACAACCTCGAAGCCACG
The DNA here is from genome assembly GCA_017479185.1 of Clostridia bacterium. GTDB lineage: Bacteria > Bacillota > Clostridia > Christensenellales > Borkfalkiaceae > UBA10281. Next base: position 8,566 of record JAFVCP010000080.1, read on the forward strand.
CCTGCGGAATCTACCGCTTACCGTCTTGCAAAGCACGACGTTAAGAAGTATCCCGACATTATAACCGCGGCGAAAACGCCTAACGACACGCCTTACTACACCAACAGTTCGCACCTTCCCGTAGGTTATACCGAGGACGTTTTCTCGGCATTGGATATTCAGGACGAATTGCAGACGCTTTATACTTCCGGAACGGTATTCCACGCTTTCCTCGGCGAGAAACTTCCCGATTGGAAGGCGGCGGCGACGCTCGTCAGAAAGATCGCGGAAAATTACAAACTTCCATATTACACCCTTTCTCCGACCTATTCGGTATGTAAAAATCACGGATATATACAGGGCGAACACTTCACTTGTCCGCGCTGCGGAGAAAAGACCGAAGTATACAGCCGTATTACCGGTTATTATCGTCCCGTTCAGAATTGGAACGACGGTAAGGCGCAGGAATATAAAGACAGAAAGGTTTACGATATCAAAAATTCCAAACTCGGACATAACGGACCCCTTTCTTCCTGCCCGTGCGACCAGGCGGAACCTTCCGACAGCGTTATAAACGGCGCCGACGTTCAGCAGGAAGCGAACGCCATACTGTTTACCACGGCGACTTGCCCCAACTGTAAGATCGCTTGCGCTATGCTCGATAAAGACGGGTATAAATACGATAAATTGCTCGCGAACGAACACGTCGATCTCGTAAATAAATACGGAGTAAAACAGGCTCCTACGCTCGTTGTGGTAAGCGGCGACAGTTTTGAAAAATTCGTAGGCGTATCGGAGATCAAAAAATATTTAGGAAAATAAAATGTTATACGATATAATAATTATAGGCGGCGGTCCTGCGGGGCTTACCGCCGCCCTTTACGCGAGAAGGGCTAATAAAACCGTTCTCGTAATAGAAAAAGCAACCTTCGGCGGACAGATAACCTTTTCTCCGAAGGTTGAAAACATATCGGGGTTTATCGAACTTTCGGGCAACGAGTTTGCCGAAAAACTCGTGGATCAGGTCTTAAATCAAGGCGCGGATACCGAGTTTTGCGAAGTCGTAGGGATCAGAAACGAAGGAGATAAAAAAGTCGTCGAAACCGATTCGGGAGAATTTACGGCTAAAAGCGTGATCATCGCGACGGGCGCTAAACACAGGTTGTTGGGACTTCCCGAAGAAGAGAAGTTTATAGGCAACGGACTTTCTTTCTGCGCCGTGTGCGACGGAGCCTTTTACGCGGGCAAGACTGTCGCCGTTATAGGCGGTGGCAATTCCGCGTTGCAGGAAGCGTTGCTCCTTTCCGACCTCGTGGAAAAACTTTACGTTATACAAAACCTCGATTTCTTTACGGGGGAAGCCAAACTTTCCGAACAACTTACCGCTAAACCCAACGTCGAAGTTATATTCGGCTCTTCGGTCGAAAAGTACGAAGGCGACGGGGAGATCTGCGGTTTAAAAATAAAAAATCTGAAAAGCGGCGAGATCTCCGAACTTAAAGTCGACGGGGTTTTCCTTGCCGTAGGTCTTATTCCTCAAAACGACGCTTTCGTTGGACATATTAAACTCGACGAAAGAGGTTACGCAGATTCGACGGAAGATTGTTTGACGGTAAGCGAGGGTATCTTCGTCGCCGGAGATTGCAGAAAAAAGAAAATAAGGCAGGTCGCGACCGCCGTTTCGGACGGAGCGATCGCCGCTTTGGCCGCTTGCGATTTCGTGGACGGCAAGAAATTTTATTGACGGACGGAGCGTTATGAAATTCAAAACTCAACTGTTTGACGAGATCGCCGTCGAAAGGGCGATGACGAGGTTATCCTACGAGATAATAGAGAGAAGCGACGATATTGAAAACGTACTCTTGGTCGGAATAAAGACGAGGGGAGTTCCTCTTGCGAAAATGATAAGAGATAACGTCAAGAAAAATTCAGGAACCGAAATACCTCTTTACGAACTCGATATAACCCATTTCCGCGACGATAATCGCAGCGAAGTTATGGTAAAAGTTCCGCCCGATCTTCCCGTGGAAGGAAAGGACGTTATTTTGGTCGACGACGTTTTGTTTACGGGCAGAACGACGAGGGCGGCGATAGACGCCGTTTTCGAGGCGGGGCGCGCCGCAAGTATACGTCTTGCCGTTCTGATCGACAGAGGGCATAGGGAGTTGCCTATAAGGGCAGATTTCGTGGGTAAAAACGTTCCCACTTCCACCAAGGAAAAAATAGTCGTGCATTTAAAAGACAACGACGGCGAAACGAGCGTGTCTATTTACGAAAAATAAATTTATACCGTCGGAACGCGGAAATATCCGCGTTCCGTTTTACGTCTTTGAAAATTTTTTATAAATAAAGAGGGATTGTTAATCATAGGATCAACATACCCGATCAATAGTTTTTTTGAGTGGTAATAAAGCGGTTAATGCTTTGTTAAAGCCCTTGCCAATACGGGAAAGTATTGCCTGCGGTCTTTGCCTCGTCTTAACAAGTATGTTAATCATAGATAACTTTTTTTGCATTTTCGCCTCTTTTCGTTTGACTTTTGCTTTTTTTAGGCGTATACTTATTGCGTTTCAGGGATAATTTCCCTTTATATTTTTAAAATCAAGTTAGTCTATGCTAACTAAAAGGAGAGGATATGTTTATAGAAATAAAGGATATCAAGAAGGACTTCGGGGCGGGGGATAACCTTACCCGCGCTTTGAACGGCGTGTCGTTTACTATGAATAAGGGCGAGATGGTCGTTCTTCTCGGACCTTCGGGAAGCGGAAAATCGACGCTGCTAAATATTATCGGCGGCATAGAGTCCGCAGACGCGGGAAGCGTGGAAATAAACGGCGAAAAGGTACACGGTATGAGCGAAAAACAGAGGATAATATATCGCAGAAATCACCTTGGATACGTCTTTCAGTCGTATAACCTCATTCCCAACCTTACCGTCAGGGAAAACGTCGAAGTCGGGGCTTATTTATCGAAAGATCCCCTCGGCGTAGACGAACTTCTCGGCGTCCTCGGACTTACCAAGCACAAGGATAAAATACCTTCCCAACTTTCGGGCGGGCAACAGCAGAGAACTTCGATCGGCAGGGCAATAGTCAAAAATCCCGATCTGCTCCTTTGCGACGAACCTACCGGCGCGCTCGACAGCGAAAATTCCAAACAGATACTCGAACTTATCGAAAAAGTCAAGGAAAAATATTCGACTTCGGTAATTATGGTTACCCACAACGAAAATATCGCCCTGATGGCAGACAGGATCATAAGGCTTAAAGACGGTAAAATCGTCAAAGACGAAATCAACGCTCAAAAAATCAAGGCAGGTGATCTCGTCTTATGAAAAATCCGTTATTTAAAAGACTTAAAAGGGAATTTTTTCACGATATCGCGAAATATATCGTAATTTTTCTCTTTCTCGTTTTGCCTATCTCTCTTTGCGCAGGGTATATGATAGGCAACGATTCGATGATAAGGACCTATAACGAGGGGTATGAAAAATACAACCTCGAGGACGGGCATTTCGCCTCTCTTTTCGCCCTTGACGACGAAGTTTTATCGAAGATCGAAGAGGATGAAAATATATCCGTGAGCAAGGCGTTTTATAAAAACGAAGAGAACGCGAAAGGTCATACCGTCAGGATATATAGAGGATCGGACAGAAAAATAGTAAACACCGTTTGTCTGCACGGAGAAAATAGCAAACTTCCTACGGCGGACGACGAAATCGCTCTCGACAGATTGTATTGCGAAAACAATAAGATCTCCTTGGGCGACGAGTATAAAATAGGGGACAGGACTTTTACCGTTACGGCGTTTATTTCCCTTTTCGATTATTCCTGCCTTTTCAAAAACAATAACGATTCAATGTTCAACGCCACTTCATTTACGATAGCGATCGTAACCGACGGCGGTTTTGAAAAATTCGGCGACGGCAATCTCGTCTATAATTATTTTTACCGTTTTCCTCAGAGATACGACGAAAAAAAGGCTAAAACGGAAAATTCCGAACTCAGGAAGTATCTGTACGAATCTTGTCTTTCCGTCGGCGCGCCGTTAAGCGATTTCCTTGCGAAAGAGGACAATCAGGCGATCAAATTTTCGATAAACGATATAGAGGGCGATCTTACTATGATGCTCATTTTCGGGGTGTTGATAGTCGGCGGACTTGCTTTCGTTTTCGCCTTGTCGATAAAGAGCCAGATAGAAAGCGAAACGGGCAGCATAGGTACTCTTAAAGCGATGGGGTATAAAAACGGCGAACTGCTCGTTCATTATCTCGTTTTGCCGACGCTTACCACTTTGCTTGCGGGCGCCGTTGGCAATATCCTCGCCTATACGGCGCTTAAAGACTACTTGGTCGCGCTGTATTATCATTCTTATTCTCTTCCCGTATATACGACATATTACAACGCGGACGCCCTTTTATGGACGACAATAGTTCCCATTCTGTTAGTTACGCTCATAAATTTCGTTATACTTATCCGCGCGCTAAAAATCCCCGCGCTCAATTTCCTTCGCGGCGATCTTAAAGTCAAAAAGCATAAAAAGGTGGTAAAACTCAATCAGAAGATCCCCTTTATGACGAGATTCGGAACGAGAGTGATACTCCAAAACAAAGGGACTTATTTCGCTTTGTTCGTCGGAACTTTCTTCGCTTGCGTGATACTCTTTTTCGGGCTTATGATGAGTCCTCTTCTGGATCATTATAAAACCGAAGTTTTAAATTCGCTCATCGCCCCGTACCAGACCGTATTAAAGGCGGACGTCGAGATCGAGGACGAAAAAGCCGAAAAACTTCTGTTTACGCAACTTTCTTACGAAAAGGACGATATAATGGTTTACGGCGTAACCGAATTCGGAGAAAAGTCGGCTTATCTTAAAACTCTCGAAATAGAGGATGGCAAAGTGGTCGTAAACGGCGCGTTGAACGAAAAATACGGCTTTAAAAAGGGCGATGAGATAAAACTCGTCGATAAATTCAACGACGAAGAATATAGTTTCGATATAAGCGGAGTTGAAAAAAACGAAGGCTCTCTCATAGTGTTTATGGGAGAAAAACAATTTAAAGACGCCTTTAAAGAAGGCGACTATTTCGTTTCTTATCTGTCCGAGGAAAAGTTAAGCGTAGACGACGCGTTGGTATATAAAACGATAACCGTAGACGACCTTATGACGATAAGCAATCAACTTGCCGATTCTATGGGCGACGTTTTCACGTTGTTTACTGCGTTTTCAGTGGTATTGTTTGCTCTTTTGATTTTCCTTTTGGGTAAAATAGTCGTAGAAAAAAATCGCAATCAGATATCTATGATGAAGATACTCGGCTATAAAACGAGGGAGATAAACAGGGCGTATAATATTCCTACGGGGATCGTCGTCATCATTTCGGTAATTATAGACACGCTTTTGAGCCAATTTTTGATAAAACTGTTATGGGATATATTTTTAAGGATAAAAATGAGAGGGTGGCTCAATTTCTACGTCGCTCCCTATCTCTATCCCCTCATAATACTTATTGGATTGGTTAGTTTCACGGCGGTATATTTTATTGAAAGTTATAAAATATCCAAAATATCGCTTTCCGAAACCCTCAAAGGCGGAAATCTGTAATTTGTCGGTAGTAAAGTCAAAGCCCCGCGAAGAAAATTTTCTTCGCGGGGCTTTTATCTGTTTTTTATAATAATTTCGCCGCGGACTCGTCTACGATGAGAGTGCAATCGGGATGAAGTTGCAATACGCTCGCGGGAAGATCTTCGGTTATTTCACCATTTAAAAGTCCGTAAACAGCCTTCGCCTTGTTTGATCCGTTCGCCAATATAAGGACCTTCTTCGCGTTCATTATGTTTTTAAGTCCCATTGTAAACGCTTGGCGAGGCACTTCGTCTATCGAAGCGAAATTCCTCGAA
>JAFVCP010000081.1 GCA_017479185.1 Clostridia bacterium
GCCGAAGGCAGAGTGATAATGTACGCCGATACTGTAACCGACAGTATGAAGAGGGCTATGGACGAAACTTCGAGAAGAAGGAAGTTGCAGAGCGAATACAACGAAGCGCACGGAATAATTCCCAAGACGATCGTAAAGAAAATATCCAACACTATCGAAATTTCCAAAAAGATAGACAGGACCAAGGATATAAAAGAAAAAGACATACCCGAAGAGATAGAAAAACTCAAAGCCCTTATGAAGGTCGCGTCCGCTAACCTCGAATTTGAAAAATGTATCGAAATAAGGGATACGATCGCAAAATTAAAAATTAAATTGAGAAAAAGATGATAGAATATATTAAAATCAAAGGGGCGAAAGAAAATAACCTCAAAAATATAAGCATAGATATTCCGAGAGATAAACTCGTGGTTTTCACGGGACTTTCGGGGAGCGGGAAATCGACGCTCGCATTCGATACCATATTTGCGGAAGGGCAGAGAAAGTATATGGAGAGCCTTTCGAGTTACGCGAGAATGTTTTTGGGACAGATGGAAAAGCCCGACGTCGAAAGTATCGACGGATTGTCGCCGGCAATTTCTATAGATCAGAAAACCACTTCCAATAACCCCCGTTCGACGGTGGGAACGGTAACCGAGATCTACGATTATTTAAGGCTTTTATACGCGAGGGCGGGAACTCCGCATTGTCCTAAATGCGGCAGGGTAATAGAAAAGATCACGGTGGATCAGATCGCCGAAACCGTCCTTGCGATGGGCGAAGGTTCAAAAATTCTCGTCAACGCACCCGTAGTAAGGGGCAGAAAGGGCGAATATACCAAACAACTCGAAGGATATGCGAAGAGCGGTTTTGCGAGGGTGGAAATAGACGGAGTGGTCTACGATCTTTCGGAAGAGATAAAACTTGAAAAAAACATAAAACACGATATTTCCGTCGTTGTCGACAGACTTGTCGTCAAGTCGGGAATAAGGAAAAGACTTACCGACAGTTTAGAAACGGCGCTCAAACTCGCCGACGGACTCGTCGCGATCGAAAAAGACGGGGAAAGTAAGTTGTATTCGACCAATTACGGCTGTCCCGATTGCGGAATAACCATCGCCGAGATAGAACCGAGATCCTTTTCGTTCAATAATCCTTACGGGGCTTGTCCGGTGTGTAACGGGCTCGGATATACGACGAGAATAGATCCGGCGCTCGTTATCGGCAATCCCAACAGGTCTTTAAGAGAAGGCGCTTTGACAATAACGGGTTGGAATCTCGACAACGGTAAGATGAGCGAAATGTATTTTTCGTCGCTCGCCCGCCATTACGGATTCAGCCTCGACGTTCCCGTCAAAAATCTTCCCGAAAATATTATGAATATCCTCCTTTACGGCAACGGTGGGGAAAAGATAAAAATGTCGTATAATTCGAGGACTTTCAGCGGAAGTTATTACGCCGCTTTCGAGGGCGTTATACCAAACCTTGAAAGGAGATACAGGGAAACTTCGAGCGATTACACCAAGAGCGAGATCGAAAGATATATGGTCAGTTCGCCTTGTCTTACCTGTAAGGGTAAGAGGCTTAAAGACGAGGCTCTCGCGGTTACCGTCGGAGATCTCAATATCGCCGATCTTTGCGATCTTTCGGTAATAAACGTAAGGAAGTTCGTGGGCGATCTTAAACTTACGGAAACCCAAAAAATCATTTCCAAAGCGATATTAAAGGAAATAAACGCAAGACTTAAATTTCTCGAAGACGGCGGACTCGGTTATCTTACCCTTTCGAGAGGGGCGGGGAGCCTTTCGGGCGGCGAAGCGCAGAGGATAAGGCTCGCGACGCAGATAGGGAGCGGGCTTACGGGCGTTTTGTATATCCTCGACGAGCCGAGTATCGGACTTCATCAAAGGGATAACGAAAAACTGATCAAAACCCTCGAAAGGTTGAGAGATCTCGGTAACACTCTTATCGTCGTCGAACACGACGAAGATACTATGCGGGCGGCGGATTTTATCGTCGATATCGGACCGAAAGCGGGCGTTCACGGGGGCGAGATCGTCGCCAGCGGAAGCGTAGAAGATATTTGCAACGCAAAAAATTCCATAACCGGCGATTACCTCTCGGGAAGAAAAAAGATAGAGATCCCGCTTTCGAGAACGCCTGCGGGAGATAAATGGCTTAAAATAAAAGGCGCGGAACAAAATAACCTCAAAAAAATAGACGTCGCTTTTCCCGTCGGACTTATCACGGCGGTTACGGGCGTTTCGGGAAGCGGTAAGAGTTCGCTCGTAAACGAGGTTTTGCTGCCCGTTTTGGCAAACGAATTGAACGGCTCCAAAATGCGGCTCGGCAAACTCAAAGATATTTCGGGAATAGAATATTTCGACAA
>JAFVCP010000082.1 GCA_017479185.1 Clostridia bacterium
AGGGACCGCGCAAGGTTGTCGATAGCGAAAAAACAGGCGACGATAAAGAGTAAAATAACGCGTTACGCATCGCGAAAACGATGCGTAACGCGTTTTGCGTTTTGAAGGGGCTGTCGATATTCGGGATATTTCCGAATATCGACAGCCCCGTTATTTTTTACTTTGAAAAACTCGATCTGTACTCGTTGGGAGTCATTCCGTAAGTCGATTTAAACAGCGAATAAAAATATTTTTCGCTTGCAAAATACGATCTTTCGGCGACCGTCGAGATCGGGAGATCGGTATTTTTTAAAAGGGCGCGCGCCATAGCGAGTTTTATCTCGTTGGCGTACCGCGTAAAATTCATACCGTAAGTTTTGGATATTGTTCTGCCTATTTGTTTTTCGCTAAGAAAAATGCTTTTGGAAAGGTTTTTCAGGGAAAGACGCCCTTCTTTGAGAAGATCTCTCGCCGCTCCTTCTATTAAAACTATATTGCGCGGCGGAAGGAGTTTTTGTTTGTTTTCGTCGTCGGCGATAGAGTAGACCTTGTTTAAGACGAAGGCGAGAAGGGCGAAGGCGATGAATTGGGTTTGTTCGATGTCCGCGGGACTATCCGAATCGGAGAGGGCGGAAAAACCGTAGAGGTCGATAGGGGTACCCGCGAAGTCTATTACCCTCGGTTCTTTCGAAAGATAGCGGTATAAGGAGTCGAACACGGCGGTGTTTCTCTTGTCGGCGGGGGTCAATTCGAAAAGGAAAGCCATGATCGGTCGCTTTTTGTTCTCCTTATAAAAATGCTGAACGTTGGGCGGGATCACGGCAACCCGTTTGCCGAAATCGACTTTGCCGTTTTCGGTATAGATCTCGTCCCGATCTTCGGACGAGAAAAAAATTTCGAAAGTGGGATGAGTGTGTATCGAAGAGAAATCGTCGCTCGATTTAAACGCGTTTTCATTTTCGTCGCTTATCTTTTCGTTGCGATCCATATAAACGGTCGCGGCGACGCCGAGCGACTCCAAAACCATTTTTCTCTTTATTTCGTAAGTTTTTTTTCTTTGAACGAAAGCGGTATCCATTTTTCTACCTTCCTTCGGGCTTCGCTCCGACGGCTTTGAAGTATTATATCATATCGCCCGATAAAAGTAAACGTTTTTCAAAATTTACCGAAAAAAACAATATAAGAGCATTTTTTTCGCAATAAAAAGACAGTTGTTTTTTCGGTTTTTTTTCTCTCGACGCAAAAAAAGCCATTTAATGCCTGAAAACACGTTATTTTAAGGTCAAAAAGAAAAAAAAGCAATATAAGGGCAGGTATTAAGCAATTTAAGGCTATTGAAATGGCGGTCGGGTAATGATATAATAGATATATTAAAAATATAAAATATCAAATACTAACGGAAGGATAGGTAAAACCTGTCCGACCGACAACGGGAAACACGGACAATGATCAAAATACAAAACGGATATGCAAAAATCGACACTCCTAATAATTCGCTCGTCTTATCTTTGAAAGACGATCCTAAACTCGTTTATATCGGAAGCAAAATCGCCGATTGCGACGATTACTCTTTTTCGGGTGAAAGTATTTTTCAGATTTTCACTTCCGCCGACGACGCAGACTCGTTCAGAAGGCTCGTATCCTCTTCGGGCGACGGACACGCAAGGGAGAGTATGATCTATCTTTGCGACGAAGACGGCAATTCCACGGTAAGACTTCGCTTTGAAAAATGCGAAGAGAGAAAGGCAAAACCCGAACTTGTCGGAATGCCTTCGTCGTACGGAGAGAGCGAATGTTTAAGCCTTTACTATTCGGATAAATGCTTCGGCGTTTTCGTCGAACAATATTTCGCCTTTTTCCCCGATAACGACGTCGTCGCGACGGGATTGAAAATAAGAAACGCGAGCGGGAAAAAGATAAAGATCAAGAGGGCGATGAGTTTGCAACTCGATCTCTCCGACGGGGATTACGAAGTCCTTACGCTCGACGGAGCGGCGGGTAGAGAGAGAAGAGCGGTAAGAAGGAGTTTGAAAAGCGGAACTTTTTCAAACGCTTCGTTTTCGGGCTTGTCGTCCAACAGCCGCAACCCCTTTATCGAAATAACCAAAAAGGGTTACAACGGGTTTACGGTCGCGGCGAACCTCGTCTATTCGGGAAACCACAAGGAAATATTTGACCTTCCGCCTCTCGGGGGAGCGAGGCTTTTATCGGGTATCAACGATTATCTCCTCGATTTCGTCTTGGAAAGCGGCGAAGAGTTCGATACGCCGGAGGCGGTGTTCACGGTCGCCGAGAACGAAGAAAAAGCGAGTTTTTCGATGAGAAGATTCGTCGGCGCTCACATAATCCCGAAAAGATTCGTAAAAGCCGAACGCCCGATCCTTATAAACAGTTGGGAAAGTTTTCTCTTTAATTTCGACAGAAAAAAACTTATCGAAATGTGCAAAAAAGCGGCGGGCTTGGGAATAGAAATGTTCGTTTTGGACGACGGCTGGTTCGGCAAGAGGGATAACGACCTTTCGTCTTTGGGCGATTGGACGGAAAACGAGCCGAAGTTGGGCGGAACGCTCGGCGGACTTGCCGACGAAGTGAGAAGACTCGGTCTTAGATTCGGTATTTGGGTAGAACCGGAGATGATAAGCCGCGACAGCGATCTTTACCGCGCTCATCCCGAATACGCGATGACTATAAACGGCGTGGAGCCGATAGAGATAAGGCATCAGATAGTCCTCGATATAACCAAAGAGGAAGTGAGGGAAAATATACTTAAACAACTGTTTTCGGTTATCGAAAAGAGTAAAGCCGATTATCTTAAATGGGATTGCAACCGCGGGATATCCGAACTTAAAAATTCGGGAGAACTTTTCCATAAATACGTCTTGGGAGTTTACGATATGCTCAAAAAGTTGACCGCGAGATTCCCCGACTTACTTATAGAAAGTTGCGCGAGCGGCGGAAACAGGTTCGATCTCGGAATGCTCTGTTTTACTCCGCAGATATGGGCGAGCGACGACGCCGATCCTCGCGAGAGGACGACCATTCAGGAGGGAACGGCGAAGGCGTATCCCCCTCTCACGATGGGAGCGCACGTCGCGCATATACCGAATTGGCATACTTTTAACGGAACTTCTTACGACAACGCGTTCGCGGTCGCCTCGTCGGGCGCGTTCGGTTACGAATTCGATATTACCAAACTTTCGAAAGAGGACGATGAGATACTGAAACGGCAGGTCGATTTTTATAAAAAGTGGCGCAAGGTATTGCAGTTTGGGGATTATATAGTAAACGAAAATTCGGAAGAGAGGGGTATCTCTTCGTATACGCTCGTCGACGACGAAAAAGAGAAGGCGATCGCGACCGTTATCTATCTCGACAGGACGATAAATAAACTATACCCCGTCGTTTACATAAAAGGTCTTGACGGAAACGGGAGATACAACGTGTCTTTCAGAGGCGGGGAAAGATCGCCGTTCACGGCGAGCGGAAGCGCGCTTGAAAAAGTGGGCGTGTATCTCGGAAATCTGTATACCGATAAGCGGGTGTCGAATAATTACAATTCCATACAGACGGTAATTATGGAAATAGAAAAGATCTGAGACCCTAAAAGGGGGATGTAAATATGTTGAAAAATTTTTGGATCTATTACAATATGAATAAGGCGTCGTCCTCTCTTTTCATAAACGAAACGGGTTGGCACAATTCGGATCCGGGGTACGATTTTAAAGAAACGAGGACTAATTCGATAATCCATTTCGTCGTCGACGGAAAGTGCAGGCTTTATATCGGGGACGAGAAGAAGGAGATCGAAGTGAAAGCCGGGCAGGCGTTTATTATACCGGAGGGAAACTATCACAGGTATATCGCCGACGAGAAAGAGGGGTGTTTCAGATATTGGATCGCCTTTTCGGGGCCCGACAGCCACGATATTTTAAAGCGTTTCGGGGTAAATAAAGATAACTACGTCATCGGAAATTTCCAAAGGGAAAAAATAGAGCGGGTTTTCCGTAAGATCTATAAGACCATTTCCTCTAAGGAAAAATTCGAACTTCGCCTCTATTCCCTCGCGTACTCCATTTTCGATATGGTGCAATCGGAAATTTTACAGAGCGACGAAACCGAAAAGAGCGGAAGCGCAATACTCGCCGATTCGATCGCGAACTTTATTTCCGAGAACGTGATAAACGGTATAACCGTCAAGGATATAGAAGCAAAATTCGGGTACGAACATTCTTATATATACAGAGTGTTTAAAAAAGAAAAGGGGCTTTCCATTCAGGACTTTATGATAAAGTGCAGGATGCAGGAAGCGAGAAGTTTGCTTATGTCGACCGAAAAGGCGATATCCGAAATAGCGCTTATGCTCGGTTACGACAGTTATTCGGCGTTCGTAAGACTTTTTACGAAACACGCGGGTTCTACGCCTTCGAAGTTTCGGGAGAGTTATAGACTGTCTTTCCCCCGAATAATAAAAAATAAGCAATATTCGGGATAGTGATAAGCAATATCGGGATATTCAAAAAAAGCCGATCAGGTGTTAAAATATATACAGAAAAAACAAACGGAGGAAATTATGCCTAATTACAGCGCGGAAGAATTAAAGACGATAAATAAGCAGAAACGGAACAATATTTTGAAAAAATACCTGTTTATTTTTTCGATAATAGGGTTTCAGATGCTCATTTTCGTCGTCTTTTATATCATTGTCAACTTCAATTCGATCTTAATGGCGTTTCAATTAAAAACCAAAGAGACCACAATCTGGACTTTCGACAATTTTACGAGAATGTACGAAGAATTTTTCGGAAGCAAAGACAAGACCGAACTCATTCTCGCTCTTACCAATACTTTCAAGTTTTACTGTTAGGGGCTGATAATGTTCCCGGTAGGATTAATCACTTCCTCTTTTATGTATAAGAAGATACTCGGGCATTCGGTTTACAGATTGGTGTTCTTCATACCGTCTATACTTTCGTCTATCGTATGGTCCACTATATATAAGGAAATGGTTTCGGTAGAAGGTCCGATCGTAAAAGTTCTTATGTGGTTGACCTCGTCCGACGAGCCTATGCTCCTTTTAGCCGATCCCCAATACGCGCTCAAAACGGTAATGGGCTATTCGATATGGATGGGGATAGCGGGCAACTTCATTTTATACGGCGGGGCGATGTCGAGAATACCCGTCGACGTCATCGAAGCGGGACAACTCGACGGAATAGGTTGGCTTCGCGAAATGGTCCAGATAATCATACCGCTCATTTTCCCGACTATGGGAACGTTGCTGTTGTTGCAACTGACAGGGATCTTCACCGCGAGCGGAAACATACTTTTCCTTACGGGCGGCGCTTTCGATACGACCACAATATCGTATTTCATATTCCAAAGCGTTTATAAAGTTCCCGAAACTTCCAACAAGTACAACTACGCGTCCGCGGTAGGTCTTGTGTTCACGATGCTGACGCTCCCGATTGTATTCGTTACCCGTTGGCTATTAAATAAGATCGAGGACGTTCAATATTAAGGAGAATAAGGATATGGAAAAGATTTTATTTAGAACTCCGAAGAAAAACAGGATAAAGAAAAGAGCAAAATCGGAAATAGCCGTTTTCACGGTGGAATTTATAATACTCGCCGCGTTCGCGTTGTCATATATTCTCGCGTTTTTGTGGGCGGCTATGGCGGGCTTCAAAACTCATAACGACCTCATTATGAATCCCTTTGCCTTCCCCGAAACCTGGCATCCCGAAAATTACGTCGACGCGTTCAGCCTTCTGGAAGTCAACGGCGTAAATATGCTCGGAATGATAGGAAACTCTATATGGTGGGTAATAGGCGGAAGCATTTTGGGGGTTTTAGGACCCACGTTCGTCGCCTACGCGGTTACGAAATTCAATTTCGTGGGCAGAATGCTGCTTATAAATATCAATATAGTTACAATGACGTTGCCGATAATCGGATCTTTCCCCGCGTCTTACAGAATGTATTCGTCGCTCGGCTTTATCAACTCTCCGCTCATTTTAATAACGGCGTTCGGGGCTTTCGGTTCGACTAACCTTTATATGTGCGCCTTTTTCAGGGGAGTTTCGCCCACTTACGCCGAGGCGGCGAAGATAGACGGGGCGAACGAGTATGTCATACTCTTTAAAATAATGATACCGCTTTCCAAAGGAATACTTATCGCCCTTTTAACGATGGCGGCGGTCGGCAGATGGAACGATTCGTCGACAATGCTCATCTATCTTCCCAAAATGCCTAACCTCGCCACGGGTATATATCTTTTCAGTACCGAAATGACGTACAGGGCGAGAATGGACATACTTATGGCTGCGACCGTTCTTTCGGCGATCCCGCCGCTCATACTCTATTCGTTCGGGCATAAGTCGATACTTACGAACGTTTCGCTCGGCGGAATAAAAGGATAAAAATTTAAAATTTTTAAATAAAAAAATTTGGAGGAAAAAACCATGAAAAAAACACTCAAAAGATTACTCGCCGCTATTTTTGCGGCAACGCTTACCCTCTCTTTCGCCGCTTGCAGCGGCTCTACCGGCCAAGGCGGCGGTGGCGGAGACGGTTCGGACGATCCCGAAACGCTGGATATTTACTATTGGGCGTCGGGTAACGGCAAAGAGTATATGGAAAAGATCATCAAAGCGTTCGAAGACGAAAATCCCGACGTAAAGATCAATTTCACCCCATCTTCGGCTGTCGAAGGCTCAGATATCTATACCGACCCCGACAACGTTACCACCGACATTTACTTTACCACGCAAGCAGGGTATCTCGCGCACAAGCAATATCTCGAACCCTTAAACAGCGTTTTGGACGCGACTACCGACGGCGTTAAAGTAAGACAGAGATTCGGCGAAGCGTTCGTCGAAAACGTTACTACCGACGACGGAAACGTATATTCGCTCCCGTGGGCGAATTCGGTTTCGGGTTTCGGTTACAACGCGACCGTTTTTGAAGAAAAAGGATACGCGGTACCTAAAACCACCGACGAACTCATCGATCTTTGCGGAACCATTCTCTCCGACGGGTACACTCCTTTTATACACTACGCGGGATATTGGGATTACGCCGTTCTTACCTGGATGGCTCAATACGCGGGCGCCGAGCAGTTCGATAAATATTGGAAGGGTATTTATACCACCGAAACGGGCGAAGAAAAGGAAAACGACATATCCCTTTTCAGAGATAACGTCGCCAAACAAAAGGCGATAGAAATACTTCCCGAACTTCTTTCGCCGAAGGGATTCGTCTATACCGGTTCCAACTCCTTGACGCACACCGTGGCGCAGACCTATTTCTTAAACGGAAGGGGACTTATGACGCCCAACGGCTCCTGGATGGAAAACGAGATGAGAAACAATCTTACAGGCGTTAAGTTCAAGATGATGAAATTCCCCGTGTTGAGTTCGTTAGGCGAAAAACTCGGATTAAACGACACTCAACTTTCGGCGATAGTATCTTACGTCGACGGCGACGCGACCGCCGCGCAGAAGGCTTACGCCGAAAGCGTAAACGAGGAAATCGTCGAGAGAATAAGACAAGCGAGAGGAATTGTTTATTCCGAAAGAATACAGCACGCGACTCTTATTCCCAAGGTGTCGCCCGCGAAAGAACTCGCGAAGAAGTTCCTCGCGTTCTATTACAGCGATAAGGCTCTCGAAATAGCGGAAACCACCTGCGGAATGATGCTTCCTTTGACTTACAGCGACGGAACGACGAGAAAACACCCCGAAAGCGATTCCACTTTCGTAAAATCCTGCGCCGAGATCTACGGAAACAGTACTCACATAATCGAAAGAAATTATATGGTACCCCTCTTCTATAACGGCGGACTTGAAAAATTCTGGCATTACGAGCCGGTAAATACCTTTACCTACATTTCGTCGACTACGACCCTTAAAAACTTCAATCAATACGAAGAAACCGAAGAGAAGTGGTGGACTGAAAATTGGGACGGCATACTTACCGACGCGGGTCTTATTTAAAAACGGAGAAAAAATAAATGAGAAAAATTCATAAAATATTAAGTTTTATGATCGCTTTATGCCTGTGCTTTCCCGTATTCGGCTTGATCGCCCTTGCGGGAAACTCGGGAGCGAAAATAGAAAACGGAGCCATTTTCGAAGGCGACGAATTGTCGATCTCCGAATGGTCGTTCCCGAGAAATTCGGGTATCGCGCTCGAAGAATATAACGGCAAAAACGCGGTCGCGATCAAGACGCAGAACGTCGGCAAGATATTGACTTCTTACACCGCGGTAAAGACGAGCAAGGACGTCGACGACACTTTGTCGATATTCTTCGCTCTTTCCGTCAAAAAACTTTTAAGCGGCAATCCTTTCGGATTCGTGTTCGGCTCTCCCAAACTCCGCGATAATATAAACGCGGCGGGAACTACTTTCTTTTATATAAATAAGGAAGGTACGGGATACAAATACGGGTTGAAAAATTACGCCGCGAGCGGAGAAAAGAAACTTGCGGAAGGGAGCCTTACCTCTTCGCAGGCTGACGATCTTTCGGTAAAAATGGCGGTTACGGGCAGCGGCAAAATAGATCTTACGGTAAACGGAAACGTCGTTTATTCGTCGGCTGCCGAAAACGAGGTCAAAGCCGAAGGCTTCCTCGGGTTCGTTCACGACGGCGAGCAGTCGCTTACCTCTACCGAAAAGACGGAAGTATATATAACCGATATGAAGATCGTAAACAACTATTACGATCGTCCCGAAACCCCGCTTATCACGAGGGCGGACTTTTCGAACAACGAATTCAATACCGAAGAATGGCATCTCCGCAACTCTGCTGCGGCGCCGAACGGCGGACTTTTCGTCGAGGATAACACTTTAAGTTACAACGGTTCGGGGCAGAACGCATTGTTCGGAACCACCCATAAATATTCCAACTTCGACCTTCAATACGACCTTTTCGACGCTAAAAACTACGGCACGATCGAGAAAAACGGTTGGGTAAATACGGCGTCGTATTGGCAGGGCGTGGTGTTCGGCATCGCGGGCGACGATATTTCGGCAACCTTCGCGAGAAACGACAATAGAGATTATCTCATATATTTCCAATCGGGGTTCAACACCGAAACGGGCGAAAGGACTTCGGATATAACGAGTATGGGATTTTTGGCGAAGGGCAAATACGTTAAAATACAAGCCCTTCCCGATAAGTTCTCTGTGTTCAAGAAAGGGTATACGGATAAAGTAAGGGTAAGAATAACGGTCATCGACGGCAAATTGACGGTCAGAATGAAACTTGTCGGCGAATACGAATGGACGGATATTTATTCCTACGAATTCGACGACGGTTACACTCCGACGGGGTATATCTCTTTGCACGGCGAGGGAAATCAATTCGTATTAGGAAGAACTTATTACGGCGCCTCTTATTTCAAGTTGGATAACATTCAACTCGCGAACTACGATATGGATCCCAAGACGGTCAAAGTCGGGTTTACGAGCAACGTTTTAAAGCCGTTCGCCGATTACGCGTACGTCGATAATTGGTCTGACGACTACCTCGTAGTATATACGAGAGGCAAGGGGAGCAAGTGAGGTGAAATATGAAATTATTTAATAAAATCAGCGCTTTGGCGTTGGCTGCGGCTATGACGGTAGGACTTGCGGCGTGCGGAAGCCAAACCGAGCAAAGCGGAAGCGTTATAGTCGATGAAAACGGACAGGTCTCTCTTTCGGGAAACACAATAAACGTAAGCGGAAGAGCGGCGAAAGCCTCGACGAAAGTAACGCCCGAAGAAGTGTATACCTTGACCGTAAGAGGCGTGGATAAAGACGATATGCCTATCGGCGGCTTTTTAGGACCTACCGACTATTACAGGGGCAACGGCTATAAACTCGATTCGCTTATAACCGACGACTTTTTCAAAAAACTCGTCGATTGCGGACTTAATTACGTCATCGATACCAAAAACAGCGCGATCGGAGATTACGGGGAGACGCTCCTGGATCTCGCCGACAGACACGGAATTTCCTGGTATATGCGTTACGACGATATAATGAGTCTTGACAACGTAAACACCCTTAAAGTGGAAACGGCTGAAAATATGGCCGAGGCTTTAAGACCTCTCCTTTCGCACGAGAGATTTGCGGGACTTTACGGCAGGGACGAACCCAGCGAGATATATTTCCAATATATAAAGCAGGCTCTTTCCAATTTCAGAGAGGCGATGGCTATCCTCGGTAACGAAGCCAAAGATCTCGGCGTTTACGTCAATCTTTTCCCGCAGGTCGGGGGGACCCAACTTTCGGGAACCGATAAGCCCATAACCTATCAAGAATATCTCGACGGGTTTTACGATTGCGATCCCTTCTTCCTCGAATTCGACTCCTATCCTATAACCGGACTTGAAAATACCGTCGCGGGCGGTTGGCTCAATTATCTCGGAACGATGAACAGATCGGCGAAAGCCAACGGAGTCGCGTGGCAGGGATTCGCGCAGGCGGGCGGAAACTTCTCCGATGTGCCGGGCGCGCACAGAATAACCAACGAAAACGAACTTAACTACGACGTCAACACAATGCTCGCTTTCGGTGCGAAGGGAATAAACTATTTCCCCTGTTGTTTCCCGCCGGAATGGGTAATTTACACGACCGAGGAAAATACCAACGATAACTCGCTTATCAATAAATACGGAACTACCACTCCTACTTACTATTACGCGCAGAAGATAAATAATAACATCAAGGCGATGGCGCCCTATCTTATGAACAGCGCGCATATGGGCGTGATTTTAAACGGCGACGGCGTTTGCGCCTATTCGGCGAGCGCTCCCGATAAACTCGATTCCTTCCGTCAACTCAAATCGGTAGGCGGGGATCCTTCATTGGTCGGGTGCTTCGATTATAAGGGCGGAAGCGCGTTCGTAGTCGTAAACAACACGCTTACCGAACACAGAGGAGAGATCAGGCTCGACTTCGACGACAACTACGAATATACGGTAATTCAGAGAGGAACTACCAACAACGTTATCGCCGAAAGTTTCGTTCTTACTTTGGAAGCGGGAGAATGCGCTCTCGTAGTGGTGAAATAATATGAAAAATTTTCTTAAAAACGGAATTATTCCGATAGGGGCGTATTGTCCGCCTCAACCCCCGTCCGCTAACGGAGAGGGGTATCCCAACAGAATAACCGAAGAGCAATACAGGATCGCGAAAGAGGCGGGAATAGATATATTGTACGCCCATAACGAAGTTATGAATTCGCCGACCGAGAAATACGCCTTTTTATCTTTGGAGATCGCCGAAAAAGTCGGACTTGCCGTGTACGTTAGGGATAAGATATCCGAAGAGTATATCGCGCTCGGAGATAAGGACGATTATAAGGCGTTTCCGAGCCTTACGGAAGAGGAGAAGCAAGAACTCGACCAAAGATTTGAAAATTCTTTGAAGAGATATTGCGGCTATAAGGCGTTCGCGGGAATATCTTTCTGGGACGAACCGGGATACGATTCTTTCGAAGGTATCGCGAGGGCGAAAAGGGTTTTCGACAGGGTTTGCCCCGAAAAGACCTTTTACGTCAATATGTATCCATACTATATAGCGCCGGTGCAGTATCAATTCGGCTATTGGTGCAATCAAGCGCGGGCGAAAGCGACCAATCCTCATTTCGACGTGGTAGAGGGCGGCAGAAATATCGACAGATATTCCTTTTTGTACGATGAGTTTATAAGGATAGTAAACCCCGATTTCTTCTCATACGACGCCTATCCTTTCGTTAATTTCGAGGACGCGAAAACCACCGTACACGAAATATTGTGGGAATTGCCGCAGTATCTCCACGGAATGGAAGTCAAAAACGGCGTTCCGTTCTGGGTGTTTTTGCAGGCGGGCGGCAAATGGGAAGGAAGGGACAACGTAAGGATCCCGACCGAAGCGGAAGTGAGTTTGGGCGTCGGCGTGCCGCTTTTATACGGCGCGAAGGGATTGCAGGTATTCCCTTACGCCTATCCCAACGATTGGCTTTCAGATAAAGTATGCGTGGCGGGGCTTACCGGCAGATACGGCGAAAAGACCGAGTTGTTCGATTATTATAAGAAAGTATTTTCTTACGTTCGCGCGATGCAAGGCTATCTCGTAAAGGGCAAACTCAAAGGGATAATAAAATCGGGCGAATATAAAAACGGACTTCCCGACAAAAAGCGTCTTGACGAAATAAAGTGGAGCGATTGTATTTTCCAAGGCGAACTCTCGAAAAAAGAGAATATCGAAATAACCGCTTACGACAACGTAAAATCCGTCGAAAGCGACGTACAATGCCTTACGGGCTGTATGGATATCGAGGGTAAAGAAGCATTTTTCGTAGTAAACGATTCTTCGACAGACAAAGCCGAATACCGCATAAAATTCTCGGGCGTCGGAAAATACCTGAAAATATATCGCGGAGAAGAAGAAAAGATGATGACCGACGAGATAAAGATAACTCTCGGAGCAGGCGAATTCGCGCTCGTCGTCAAAGAAAATTAAAGGAGAAAAGAATGAGAAAGATAAAACTTATTTTAATAACCGTTTTGTCGGCAATGTTCGTTTGTTCTCTCGCCGCTTGCGGAACGGAAGGTTCGCAAGGACCTACGACTTATTTAAAGGGCGAGATATCGGGAGTAAGCGAACTTCGTATTAAAGCGGGCGAAGGAACGGACGCGAGGCTTCTTCGCGACGTTATCGTCAAACTTTCGGACGGAAGCAAGGTAAAGCCCGAACTCAAAAAGGGCGATTTCAACGCCGATAAGTCGGGCAAATACGAAATATCTTATACTTATGGCAACTTGAAAGCCAACGCCAACGTTTTCGTATACGAAACGCCGAAGATATATTTCGGAGATAAAGAAATTTCTTCCGACAGTATCGAAGTTTCGTATAGAGAGGCGAGGGATTCTTACGATTTCGTCAAAGGCATAAAAGTTATCGACGGGCTTGGCGATCCTCTTGACTTCTCGCTTACCGAGGGCAGCGAGGAATTTACGGGAAGGACGGGCAACTATAAGGTAGGTTACGTCGCCGAAGACCCTGCGGGAAACAGGCTCGAAAAGAAAGTAACCTTCGTAGTCGGCGAGGGAAGATCTCCCGTCGTAACGAGCGGAACTTACGTCGTAAAAGCCGACGGAGTTACGGTGCCTTGCGATTTAAAGGGCGAAACCGACGGTATCTTGTATATGAACGGCGAAGCGGTCTATCCCACCGATTACAATTTCAACGCGACTTCGCTTAAACTCGGCGCGGAATTTGCCCTGACCTTATCGGGAAGTTACGATTTCGTGATTGAAACGGCGGAAGGCAAGGGCGAGTTCACTTTAAATATCGAGGACGAGGGTTATCCCGTGTTCGCGATGGAAAATTTCGCCGCTCAATATACTTACGGCGCGGCAAAATCGGCTCTTCCCGTAGATAAAAGGGAAAATTCGTCGGGGTATACCTACGCTTACGCGCTTTCCGAAAAGAACGGGACCAAAGGCAAGGCTATCGTGAATGCGGACGGGCTTAACTTCCTTGGCGACGACGGAAAACAGGTCAAAGTCGGAAGTTACGACCTTACGATCACGGCGACCGCAGGTAACGGCAAGAGTTCTTCTTTGAATTACTCTTTCACCGTAAATTATCCAGTAATTTCGGGCGGGGAGAGATCCTCGGTCAAAAAAGTCGCGCTCGACGAAAGCGTTTACGGCGTAACCGAGGCTTACCTTTGGGAAAAACCCGACGACAGTCCCGCTTGGGAGGGTAGGGCGTATATGTCCGCTCCCGCTTACGCGTATGCCTACGTTTCCTACGACGTTATGTTTACTTATTGCCAAAACGCAGCGGACGGAAAGGCTAACGCGGTATTCCGCGGGGTCGCCCAGCAAGACTATAACAGACTTATTTCCTGCGTGGATAAACAAACGGGCGAAAGCATTTCGGTAGACGATATTCTTATCGGAAAATGGTATACGGTCCTTTTCAATTCGACCACTACGACGGATACGGCGTTGTATTTCTACGTTAATCCTTACGGCGGTGCGGCTGTCGGAGCGACGGCTTATATAGCCAACTTAAATATTATTCTTACCGACGACGATATAACGGGCATAGCGCTCTCAAAATTGTCGGGATCGACCGCGACCTTGACTCCTTCGACCGAATTTACCGATACGGGAGCCAAAGTAACCCTCGCTTATACTTCTTCGTCGGCTTGGTACGGCAGGATCGGCTTTACCGACAGAATGTTCAATCTCTACAATTCCTATTATAATAATAAGAAAGCGGAATATCTCTCCTTCGATATGCAATTCGCGGGAGCGGCGAGCGCCCTTTATATGTGGAATATGAACGAAAGTAACGGTTACGCTCAGACTTCTCTCGGCGCCCTTTTGGAAAACGGAACGGCGACCGCCGTCGACTCAAACGGCGTTAAAGCGACCGCGCTCGAAGCCGATAAATGGTATACGGTAAAAATATCTCTTGAAAAGTTCGGAATATTAAGGACGAGGAACGCCAATGGCGCGCCCGAAGAAAGGGGTATTCAATTCGGAAGCGAAACGACGGTTTTGTTTAAAAATATACAATTCGTTTAAAACGATGAAGTTCCGCGAGATCCACCGCTCGCGGGCTTCGGCGTATTTAAAAATAAAAAATATGGAGGAAAAAAATGGCAAAAATCAAAAGAATTTTAGTAGCAACGTTGGCGGTTTTCGCTCTCGCGTTCGCCTTTACCGCTTGTAAAGGTCCGAGAAACCAGTCGGAAACCGGCTCGACGAACGCGGGCGATACCTATTATACGGTAACGCTTTCGGTCGAGGGTTATAACTCCGTTGAAGTGTACGTCAAATCGGGCGAAAGCCTTTCGGACTACGAGATCCCGAACTTCGAAAAAGACGGGTACGACGTAGTCTGGCAACTCGACGGCGCTTCGTACGACGCGACTTCCGCGGTAACGGGCGACATTACCCTTACGGGCGTTTGGGTATACGCTTACGCGCCCTATACGGTAACCGTTTTGGAAGAGGGGCTTGACGGCGAATACGCGGCGACCGACGCTTACGATTTCGGTACTCTCGAAGCGAAGATCGGCTCGACCGTAGACCTTTCCGAAAAAGCGGAAGATAAGGCGGCTTACGGCTTCGAAGTTTCTGAGGGCAGCGTTTTAAGCGGCGAAGTCAAAGAGGACGGAAGTCTTGCTCTTACCGTAAAATACGCGAGAAAGACTTATACCGTAACTTACTTAAACGGCGAAGAAACGATCAAGACCGAATCCGTAAAATACGGCAAGACCGCGAGCGGCGCGACGGTAGAACACGACGAGAACGAATGGAAACTCGCGTGGGAAAAGGGCGGAGCAACTTACGATCTTACTACCCCCGTAACCGAAGATATTACGCTTACCGCCAAACTCGTTTCGGTAATTTCGGGATATTCGATTTCGGTCGAAGCCGAAAATAAAGACGGAACTTTTTCCGACGTTACCGATAGTTACGCTACCGAGATCGCGGCGATGGGAGAACTCAAAGGCAAAATAGGAACTTCCGTCAGTATCGAAAACGGCGTAAGCGCTTACGTTCCCGAAGGCTTCGAAGTTTCCCAAGGCAGCGTTTTAAGCGGCGAGATACAGGAAAATAACGGACTTACCCTTACCGTAAAACTCGCGAGAAAGAGTTATACCGTAACTTATTATTCTTACGACGAAGAAACGGTTTTGGGAAGCGAAAAGGTAAAATACCAATTAAACGCGGTAAGTCATAACGCTTACGTTCCCGCTTACGACGAGGAAAACGCTCCCAACACGCTGTTTGAAAAGTGGACGGAAAACGGCAATGACGCGACCTTCGAAGAGGTAACCGCGGATAAGAAGATCGTCGCCAAGGCTTACGACGAAGATCATACTTTCAATATTACCCTTACCGCTCACGGCGATAAAACCGTAGAAGTTCTGGAAGTTCCCGTCGGGGAATATCCCGAATATACGGGCGGCATTTTGGATAAGTATACCGACGAAACGGGCGAATATTTCTATACGGGCTTCCCCGCGTTCGCTCGCGCGACCAAGGACGCGACTTATACTGCGAATTATACTTCTTTGATCGGCTTAACAAGGGGCGCGATAAACGGTAATAACGGTATTTGGTGGGATGCCGATCAACAGGCTTACGGTTATAAGGCGACGACAAGCACAAAATGGGAAAACCGTTTTGCGTTCGACAATCCTTTGATTGGCGGAAACAACGCATTATACGACGTTGAGTCTTACAGCGCTATAATAATGCAGGTAAAATTCGGCGAAGGATTTACGCCAGGAAATGATTTTAACACAACCAATAACTTCACCAAAAACGACAGTGTGAGTTCGACTATTACTTATTACGACGCTCAAAATAATCCGGTAGAGCCTTCCTCGTTGGTTGCGGGCGAATGGTATACGGCGGTTGCCGACCTCGGTTACGTTTGGAAAGGAAAGACGCACGAC
>JAFVCP010000083.1 GCA_017479185.1 Clostridia bacterium
AGCGATTCTTTATTTGAGGATTATAGGATAAATCGTATAAAACATTTTGTGTTTTAATAATAAAGCGAAAATGTTTTTTTATTATTTAACATTCTTCGACGACAAATTTTATCGTTACGCTTCTTTTAAGAAAAATCAATCATCATCGGAAACTTCAACGTAATTCACAATAATCGGATTTTCGACTGCCGGTGTTGCTGCGTCTATCTTCTCAATGTCTTTTTCATCAACAACACCATCATTGATCGTAACGTCGCCGTATTCTTTTATTGTTAACTTTTCAACCTTTCCGCTTCCTTGCAAAGTAAGTTTGCTTTTACCTGTTTGTGAATGATATTTTCCAGTAAAAGTTATATTTTCAATTATAACGCCACTTTCAACTGTAATATCCGCACCTTTCCATTGTGTACTATAATCTCTCGTAATTGATAAATTTTCAATCGTTCCTTTCCCTTTAAAAGTTAAATACCTAAGATCAAGAGAAGTTAACGCAATATTCAGTGTTTTAATCTCCATTTCGGTATTGCCAAAGTCGATCGAACCGCCTGTAATTGTTAACTTGTTGGCGTCATAAAACTTATTGTTAAAATAATTTGAATCAACTTTATCACCGAAAATAATTTCTCCACCGCTGACTCTTATAATTCCGTTAATGGTTTCGTCGTTTCCCACGGCAACTTTTCCGCTTCCGTTAACGGTTAAATTACCAATCGTTACGTTGTCGCCGAAAACGGGTTCTCCGCCGCTAACCGTCAAAGAAGTAATCGTTACGTTGTTCAAGACGGGCTTACCGCCGGAAATATTCAAAGTTCCTACGGATACACCCTCTCCCAAAATCAATTCTCCGCTTGCGCCGATTTCGGTAAATTTTAAGTTGTCGCCGATAGTAACTTTGTTGTCGGAATTATGATTGGCTGAAATTTTATATAATTCCTTATTGACTACTAATTCTCCGTCGTTAAATATTGCAGTGCAATAGGAATCATTTCCATAACTGGTAATTTTAATAAATTGTCCACCTGTAACGGTCATTTTCCCGCTATTGTTTACTATACCGTTATTCGAACGACTGTAGAACACGCCTCCCTCTATTGCAACTTCTCCTTTATTATTAACCGCATAATAGATTGGTCCATTATTATAACCTTCAGACCGCAATGTGCCGCCTTTGATAGTCGCAATACCGCCTTTCACAACCTGAAGGGCTTGGCAGGCTTTTAAACAACCACCTTCAAGCGTAAATATTCCGCCATTTTCAACGTGAACAACATGACCATTTTGAATTTGATTTATTTTGATTGTTCCTGCATTTTCAGAAGTATCTCTCAAGGTAAGATTTCCGCTAACGCTTATCACGCCGGAATCATTCAGAGTAAGACCTGTTCCGACTGTCATCTCGTACCCGTTCAAATCGATCGTAAGGGTTTTATCAACGTCAATAAATTTCGACGGAGCAACCGCGTCAGCGGCAAGTTTCAGCGCGCTTCCGTCAGCCGAAAGAGCCGCGTTGAGCGCCTTTGCAAAGTCATGGAAACCCTTTTCTTTGCCGCCCGCATAGGTTACGGAATATTCAAACACTTCGACGAACTCTTGAAGTTCTACGTTGCCTTCTCCGTCCTTTTCGACCTTAACCGTCTTTTCGGAGTTTTCGGGATCGACGTAAACGCCGGGCGTTTCACTCGCTTTAAGCACGACTACTTCGGTCTTGCCGTTTTCATCAACGGTTTCGTAAACGTAATCTTTATTATAAACTACCGTATATTCCGAGAAATTGTTCGTTGTAAACGTAATGTATCCCGTTTCCGAGTCATAAGTCGCATTAGTAACTTCGTTTGTAACGTCGTTGTGAGTATGATACAATTTAACGCCGGAAAGACCCGTCCCCACGTACATTTGAACGATAATTTCAGTTGTGTTATCCTCGGTAATTGCGTTTGTGGTCAAATTCTGCAAAAGGACCTGAACGTCATAGGACTGCACTTCCTGAACGTCCTCATCGACCTGACTTACGGTGAAAACGCTCGACGCGACTTCTTCCTTAGGATCGATCTTAACGGTCAAAGAAGTTTTATCGTCTTCCACGTCTGCGCTCGACGCGATTTTTGTCAAAGTCGGAAGAGTGATAGTGATCAAATTGTTTTCATCGGAAATTACGGCAGGCTCATTGTCGATAACGATTTTACCCGTGGTTTCCGATTTATTAACGCTTACCGACTTCGTCGCTGTCGCCTCGGTCAAAGCAAGACTTGCATAATCCGCGTTAGAAGTTTTAGCGTTGCTCTGAACCGCTTCCACCGATACGGTCATCGAAGTCGATTGATTCATATATTCTTCGCCGTCAAGTTCTACGGGAAGATATATTTCTACGGGAATTTTAGGAATTGCGCCGTTAGCCTCAAGGGTTTTCCAATTTCCCGTTCTGTTTACGCCTTCCAAGCGAATACCGTCGATATAAACATACATTGCGTTGAAAATCTGAAGCCCGTTATTTACAGTAACGATAACTCTGTATTGAATTTTGACGTTACTGTTGTTTGTAATATTAACGTCGAAATCTACTCTATCGCCCGGAGTTATCCTGTTAAGAGTGATCGTGTCGCCGACTATGCTTGCCGTACCGGTGTTTTTGAAAACGTAATAAGTAACTTCGTGTTCGTCATCGTAAGTCGTTTCGGTCTGCTTTTCCCATTCGTACTTACTCGTAACGCCGAAAGCGGTCGCCGTTCCGGCGTAAGCCTCGCTATCCGTAGCGATATCTTCTGAAGCCTTTGCCGAATATATCGTAGGAGTCGATAAAGACGCGACGACTTCGACCTTACCCGAAGTTACGGCAACGTTGACTTTGCTCTCGCTCGTGAAAAGAGCGAAGGTGCTTCCTGCGATAAGGGACAAGCAGAGGGCTATTACCATTACCGACGAAAGCAAGATCTTTTTCTTGTTCTTCATTTTTTTACCTCTCAATTATTTTTTTGAGTTCTTTTATCCTTCAAGGGGTTTTGTTTTTGCGTTAGCAAAAACAATAGGGTACCCTATGAAAATCTTCGTTATTTCCGCGTTTTATTCCCTTTGAAAGGGGAAAATCAAAGGAAAAAACGCGAAAAGTTTAGAACTATTGTTCTATAACGAATAGATTATAGCAGAACTATAATTCTTTGTCAACCTTTTTCGGCAGATTTTTTAAATTTACAAAAAACGACGTTTAGGATTAACATACCCGTTAAGTCGAGGCAAAGACCGCAGGAAATATTATCTAACGGCAAGGGCTTTAACAAAGCGTTAACCGCTTTATTACCACTCAAAAAAACTATTGATAGGGTTTGTTAATCCTAAAGCGAAAAAAGCATAAAAAACGCCGCCCTGCTTTCGCAAGGCGACGCATTTAGTATTTTAGTTTTAATTATTAAGCGGCGACGTTTCCGAGTCCGAGCATTATGCCCATACCGCCGAGATTTACCGTTATAAAGTCGGAAGAAGCGAGAGAAGTCTGTACCGCCATTGCGACCGCGAGGTCGTTTTCGGGATATATAGTCGGAACGTATTCTCCGTCGTCGTTTTGCGGAAGTCCGATAAACCCGCTGTCGTCGGTGTTAAGCACGGCGCTTTGATATTTCATCACAGCCTGCAAAAGTTGTCCGCCGAACTCGCTCGCGGCGTAAAGCCTATCTATATAATAAGTTTTTTCTCCTTTTTTATTGGAAAAATATCCTTGCGCGGCTGGATCGCTCAAAACGCTGGCGTCGGAGCCGTTAGCCATTACGAGGCAAACGACGTTGACGAGGTTGGTCCTCTCTCCGTCCGTATTCATAATGGTTTTACCGAAGTCTTTCAAGGGCGCGTCGAGAGTCGTCAAAAGAGAGAAGGCTTCGGTTGCTTTTACGCTTACGAACCAAACTTCCTGACCGGTAACCAAACTTTCGAGATTGCTGTCCTCGACGGTAAGTTTGGGGATTCTGTTTTCATACCCGCTCGTTTTGGGTTCGACGTGTTGCATTATAAAGAGAGGTCCGCCCGCCCTTTTTATATCGCTGTTTTTAATAGAACACTCTACTCCGCTCCAGAAAAATCCCGCGTTCTGATAAGAATCGTAACATTTTATATTTTCTATCTCCGTCTTTCCGCTCTCTTCGGGGAATACGGAGATGAAGAATGTCCTTAAAAGAGCGTTGTTTATCTTTGAATCGGCGTTGTTTATTTTAAGGAAGATAAGTCCGCCTGCGTAAACGGGATTGTGTTTTGCCGTGCCGTCTACGAGTTCGCTTCTGTTGGCGTTTCCGATAACGTTGATATTGCTCAATTCGTAACTTCCTTTATTCTCGGAATTTCCGTTGCCCGTAAACTTGAAAAGCGTAGTATTCGAAAAATCGCTCTCGTAGTCGCGGTTTTCGCCGTCGGCGAAAGAAGATACCAAAGGTACCGATTGAGCGTTTAAAGTATAGAAATTTCCGTAGAAAGAGAAAGTCTTTCCGTCGGCGGTGTTCCTCTTGTAAACGTCGACGCAATCTTTTATTCTGTAAACTCCCAATTTTTCCTTTTCGCTCGCGATAGGAGTGGTAAGGTCGGAATTGTTATAATAATCTATCGCCTTTCCCGCGTCGGTAAGTTCGTATACGAAAGACGACGGGAGATCGCTCGCCGCGATCGCTATATTATTCTGCAATACTACGGCGTCGGGATCCACGTTTAAAAGACCGTTGGCGTTTTTGATGTCAGCCCAATCGCTTTGCTGCGTGTTGTCGACGACCGAAAGTTGAGCCGCGCTGTATACGTTGTACCCGTCCACTATCTTTACGGTTATAGCGAAAGGTTCGACGGTCTTGGCGATCTTATAACCGAGAGGAAGAACGGAGATCTCTATTTTTTTACCGATCGACACTTCTTCGAATTTATATTTCTGTTCGGCGTAAAAAGCGGTCGCGTACAGTGTTTCTCCCGAATAATAGCGGGCGGTCGCGTTCTCTTCGTCTTTATCGATCGCAAGACCTTCCTTGCTTCCGTCCTCGTTTACGATAGAAATATTCGCTTCCGATTCGTACCTGTCCACCACTTCGTCTTTTATCTCCTCGGGATCGAAAAGAGTGAGAATTGGTTTAAGTTCGAACGCGTTGTCGTCGCCGACAAGACGAACTACGTCTTCTGACGCGTAAAACTGCCCTTCGTATCCGTTTTGCCCGTATTCGATATTGGTTTCGGCGGCTTTTTTAGCCCTGTTGGTTTCTTCTTCGTAGGTAAAAGACAAGACGTATCTGTTATCCTCTTCGATCGGTTCGGCGGCGCTTACTACGTTTATGACGATCGAGGTTTCGACTTCCTTATACTTGACTTTTATCTCTTTACGTCCCTTTTCCGCCGTTATCTTGTCGGTTTCGGCTTCGAGTTTCTCGTTCCCGAAATACAATTCGACGTCGTTAAACCCGAATATCTCTTTCGAATCGTCGGTAAACGTTACGGTAACTTTGACGCCCGAAAAATCCACTTTCTCCCCGACTTCGTATTCGGTCTTGACCGAGGTCCCGTCTACGGAAACCGATCTGGGAGCGTATCCACCCGAGCAACTCGCCGCAAAAACGGCGACTGACGCGACTAAAATCGCAGAAAGTAAGAAAAATAAGATTTTCTTGGTGAGTTTCATAAATTCCTCCTTAGAATTTAGTAGATAATAATATATATTTTTTCCGACAGATCGCTTCCGTCCGCGGAAGAAATAGTTATGTGAACGCCGAGCGGCGCGTCTAAAAACGTTATGGTCTTCATAGCGTTATCCACGACGTAATACTTCGAATCTTCGGCGATTATCCTGACGCTTTTATCTGTCGCATTGTCGGGATAAACCCTGTAATCGAGCCTTACCGTGTTGGGATTGCTTTTCAGGCTGTCTTCCTCTTTTGTGTATTCCCCTTCGATGAATTTTATCGAAAAACGCTTAACTCCGTCGTCGCCTATTTTGCTTTCCACGGTATCTCCGCTTCGTCCGCCGGAAAAAAGCGTTATGGAATTACACTCTATCTTCTCCTGATAAATATGATCGGAGAAAAAATTTATCTGAAGTCCGAAAAAGTTTACGATAAAAACCGAACCTATATATATAGCGCCTATAAGGATCACGACTACTTTTTTCATTATTGTTTCTCCTTATAAAACACGCTTATCTTGGTAAAGTAGGAACAAATTTTCACTACGGCGAATATTATTCCCAAAACGCTTATTTTTATCCATGCGGACAGCGTCCCTTCCATAGAGAGAAACATAACGATGCCGAAAGCGATAAACGAAATCAAGAAACAGAGTATCGCGGAGAGATTTTCGTTGGGATTATTCGCCTGTTCGCTGAAAGTCGCGTACTGCTCGGCTTGTGGACGCATAACGTCCGTTTCGGCGCTCCAAAACAAGTGAGCGAGAAAAACCGAATACACGGTTACGCCGAAGAGTATCACCGAAGGTACACCTATGACTTCATTATAAAACACGCCGAATATGACGGTCGTCGCGACCGTTCCCGCCAAAGCGACTACGCCGTTTACCGTTATCTTCGAAAGCAACAGAACCCCGTAAGGCGAAGGCTGAACTTTATTGAGATAAGAAGCCGCTCCGTCCCTGCTGTAAACGCTCGCGACGGTAATATTGGTCGACAGGTTTATCAAAAGAACTATCAAAAGGTTGAAGGCTATCGTCATCTGCATTCCGATAAACCGCGTATTCATAGCGGAATACAGTTTATTCAACAGTTCGATCGCGAGAGGTTGGATTATAACGAGAAGAACAAAAAGATTTATCGCGTCGTTATTTCTTAATCCCACCAAAAACTCCTTTCTGACTGCCGAGAAAAAGGGAGAACGGACTTTATCCTTTCTTTTCGTAAGATTGTCCTTTTTCTTGAACTCGAAAGGCGTGGACGCCATTTTGTAAAACAAAGGTTTGGAAAGAAGGAAACAAAGTACGGTAAGAATTACTATGGTTGCGATAAGTATTCCGAAATAGGGCAAAGTATAAGAATTGAAAATATAATACGAGGTTCCCGACCTCTTGCCGACGATAAGTTCGGTCAAAGCGTATAAAAAGGGAAAAGTATTGGTATAGCCCTTTAAAAAGTCCTGTATTTCCCAAAAGGTCGTTCCCCAACTCTCCTGCAAATTTATATTTTGAGGAATAAGGGAGATCAGATAGTACACGAACAGAACGAGCGCCGAAATGGCGACGGTTACTACCGCGTACTGTAAAATTTTTACCTTTTTAAGCCCCTGAAAAACAAACAGCGCGGGAATGGAAACGAGCGCCGAAACGAGGACGGGCAAAAACGATACGAATAAAAAGACGATCAAAAGCCAGCCGTAATAGTAAGGCTGAAAATTCTGCGCTATCCCGTACCCCGTGAAAAAGGGGATCAGAAACATAAAGTTCTTTCTTAATTCGTAGATATAATATACTATTATTTTTGACAAGAATATGGTCGAAGAACTTGCGGGAAGAGTCAAAAGCACGAGATTGTCCCTCGAAAGATACAACGCCTTCACAAGCCCGACGGTTCCGAAAATCACCGATAAAAACAACATTACCGAAAAGATAATCGACACCACGCTGACGGGAAAGTCGTCTACGAGAGAAAAAACCCTGAACACCTTACAAAAATAAAACAACAGAAAACACAAGACGGTAACCACGGCAAATTCGATCGCGAAATAAACCGTCTTGAAAAGCGTTTTCCTGAAATTTCCGAGATAGGAAAGATCGAGTTTTTCTTTGAGTTGCATCCCCACGAGCGTCATTAAGTTTTTAAAGGTCCTTTTAAAAGACCCTTTTTCCTTCTTCGACTTAGTCATGATGAGTTTCACCTATCGTTTTCATATAGAAATCTTCGAGTTGTTCGCCCGATTTTTCTATATCTTCGACCTTCCTCTCGCAAAGAATCGTTCCGCCCTTTATGATCGCGATACGGTCGCATATCCTTTCGACGACGTCGATTATATGACTTGAAAAGAACACGATATTGCCCTCTGCGGCGTGTTTTTTCATACACTCCTTGACTTGAAATATACTCTCCGGATCCAACCCCGTGAGAGGTTCGTCCAATATCCACAATTTCGGATTATGAACGAGCGCGGACATTATGGTTATTTTTTGTTTCATTCCGTGAGAATAAGTCTTTATCTGATTGTCGAACGCCTTCCCGAGATTGAAATTATAAACGTACTCGTCTATCCTCTTCGTCCTGTCCTCAAAACTTACCCCGTAAAGATCGGCGATATAATTGACGTATTCTCTCCCCGTGAGATTTTCGTATAAAGCGTAATGATCGGGAACGAATCCCGTCTGAAGTTTGGCGCCGATAGGCTGTTTTTCAACGTCGTACCCGCAAACTTCGATACTCCCCGAAGTTATCGTCTGTATTCCGACGATGCTTTTTATTATCGTGCTTTTTCCCGCGCCGTTAGGCCCTAAAAAGCCGAATATCTGCCCGCCCTCGATTTCGAGATTAGCGTCTTTTACGGCGTAAACTTCGCTCGTATTATACTTTTTGGAAAAGTTTCTTAATATCAATTTGTTTTTCGCGTCGGGATTCATCGGTTCGTCTACGCTCCTGCCGTTTAATTTTACTTCGAGGGCAAGCCTGTCCGCCCTTATTTTTTTCTTTCTGCTGCCGATTTCGTAATAAAGGTCGGCGACCTGAAAAAACTGCTCGTACAAAAACCACATAGCGAGCGCCAACCCGACGTACACGAGAAAGAAAAGAGATTGATATATCGGATAAAAAGTAAAGCGGAGATCGGAAATTGTAAAAACGAGGGTAATATTACGAAGATTTTTCGCCCATTGCCCCAATTTGTCCGCAATAAAATCGCTGTTTATAAAGAAGAAATCGACGCTTCCGTAATTTGAAAACCAGGCGTTGATAACGAGTATAAACAAAAAATATACCGCAAACGCGACGAGCGAATATACGAATTGTCTGAGTTTGGGTCTTTGATATATTCTCAACGCGATTATCAGAACCGGCATAAAGAACGCGCAATAGTGATTTAACCAAAACTGTATCGACGACGCCGACAAAAAGCGAACGCTGTCCGAATAATTTGGCATAAGCATCGCGAAAAACGCGCCTAAAACGTTTATAAACAACGTGAAATAGAACAATTTGTCCCACTTGAATATCAGGCAAAGCGGAATTATGAACATTGCCGTATTGCAAAGGTGAAGCGGCCACGAAGTTACGTTTAAAAAGGTCGAAAAAGTATAGCCGTAACAATAACTGTGCATCGCCGCAAGGCTGACGTAAAGCAGGGCGTATCTTTTAACTTCCGGAGCGAACCTTCTGAATAAAAAATATATGAGAGCCGGCGAGATCACTGCTCCGTACACCGCGATACGGTGATATACGGTGAGATCTTTTAATTTTATCGCGGCGCTTCCCTCTCCGAAAAGGGTTTGAAAAAGATAACTCGGCGTCGAAACGACGAGCATTCCGACGACTATCAACGTTCCGACGAAAAAATTTTTGCGGCTGAAACGAAAGGAAAAGTCGGAAATAAAATAATAGCCGCACATTCCGAGCGCAAATCCCGTTTCGGCGGAATACACCGCCCCTCTCCAATAAACGCCTTCCCCGGCGACGCTCCCGTCCAACGCGACGGTAAGTATCCCCATAAAGATGACCGTAACCAAAAAAACCGGCGTCGCGAAATATTTTACCGTTCCGTCAAGGCTCTTTATCTTTCCCCTGAAAAAGGGATATGTCGTCATAAGCGTTATCGACGCGAAACCGAACCAAAGCAATATGACGGAAAGAAAGGTCTTAGCCTGCCCTTCCACACCGAAGGGCGAACGGACGTTAAGCCCGACGGTATCTATTATTTTATCCCTGCCACCCATATAACGGACGAAGAACAGACAAAACAAAACGAGAGCGAATATCTTTTCTATCCGCCCGTTTTCGTTGATGCCCTTTTTATTGGTAATATAGAGCGTAAAACAAGCAATAACGCCGATCGTAAACCCTATAATTATATAAAATATATCCATAAAAATTCTTCCGTATTTTTAATGATTGACATTTTACAATTTCATTATACATTATGCAGAAAGAAAAGTCAACCGAAAATCAACAATAATTGATTTTTATTTTATTTTTCAGCCGAATAGAACGTCTAAGGTCATCATAAGTATAAATCCGACCGAGAATCCCGCGGAAGTTTGTATGGCGTTTTTGTTGAGAGCGCCGGGCAAAACGTCGCTTATAGTTGCGAAAACCATCGCTCCTGCGGCGAACGCCATCGATACGGGAAGTATTTCGGAAACTATCCCGACGGCGAAAAACCCGATAAGCCCGGCTATAGGTTCGACCGCGCCGCTCGCCGCGCCGTATAAAAAGGCTTTGCCTTTACCGAAAACCTTTCTCGCAGGCATGGAAACCGCCGCTCCTTCGGGAAAATTCTGAATGCCTATCCCCAAGGCGACCGCTATCGCGGCGGCAAGAGGAAGTTTTCCGAAAGCAACGCCGCCGAACGCAAATCCCACGGCAAGACCTTCCGGGATATTATGCGCCGTAACGGCGATGAAAAGTCTTTTGAAAGATCCCCTCGCGGGATTTTCTTCTTCGGGTAAAAATTTCGAAACGACGAACATAAACGCCGCTCCGAGGGCGAACCCCCCGACGGCAAGAGCGAGAGAGATCTCTTCCGAATAAGACGAGGTTTCCATCGCGGGAATAAGCAGCGACCAGACCGACGCCGCAATCATTATCCCGCCCGAAAACCCGGAAATGTAAGTAAAAATATAATTTATCGCCCTATCGGAGAAAAGGCAAGCCACCGCCGCCCCCGAAGAGGTAAAAAGAAAAACCAACAAAAGCCACAATATAGCGTGGAATATTTCAGACGACATTTTCTTCTCCTTTGTGAAAACCGTTTTACTTTATTCTACGCCGAATGAAAACTATTTGTTAATCCTACCGCTTATTTCCTCTCCCCGTCTTGCCCTTGCCGAAAAATCCCGCGTTCAATATTCCGCTTTTATATTTAAAGAGATTGGAATCGAACTTTTGTCTTTCGTTTATAGCGTCGACGCAAAGTCTTTCTACGAATTCCGAAAGTTGATCGGTACTCGAACAGAACAGATAATATGCGAGCGAGCCTGGAACCGAATTTATCTCGTTGAGATAGACCTCGTTTCCCACGAGCAGGAAATCTATCCGAATAACACCCTTGAAATCGAGTTTACGGTAAACGTACTTGACCGTTTCTTTTATTTTTTTTGAGATAGACGGCTCGATTTCCGCGGGGAAATTTTTTACGCCCTCTCCGTTATATTTATCCGCGAAAGAAAGCAGATCCCCGTTCAAAAGGGGTTCTTCGCATTCGGACACGAAATACTTATCTCCCGACTTATAGCAAGCGCAATTTATCTCGCGAAATCCCTCGAACGCCTTTTCGACGACGACTTTACCGTCGTATTTGAACGCCCGATCCAAAGCGTCGATAAGTTTCCCCTCGTCGGACACCTTGGTAATACCTATGCTGCTGCCGAGATTGGCTGGCTTTACTATAACGGGAAATTCAAGTTTCTTTTTTACGAAGTCGAGGGCGAATTCCTTTCCCCGTTCGTAATTATCTCTGCATATCCTTACATACGGCGCGCAAGCGACGTTAAGCCCCGCGAGCAACAGTTTAGTATAATACTTATCCATAGACAGAGAAGAAGCGAAAAGAGAGGGCGACGCAAGGGGTATACCTGAAAGTTGCAACAGCCCCGCAAGACTGCCGTCCTCGCCGTTTAGCCCGTGCAGACAATTTATCGCGACGTCCGCCTTCGATATCTTTTTGAGTTTTCGGTTCTTTATACGGTACAGAGCATCGTCGCCCGGGACGACGGTTACCTTATATACCTTCTTTTCGTCGAAAGAGGAACAAAATCCTATATCGAAAAGTTCTTTACCGCCGTACCATTCGCCATTCTCGTCGACGAATATGGGAATCGGGTCGAAATTTCCCCCTTTAAGAGAGTTTGCAACCATAGTTCCCGTGATAACCGAAACGTCGTGTTCGCAGGAAACCCCTCCGAAAAAAACGAGTATGTTTTTCAATTTACACCTCCAAAATAATTTGTAATTTCAGTACTTGTCGGGAAGATCGTTTACGAATATGACCGTATCTCCCTTTTTTATAAGAGAATATAATATCCCTTTCGCATCTTCGAGATCTTTCGCCTTAAATATCTCCGCCTTTTTATCTTTTCCGCCGTCGGCGATATTTTGGGCGTTTTCGCCGACCGCGATAAGAAAATCCGCGACCTCTCCGAATATCTTTCCCGCCTCTTTATTCAATCTGCCGTCTTCCTTCCCGCCCTCGACTATTCCGGACACAACGGCGAAT
Source organism: Clostridia bacterium (assembly GCA_017479185.1). Lineage (GTDB taxonomy): Bacteria > Bacillota > Clostridia > Christensenellales > Borkfalkiaceae > UBA10281. Next base: position 12,360 of record JAFVCP010000083.1, read on the forward strand.
TTTCTCCCGTCGAAACAATCGAGGGCTTCCGCGGCGCTCTTCATACCGAGGGGGTTGGCGTTATATCCGTCGTCTATGACCGTTATCCCGTTTTCCGTCTTTAAAAGTTCGAGCCTATGTTCGACGGGAACTATTCCTTTTATTCTTTCGACTATTTCTTCTTCGGTCATTCCGAGTTTTAACGCGACCGCGAACGCCAAACTCAGATCGAGCGCGTTATGTCTGCCTATAAGCGTGGTTTCGACCTCGAACTCACGGTCGTTTACGCGAAATACGATCTTACTTTTGCCGTTTTTGCATATATAATCTACGACTTTGACTAAACCGCCGTTGAAGCCCGCGGAAAATTTCTCCCCTGCGCATCTGTTCATAAGTTCAACGCTTCCTTCATCGTCCGCCGAAAAGACGGCAAATCCCCCGTTAAGCCCCTCTATAAGTTCGAATTTTGTATCTTTCAGTCTTTCCATACTACCGAAAGTCTTTATGTGTTGTTCGGTTATCGTAGTTATTACTCCGACCGTCGGATCGACGATGCTGCACAGTTCTTTTATATCCCCTTTTTTTCTCGCGCCCATTTCGGCGACGAATATCTCGGAGTCCGTCGGCATTTCTTCTACCGAACGGCATATTCCGAGCGGAGTATTGAAGGACTTAGGAGTTTTATAAACTCTGTATTTTCCTTCGAGGATGACGGCGAGATAATTTTTTACCGAAGTTTTTCCCGAACTTCCCGTTATCCCGATTTTTATAAGCCCCTTCATACTTGCGAGTTTTTTACGCGCTTTCTTTTCATAACCCATTCTTTTGATTTTTTCGTAAGGATATAGAATTATCCCGGACAGGGATATATATTCCGCGGTAAGGCAACATAAAACCACCGATTTAAAACCTATGAAAAAGAACAAGAAAGAAGCGAAAACGACCGAAACGGCAATAGTTACGACTATCGTCCGCAAAAATCTCATAGTAAATACCGGCTTCACTTTCAATTTCGGTTTTAACGCCGATAAAAAAGCGGAAAAGATATAGGCAACGCCTATTACAACAAACGAGATCGACTCGTTCGCTCCCGACGTTTCCGTAACCATATAAAAAACCGATGAAAAAAGAGAAAGAAAGGCTATTTTCGTCCGTCTTTTCCAGCCCTTTTTATAAAGCCAATCCGAAAACTCCCCCGCGACGTAACCGCACTGCTGGAATATCGCCAACAGGTCGAAAGAGATAAACGGAGAGCATATACAGCAAAACAAAAGCACCAAATAGGCTACCGTGTCCATTTTATTTCTCCATTAAAAAGGAAAACACCTTCGAATTGAAGGCGTTCGGGCGTTCGCAAAAACAAAAATGCCCCGATCGCGACAAAACTACGAGTCTGCTTCTCTTAACGCATTTCTTCATTCGTTTCGCCGTCTTAACGGGCGTTTCCTTATCTTTGGCGCCGAAAATTATCAGCGCCTCGTTTTTTATTTTTTTGTAATATTCGGTGAGATCCTCGCCGACTATAAGTTTAAAACTTTCCTTCATTACGGGAGATAGCGAGAGATAGTCGGACGAATAAAATTTTTTCAACTTTTCCCTCGGGATAAAACTTTTCAGGATCTTAAACAGCGTCCTTTTGAAAAAATATTTTATTCCTCTTCTTTTTCCCAAGCCTGCCGCGCCGGTCAGAACGATCTTATCTATCCTCTTATCGACGGCGAGTAGTTTTACTAAAACTCTCGCTCCGAACGAGTGGGCGACGACGTCGACCTTTTCTACTCCCAAAAGGTCTATAACGCCTTTGATCTCCGCGACGTAATCGTCGAGCGAATAAGGATATTTCATACTATCGCTTTCGCCGAATCCCGTCATATCCACGGCGACGACTCTGAAAAAAGCCGAAAAAAATTCCGTTTGAAAACGGAAACTCTCTTTACTTGAAAGATAACCGTGTAAAAACAGAACAACTTTTCCTCGTCCTTTATCGACGGCGGACAAACCGTTATATGAGGTTTTTATATTCTTTTCTCCATAATAAGCGCGTCCTCTTTGTCGGGATAATACCCTTCTCTGACGGAAAGCACCGAAAAACCCGCTTTAACGTAACACTTTTGGGCGTAGTAATTACTTCTTCTCACTTCGAGCAGCACCCTTTCTACCGACCTCTCTTTTAAAACCGAAAAAAGTTCGTTTAAAAGTGAAGTCGCGATCCCCTTACGCCTGTATGGTTCGTCGACCGCGACGAGGGTTATCTCCGCCTCGTCAATACAATAGGTCGCGCCGATATAACCCACGACTTTGCCCTCTCTTTCGTCGACCAGCCCGACGAAATTATCGAGAAGATAGGTTCCCGCGAGCATTCTGAAATTCCAAGGATCGGGAAAATACTTTTTTTCCATTTCCGCTATGGGCGCGTTATCGACGTAAGTCCAACGCCTTATCATTTCGCTTCTTCCTCCGCCTGACTTTTTTTGACGTAAAGAGGAATCAGACTTTCGAGATCGTCGACGGCTTTAAAGAGATTGGCTTCGACGGCGTTCTCAAAACCGTTTACGACGTTCGCCGCATAGGAATTGTCAAAAGGAGTTTGCCCGTCGCAAACGACTTCGTCGAAACCGTCCGTTTTCATTATCTCGTCTTGCGAAGCGAAAAAGGGTTCGCCCTTTTCGCATCCGTCCTCGGCGTATAGCCGTCCGTAGTAATTATTATGCCCGGCGCTTATCAAAGCAAGTTTTCGCTTTCCGTTCACTCTATCGTATGCGAGCGTATCGAAAGAGGTTACCGATAAAACTTTTTTCCGCAAAGAATACGCGAACGCCTTCACCGTGGCGACGCCTATCCTTATCCCCGTAAACGACCCGGGACCTACGGCGCAGGCGAATACGTCGACCTCTTTAAGCGTAATATCCGCTTCTATAAGCGCTTTTTCTATCTCGTCCAAAAGTATGACCGAATGCGAAAGCGCGCAATCTTCGACGAAAACCACGCTCTTTTTCTTTCCTTTCGCAATAACGGTAAGGTATTTCCCGCTCGTATCGACGGCAAGATAATTCATAAAGTGATTTTCCTCTCCTCTTCTCCCGTTTTTTCTATAATTACCGTTTTACACCCGCTCGGCAAAACTTCGGAAATATTTTCGCTCCACTCCACGAGGCTAATACCCCCGCCGTAAAAATATTCGGTAAGTCCGAGCGCCTCTGCGTCCTCGCCCGATGAAAGCCTGTAACAATCGTAGTGATAAAGTTTACCGTAATAATCGTTCATATAAGCGTAAGTCGGGCTGGTTATCTCGTCGGTTATACCGAGCGCCTTCGCGACGCCTTTACAAAAAACCGTTTTACCCGCGCCCATTTCGCCTTTGAGCAAAACCACGTCCCCCGCTTTGAGTCCGCGAGCGTATTCTTCCGCTATTTTTATCGTTTCTTCGCGACTTTTACTTATTTTTTCCATAATATCCCGACCATTATATCATAAATCGATGAATTTTGTAAATAAAAATTTCAAACGTTTATATAAAATCAGAGTTATCGCGCCGTTTACCACCCCTTTTATGACGTTGAACGCGACTATAAACCAAAACGCCGACGAAAACGCCTCGTCGTTTAAACCGTAAAGGGGAAAAAGTATAAACTTATTTGAAAGAGTCGCCGCGAGAGTTTGAAGCAATATCGCTAATATAAGCGAAATTATGACGACTTTAATGCCCTTTTTGAATTTATAGAACAAAGAGGGAACGAAAATAAAACAATTCGCCGTTATAAAGTTCGCGAGTTCTCCCACTCCGAACGACTGCGACGCGACGAGTTTCAGAAGTTGAAGGGCGACGATCATTATCTCCGCCGAAACGGGACCGAACATAAATCCGCCTATCAAGAGGATCGCGAACGAAAAGTCGAGTTCTAAAAAGGGCGTCGCCGGGAAAATGGGAAATTCGAGAAAGGATAATCCGAAAGCGATCGCGGTAAAAAGGGATATAAGGGTTATTCTGCCTGCCGTCAAGTTTAGTTTTTTCATACAATGCCTCGTTTTCTTTTTTTGAAAAAACGAAGGGCGACGGACGAAAATAAAAAAGCCCGCCGAAAATACGACGGGACAGTTTTTTCGCCAAACAATCTTTTATCATCCGGACTTTACCGTCGGTCGGAGAATGGTTATCACTCCGTCAAGGCTTGCGCCCTCGCAGACTTCGTCGGAAAAAATTTTCCGAACTTTACTGCCGGTAGGGAATTTCACCCTGCCCCAAAGATTTTTCGAAAGTATTATATACCCTATTTGATTATTTGTAAAGCGTTTTACGCAAGTTTTATTTTCAGGTTTTTCGCGAAATTTCCGGCGGAAGGAGTCGAAAGAAGATCGCTTGCCGACAACACGGCTATTTCCTTATCGAAATCTTCTTCGCCGCAATACCCTATCGACTTGGCGTTTTTGACGCATAATTTAAGATTTTCCGCGGCGCTTAAATCGTCCGCTTTTCTTATTCCTGTCGCCGAGCAGAAAGCCGTAACCCCGACGGCCACGAGCGATTCCACCGTCTTTTTTCTCTCTTCGGCTGTCAATTCTCCGCACTCTAAAACGGCGTAAATTTCAGCGCCTCACGCCGCCTTGACGAGTTTCTAGAACTGTTTCGCAAGCAATTCGTACGCCCCTCTTTTTACGAGAGTAAGCCCCACGTGTACCAAAAGAGCGTCGGCTCCTTCGGATATCGCCTTTTTAGCGCATTTGACAGAAGAATAGGGTATCTCCTCTCCGTAAGGAAAATTTACGGCGGCGATTATCTTCGCCTTTTTCCCGAGTTTCGAAGAAGCGCGGGAAATATATTGCGGCAAAACTATTACGCCGCCGAACCCGTAAGACGCGCATTCTTCGAGTTTTCTGCCGAGTTCCTCGTCCCCCGTTACCGAAGTGAGATCGTATTCGACTTTTGCGAAAAGTTTTCTCGCCTTATATTCCTTGAACTCCCTTATGAGTTCGTCCTGCGTTTGTCCGAAAAGACGAGCGATGGGGAACAGTTCCTTTTTTTCCCTTTCGTCCCACTCCTCTTTTTCTTTTCGCAGGTCTTCTCCGTTTATCGTCTTTATTTCCGTCATAGACTTTTCTCCTTTTGACAAAATATTATATCGTTATACATAATATGGTCTTTTTTTCTTCATTTTATACTGTATAATTTTAGAAAAAGGAGTTTTTTATGCCGTCGCCGATAAAAGGATTTATCTACCTCTCTATACTTTTCGCAATTTGCTTTCTCGCCGCGCTTATAGTCCGTTTTATAAAACTATACCGCGATTTTTTGAGGTCGAAACCAAATGTCGAAGAACCCGATCCGAAAATATATTACGTTGAGCGCGAGGAAAAACCGAAAAGAAAACGCCGCCGCCCGAAAAGACCGAACGTGGCGTTTAAAGGCATAGTTTTAGAGCCTCAAAAATTCAAAAATTTAAGCGAAAAAGAGATACTATCCCTTCCCGACGCGGAAGATCTGTGATCAGTCTTCTATTTTTTCGACGTTGTTTTCGTCCGCCCAAAGTCTTTCCAAGTGGTAGAAAAGCCTCGTTTCGTCGTTGAAAATATGCAAAATGACGTCGCCGAAGTCGACTACCGCCCACCTGCAATCGTCAAGCCCCTCTTTACGGAGAACTTGTCCGCCCTCTTTTTCTATCGCTTCTATACAATATTCGGCGAGAGATTTTACCTGCGTCGATGATTTTCCGCTCGCTATTATGAAATAATCGGCGAGTATGGTTTTGCCTTTGACGTCGATCTTTATCACGTCATAGGCTTTTTTTGCCGTTAAAGTGTTACAGATTATCGTTGCTTTTTCATTCGATTCCATTTTTGTTCTCCTTTTGGTAATAACACAACGCTTTTTCAGACAGAGCGTCTATTTTTTGCCCTTTTATTTTAATAAATTCCACGCTTCTTTTTAAACAGAGTACGAAACCGCTTTCAAAATCCTCGTCGACCGCGCTCCGAAGTTCGTAGACTTCGGGATACGTCCTGCCCCGCTCTATCATATCCGCCACGAAAATTATTTTTCCCAAAAGCGTCATATCCGGCTTTCCCGTGGTATGGTATCTTATCGCGTCGAGAACTTCTTCGTCGGTAACGCCGAGGACCTTTTCCGCGACGAACGCGCCGAGATATTGATGAACTACGGGTTCGGGCGTGTTTTTATCCCTTTCAAAACCGTCGAAATCTTCCCCGCGTAAATATTTAGCGCAATCGTGCAAAGTCGCCGCGAGAATTGTTTTTCCCAAATCCGCTTTTAGCCTTTTAGCAAGTCTGACCGCCTCTAAAATAACGCCTACCGTATGTTCTATCCTGCTTTTTTTGAGATTGTTTTTAATGAACTCAAAATAAACGTCGCTTTTATATAAATCGTTTTCTTCGATATATTTTCGGGTTTCTTCGGTCAGAAAACCTTTGGTTTCAAGCCCCGACATTTTAGAAAACTTATATTCGGAACTTGAAAGATTTTTTCCTATATAATCGCAAATATACGCTTTTTTGCCGAATTTTTTTTCAAAATCCAAAGCGGTTTTTTCGGCTTTTTCGCCCTCTCCTTCCCTTTGACAAAGCGCGGGGACACAATATTTTAAGATCTCTTCGGGATTTTTCCATTCCGAAAAAGTGGACAACATATCCGTTCCCATAAGGAAAATTATTCGGGCGCCGTCGTATTTTTCCGCTATATGCCGTACGGTTTCGAAAGAATAACTTCTTCCGCCTTTTTTTAGTTCGTAGTCGTCGACTACGAGATTTTTTATCCCGCCGAAAGCGATCTTACACATTTCGAAACGATTTTTCCCGTCCTCGCCGTAGACCACAGTCTTATGAGGAGGATACGCGGTGGGCATGACTACGAACAAATCGGGATCGAATTGCTCGCTCGCCCGTTCCGCCATTTTAACGTGTTCTATATGCGGGGGATCGAAAGTCCCGCCGAACAATATTATTTTTTTTACCATATCTTCGTTTAAAAACCCCTTTTCCCGTCGATAATTTCAGACGTGAAAAGAACTTTGATCTCATATATTGCCGACGGCGTTACCGTTGCGGTCGGCGTTTTCGTATTATCTTTCGCCCTTTCGGGATTTTATCTCGGAAAAGGCTTTTACCGTTTCATAATATCGGGGCTTTTATCCATCGCCTTTACCGCTTTGTATATAAGATCCGCAAAAAAACGTAGAGGCGACGCCTTTTTAAAAGGCAAAGAAAAGGATCTTTACGAAAATCTTCGCGACTATCTCTGCTTTATACCCCCTCGCGACGCGGAAATTATCGTCGGGGAAAAACTATCGGAATACCCCGATATTTTATCTGAAAACACAAGACTGAAATGCCTTTTCCTTCCCGAACCCCTTTCGGCGAACGATATAATTCCCCTTTTATGGGATATACCGCCGGATACGACGCTGACCGTCGTCGGCGTAAGTTTTACCCGCTCGGCTTTGGATCTTATTCAAAAGACGGACAGGATAAAACTCGTAACCCTCGAAAAGATCGCGCCGTCGTTCAAAGACCTGCCCGTTAAAACCGAAAAAAAGAAGAAAAGATCTTTCCGTTCTCTTTTCGCCATTACTTTCGACAGAAAAAAAGCCAAAGTATTCGCCCTTTACGGCGCGGCTCTTCTTTTGATGAGCAATTTCGTATTTTATCCCGTTTGGTATATAATAAGCGGTTGCGTTTTTTCGCTCTACGCGTTGACCGCGCTGTTCTTCCCTTCGACGGACGACAAAAGACCGTCTTATATATGACGGAGATCTTTTATTGGTATTTTATATGGACTACGCCCGGTTTATCGCTTTTTCTGTAAACGACGATCTTTCTCCCCGTCGCGCAGACGAACTCCGCGCCGAGTTTTTCGGCGATAAAATTACCGATCTCTATAATATCGTCGTCCGAGTTTTTTAAAACCGTAAGTTTTATGAGTTCTCTTTTATCGAGAGCCGCCGACAAGCCTTCGAGCATATTGTCGGTTACTCCGTTTTTGCCTATCTGCCCGATCGGCTCGATTTTTTGAGCGAGCGAACGCAATTTGCTTCTTTCTTTTGTCGTAAACATTTTTCTCCTTAATCGACGAAATCGAATTCTATATCGCCGATGACGACGGTATCTCCGTCCTTGGCTCCTTTTTTGCGAAGCGCGTCGATAACTCCGTAATATTTAAGCGTTTTCTGCATATAAGCGAGCGAATCCATATCGTTTAAAACCACGTTCCTCGAAAGCAATTTTACGATAGGTCCGTCGACTAAATACACGGCGTCCTCTTCGTCGTAGATCACGGTAAAGTCGGTGGGATTTGCCTTTTCATATCTGAATTCTTCGTGTTCGATAGGTTTGGGTTCCGGTAGGGTTTTGAGGATCTCGAAAATTTCTTTTACGACCTCTTCAAGCCCTTCTCCGTTTATCGCGGAAACCGCGAACACCTTCTTTTTATACCCCGTTTTCTTTTTAAACGCTTTGATATTTTCTTCGGCGGAAAAAAGATCGCTTTTATTCAACACGATTATCTGGGGAAGTTTTGCCAAAACTTTGGAATAACTTTTAAGTTCTTTATTTATCTGTTTATAATCCTCGTAAGGATCCCTGCCTTCCATTCCCGAAACGTCAACGACGTGAACGAGTATCCTCGTTCTCTCGATATGCCTTAAAAACTCGAAGCCCAGCCCCGCGCCCTGCGCGGCGCCCTCGATAAGCCCGGGAATATCCGCGCAAACGAAACTTTCGTCATAATACTTGACCACTCCGAGATTGGGAGAAAGCGTGGTAAAGTGATAATCCGCGATCTTTGGCTTCGCCGCGGAAACTTTCGAAAGTATGGTCGATTTCCCGACGTTGGGAAAACCTATCAACCCCACGTCCGCTATGGTTTTGAGTTCGAGAACGACCTTTCTCGGCTCGGTCTTTTCGCCCGTCTGCGAAAAATGAGGGGCGTGTCTACGGCTTGTACAAAATCTGACATTGCCCTTACCGCCGTTTCCCCCTTCGAGGACGAGATGCTTTTGCCCGTCGTAATACATATCGCATATTATTTTGCCCGTTTCCGCGTCTTTGACGACCGTGCCGAGGGGAAGCCCGATATAAAGATCCTCGCCCGTCTTTCCGTGTCTGTTATTGGGTTCGCCTTTGCCGCCGTTTTCGGCAACGTATTTATGCTTGTAATGAAATTCGAGGAGATTGGTCTTGTGTCTGTCGCCGACGAAATAAATATTTCCGCCGTTCCCGCCGTCCCCGCCGTCGGGTCCGCCGTTCGCGATCCCTTTATATCTCATAAAGGACGTCATTCCGTTTCCGCCGTCCCCCGACTTTAAAATTATTGTTTCTTTATCTACGAACATTGTTATACCTTCGTTTTTTTATCTTTATATTCGCAAAGTTCCTTGACTCCGCATTTATCGCATTCGGGATTTCTCGAATGACAAACCTTTCTTCCGTGCCATATAAGGCAATGGTGCATCGCCGACCACCTGTCTTCGGGGATCGCTTTCATAAGCGCCTTTTCGGTTTCGAGAGGGTTTTTCCCTTTCGATAAGCCGAGCCTTGCCGAAACCCTGAAAACGTGAGTGTCGACGGCGATAGCGTTCCCGCCGAAACCGACGGCGTATACGACGTTCGCGGTTTTTCTGCCCACGCCCGCAAGGGTCATAAGACTTTCGAGATCGGAAGGGACTTTTCCGCCGAATTTGTCTATTATATCTTTCGAAGCCGAAATAATATGTTCCGCCTTCGTCTTGTAAAGCCCGCAGGAAAAAATATATTTTTCAAGAGTTTCCTGCGGGATCTTTACCATCTCTTCGGGAGTGGACGCGACTTTGAATAATTCCGACGTAACTTTATTTACCCTTTCGTCGGTACATTGAGCCGACAATATCACGGCGACGAGAAGTTGGTAAGCGTCCTCGAATAGGAGCGCCGCTTTCGCGTCGGGATACAATCCCGACAATCCTTCTATAATAAGTTCGGTCTTTCTTTGGTTCATCTTCAGCGCCTTTTCCTTCGTTTCGTTATTATTTATTGTACCACAAAAAGACGCAACTTACAAACAAAAAATAATATTTTTCTATTTATATTTATTTTAAACCCTATAAAAACCCACGAAAGTACCCAACGAATAATTTTTTATTATCTTTTCGGCAACTCCCTTATACACGCAGGAAAAACGCGCCGAAACCCCGCAGCCCACTTTCATTGCCGTCGGGGTATTTACGGGACGGCAGATTATTCCCGCCCTCGTCATCTGGTCGATAAACTCCATAGTATTCGTTCTGGAACGAAAAACCGCTATGCAAAAAATCATAATATCTTCTCCTTGGTTGTAATTTTAATTTTGCTCCCGTAATATATTATATTAACGGGTTTTTAAAAAATTTAACGATGATTTATCTTGACAACGCCGCGACCGGCGGATCCAAACCTCAAAAAGTTTTAGAAGCGACTTTGTCCGCGATGAAGTACTTAAACGCCAACGCGGGGAGAAGCGGACACAGGCTCTCCTTCCTCGCCGCCTCGGAAATTTATCTGACGAGAAAAATACTCAACGAATATTTTAACGGTTTTTCCCTCGAAAGAGTGGTCTTTACCCAAAATTGCACGCACGCTCTCAATCTCGCGATCTTCGGGAGTCTTAAAGAGGGCGACGAAGTAATTACTACCCGAACCGAACACAATTCCGTTCTCCGCCCGCTGTACGCGCTTAGAAACAGCGGACAAATAACACTTAAATTCGTCGATTGCGACTTTCAATCGGTTTCGGCGAAGGACGTGGAAAAAGTTCTGACCGACAAGACGGCTATGGTCGCCATAGGCGGGGCATCCAACGTAACCGGAAGCGAAAACGATATCGGCGGCATAGGCGAACTTCTCAAAGACTCGAAGGCGGTTTTTCTCGTCGACGGCGCGCAAGCCGCAGGACATATCAGAATAGATATGAAAAGGCAAAATATAGATATGCTCTGCCTCGCGGGGCATAAAGGGCTGTTCTCCGTTCAGGGCGCGGGCGCCTTGCTTTTCAGCGAAAAAGTCAATCCACGCCCTTCGGTGTTCGGCGGAACGGGAATAGACACCTTTAACGAAAATATGCCCGACTCTTACCCCGAAGCGCTCGAAGCGGGAACTCTCAATCTCCCCGCGATAATTTCGCTTAAAGAGGGCATACGCTATCTCAGGGAAAACGAAGAGTATATTTGGAGAAAAATAATAAATCTTTCCGAATATCTTACGGAACTTCTCGCTTCCAGACCTTACGCGAAAGTTTATTCCATTCCCAACGCCTGCGGGATAACGGCGTTTTCTCACGCCGAAATCCCCTCGCAGGAACTCGCTTCCAAACTGTCGGAAGATTACGATATAGCCGTTCGCGGCGGCTTTCATTGCGCTCCCCTTATGCACGAATTTTTAAAGACCGAAAAATGGGGGCTTGTGAGAGTGAGTTTATCTCATTTCAACACGAAAAAAGAGATCTCGGCGCTTATAAACGCGCTCGACGAGATCTCCCTGTCGTGATCATTCTTTTTTTATCTTCGCGACTACCCCTTTAAGCATCATCTTCTGTTTCCCGGAGAGCATAGGCGATATGGCGCCGACGAAATCGTCTATATCCTTATCCGAAAGCGTTCCTTTTTTACGGCTTCTTTCCGCCTCTTCTATTATCGCTTTCATAATTTCGTCGCCGCTCTTACCTTCGTATCTGGACGCAAGCGCCGCGAAAGTTTTCAGCGCGTTGCCGTCGGGTTTGATAAATTCCCGATTTTCGCCATCGTTTAGCCTTGCTTCTTCGTTTTCTCGTTCGAAATCTTTAAAATCCTTCACTTTAATTCCTCCGTTGCAATATATCTATGCGACGAAAATATAAAAATGTTAAATTTCAGCAATTTCAGTCGGGCTTTTTCGAAAAATATACTCCCGCCCGACCAAGAGGTAAAAATGAACGGCGTACTTATTTTACTTGTTGTTTTTTTATTGACAGGCTCCGACCTTAAAGGGGTAACGGGGCTTTTATCCAAAATAGACATTCCCTCTTTCGCTCCCGTACTGAAACTCATCGGGTTAAACGACGAAACGATAAATTTTTTATGCGATCAAAAATTTGCCGACGCCCTCGAAAACGGTTTGGATATAAAAACGCTTATTCCCCTCTTTACGGAATTTTTGGGCAAAAAAGAAAAATCGCCCGACAAAAGTCAAAGCGATATTACGCCCGTTATAAACCTTTCCCCTATCGAAGAGGTTGCCCCGACCGATATTGAAAAAGATATGGAAAATTATTTCGGTTAGTATCAACAAACCCGTTAAGGCGAGGCAAAACGACCGAAGCCGAGCGCCCGTGTTACCGCGAGGGCGCTTAACAAAGCCGTAACCCCTTTATTGACCCTTAAAAAACCACTGATAGGGTAATTCTAAAAATTTTTCAAGGCGTAATCGAGGACGTAATCACCCTCTTTATATTCCGCCTCGAAGCACTTTCCTTTGACCGTATCCTCTCTTATACCTACGCCGTGAATACAAATAGAGGAAGTCGGCCAATAAATCTTGGCGGTAGTAAGCCGTATCGCGTCGGTTCCCGACAGCGTAAAACGCTCGTAAGTGGTCTGCATTATTCCCTTTCCGTAGGTCTTATAAACGTACTCCTCTCCTATCGTCGATCTCGCCAAGACGACGGAAACTATGTCTTTTTCGTCGTAATCGAGAGTCGCGCCGATGAGCGCTTCCGACGCAGACGCCGTGTTTTCGTCGGCGAGAAATATTATTTTTTCGAAGCCGTATTCGCCGTAATCGACGTTACGCGCGTAAAAACGATCTTCGGAGCCGTCTTTATATACAGCCTTGGAAACGAGGGCCGAAGAGCCGTCTTTGACGTCGATAAGATGAGAGGCGAACGATTCCATCAAATTCATATAACCGCCGCCGTTAGACCGAAGGTCGACGATCAGTTTGCTCCTTCCGTCCTCTTTGAATTTTTCGAGGGCGGTTTTTATTTGTCTTTCCGAACCGTATTCGTCGTTTGAAAGCCCGTTAAACGAAACGTATCTTAAATACGCCGTCTTGTCGTCCATATCGGCGACGGGACTTTCCTTTCTCTTTTCAAAAGAAAGTTTTCCGTCGGTTTCGATAAAAGAATATTCCCCGACGCTATCGGTATAAAAGACGTAAGTTTCTCTGTATTCCGATTTCGCGACCGTAAATATCCTATCCTCGCCATCGTAGGAAATTTTAAGTTGAAAATCCTCTCCGTCTTTCGCGCTTTCCATTTCCGACGATAAAACGGAAAAATCTTCGGTTTTTACAAATTCGTCTTTACCCGCGATCTTTATTCCTTCGACCTTTCCGCCCTTTATTACGCCCGCCTTGTCGGCAGGCGAATTTCCGTGTACCGAATAAACGCAAACGCCCTCTTTCTCCAACGAAAAAGTTACGCCTATCCCCAACCTTTTGCCGACCGAAACCTCTTGCAAGGTTTTGTATTCTTCGGCGGTGTAATAATGGGAATACCTGTCTATTATGCTGTTCGACATAACGTAGACGAAATCGTCGCTTTCTTCAAGATAATATTTTTTATAACTGTCGATGACGAAACGCAAGGTCGCAAGATCTTCGTCGTAATTTCTACCCACTAAAAGTCCGGCGACAAAACTCGCCGACGCGACGAGGATCACGGATACAGCCAAAATTATTTTTTTACCTTTACTCATTCGGTCATACCATACCCTAAAAGTTTATATAAAATAAGTATAAGTTTAAAAGTTACCGCGTCCTGAAATTTTCTTATATCAAGCCCCGTAGACCTGTCTATTTTATCCAATCTGTACATAAGAGTGTTTCTGTGCATATACAGATTTCTCGAAGTTTCGCTGACGTTTAAACTCGTCTTTAAAAATTCTTCCGCCGTAGTTACCATTTCGTCGTCCGATAAAATATTTTTGGCTTCGGGTTCCAAAAGTATATCGAGAAATTCCTGCAATTTATATTTCGGAACGTCTTCGAGGATCTTTACGAGAACGTATTCCTTATATGTCATAACGCTCGAACCGCCGGAAAAGACCTCGCCCATTCTTACCGCCGAAACCGCCTGTCTGTAAGATATAGAACACTCCGAAAAAGATTTTACCGTTCCTCCCACGCCGACCTTGATCCCGATGCCGAGTTCTTCTTTGACCGATTGAACGATAAGTTCGGCGTATTCCGCAAGAGATTGATACTCCCCTTCAGCCATTCCCATAGTATGAAATTTTATATAAGCGCAAGTGTTTTCGTCTATCGTAAGCACGCAATCTTTATCGCTCGACTTGAAATTTTCCATAAAATCGGTAACTTCGGAAAGCCTTCCGTTATCGCAATATATCACGAACGCCGAACAAGACTCGTCGGAAATAGAATATTTCGTCATATATTTTTGAATATTCGCGTCCTTTTCTTCGCCGAGGACTATCGCGCGAAGCGATTCGCTTTTAGAACCGAAATTTTCCTTGATCACTCCGTTTTCCAAAAGGGCGACCGCAAGGCAAGCGAAACTTTCGTCCGACTTTTCGCACCCGTCTATATATCCCACGAAACTTTCCGAACTGTGTCTGAATCTGAAATAGGTCTTATTTCTGTCCTTATCGGGCGTTACTCCGACGACTTTATATTCGGGGCGTTCTATTCTCTCCCCCTCGACGGAAGAATAAACCCCTTCGTCGAGTTCGGAAAAAACCCTGATCTCCTTGCCCGTTTTCTGTTTAATAAGTTCAAGCAAAAGTATAAGTTCGTACTCCATTTTATCCTCCGTTAACTTAAAATATCTCTCGCGACCATCACTGTTTTTCTCGCCTCGTCCCGTCCCATTTCAAGATCCGCGTAACCGACTCTGTATTTATAGAAAAAAGAATAAGCCTCGTCTATCTTTTCATAATTAACGGGTTTGCCGCAATAACTGAACCCTTCTCCGTCTTTTTTGAAAAGCGAAGATATTTTTTCATATCTTACGTTTTCCTCGTTTAAAGCCGCTTTTATCCTGTCCGACAGGGCTGAAAGAGCGAACAGAATATACGGCGCGTAATTTTCGCAGGTCGCTTTGTTTATCAGATCGAGAGATAATGATATTTTATCTTTGAAAGACTCCGCGCCGAACGCGCTCTCGACCAGACGGTCGGGATCCGAAGAAAAATTATCCAACGCGTATAAAACCGCGACGCATAAAAGAGGACTTTTTTCACCCGTTACGAAAGTATATCCCTTTCTTCTCGCCACGATCAATTTTTTCCCTTTAAGGTCGAATTTTATACCGTCGTCTATCTCTTCGAACTTCGCCGAAGATATTTGTTTGTGAACGTATTCGCAAAGCGGCGCGTAATCTTCCGAACTTATGGTAAAATCGGCAGCCGAGTAACTTTCTTCGAGGGTTTTACCTATAAAGAGGGCGTCTTTGGCGAGTTTATCGACCATATCGTTATATTTATCGTTGCTGTGCCCTTTGACTTTAACGAAAGAACAATCGACAATCTTCAAGTATTTTTTTATGGATTCGAGATAAAATAGGGAAACGGGACTTTTGGCTCCCCATTCTCCGCTCGCCCATTTGGACAACCCCTCGTAGTCGTGATAAACGAGCAATTTGGAATAACCGTTATAATAAGTCCATTTAAGCGCCTCTATTACGCCGAATATCTCCCCCGCGACGTTTCTTGTCGAAACAAATTCGGGTCGGTTCCCCGCCCCGCACAACTCTTTCGTCTTGCCGTCGGGAGCGATAATGAACGCGCCGTAAGAATACGCGCTTATCTTTTCCTCGTAACTCCCGTCGGTATAGGCGACGACGAAACCCTCGTCGTTCTTCTTTTTGACGGCTTCGCCATAAATATCCTTACCTTCGAGAAAGGCGTTCGCCTCTTCGAGAGATGAAAAACTTTTTTGAGTATAACCTTTCTTATCCTCGGCGTATTTTTGAAGTTGATCCCAAGATTCGAATATCTTCTTTTCTTCGCCTTTAAAAGCGTAATATTTCTTTTTCATATTTTCTCATTTTACAGTCTACCACAATTTTTGACTTTTTTCAAGCGTTTTGGAAATAACTTTAACCATTTTCACAGTTACTTCATACAATACGGTATGAGAAAAAGATACGCTATCGCAATAGTTGGAGCAACGGGACTTATCGGCAGAAATTTTTTGAGGATCATTGAAAAATCGGATCTCCCCGTAGACAGGATAGAACTTTTCGCTTCGGATAAAAGCGAGGGTAAAAAACTGAAATTTCGCGGACAAAACGAAATAGTCAAAAAATTAGACGAAAATTGCTTTAAAGGTCTTGATTTCGTCTTTTTCAGCGCGGGCAAAGAAGTCGCTTTAAAATACGCCCCCATTGCGGAAAAAGAAGGCGCGACGGTAATAGACAATTCGAGCGCTTTCAGGTCTTTCCCGGATATCCCCCTTATTATTCCCGAAATAAATTTCGACGAAATATATAAAACCGAAAGAAAAATAATCGCAAATCCCAACTGTTCGACAATACAAGCAATTCTGCCGTTGACAAAACTAAACGAAAAATACGGACTTAAAAGACTTATCATAACGACTTATCAAGCGGTAAGCGGATGCGGACAGAAAGGAATAAACGATCTTACCGAATGCCGTCTTGGTAAAAAACAAAAATTTTTTTCCATAAATATCGCCGAAAATTGCATTTGCAAAATAGGCGAAGTAGAAAAAGACGGCTATACGGACGAAGAGAAAAAGGCTTATTATGAAACGAGAAAAATTTTCGGAAAAGATATAAGCGTATCGGCGACCTGCGTAAGAGTACCCATAGAAAACTGCCACGGAGTAAGCGTTGAAGCGCAATTCGAAACCGATCCCGATATAGAGGACGCGATAGAGAAAATATCCCAAACGGAAGGCGTAAAATTAAAAAATCTCCCTTATCAGAAATACGCGAGCGGGAGAAACGAAGTATTCGTAGGAAGAATAAGAAAAAGCGCGGCTTTCGAAAACGGAATAGCCTATTATTGCGTTGCAGACAACACTTTAAGGGGCGCAGCGTACAACGCTGTTAAAATCGCAATGAAAATTATCGGAAATTTGAAAAATTAAAATTAAATTTTCCCCTAAAAATCATTGACAAATGATCAAAAAAAATATAAAATATAAAAAGTGGTCTGCGAAAACTTGATTTCTAAGAAAAACAGGTTTTCGTTGTACTCGCTTTATTTGGACAAGAATATAATATATATGGAAGCGTATTTCGACTTTTGTCGAATGTTGCGAAGAGGTCCTCAGCCGAGGTCGCAGACCGAACGCCGACCTAACGAAAAGATTTAGGTAAGATAAAAAGCATATAAAACAAAATAGAATATATATGGAAGCGTATCGAAGAGGTCATAACGGGCACGATTGGAAATCGTGTAGTCTTAACGGGCTCAGGGGTTCGAATCCCCTCGCTTCCGCCA
>JAFVCP010000084.1 GCA_017479185.1 Clostridia bacterium
AAAGAGAAAATGCCCACGATATTTTAGGATATGATGAATCGCCAAATAATACAATCTTAAATCATATTTTCCGCATTGATCCATCAACTCTTTTCTGAGATGAAAAACCGTAGGATATTTTTTATAAAAATCCGAGTCTGTAAAATTACTATCGGCAAAAAGCGAAAAACGACTTTCAAGCCTCGAATCTTTATCGTCATATACATAACCACTATTATTTAATCTCAAAAAAAACAAATCGTCTTTAATATAACTACTGAATATTTCTTGTAAAAGTTCTATCCTTTTTCTTCTTCTTTGAAGTCTTCTCCTTGCAAGCCTTGCAGTTCTTCTGCTTTCGGAAGTTACCGCTTCATCAAAAAGTCTTACAGCCCATAAATCCTTCCCCTTCGCCCTAAGTAAATTATAGTTCTCGTCAGTGCACGCCATTCCTATAGAATCGGTTCCGACGTCCATTCCCAAATAAAAATTTTTAATAATCTTTTCCTTTATTGTTTTAAAAACATTTATTATTATTGTATCATATATTTACAGAACAACAAACGAGTTCAAATAAAAATTTATTCTAATCATCTGTTCGCATCGGCGACAAAAACTCCCTTTCGGGAGTTTTTCTTTTTTTACGCGGGATCGGAAAGATTTCTTAACGAATTCAATTCAAGCAGACAAGTTATTATCACGTCCGAGACAACGTATATCCTTACGCAATCCATTTCAGTAAAAATATAAGTAAAAATAAACGCAAGGAACAACACCAATTTATAACCTATCGGCAACACAAAATTCTGCTTGGATATTCGTTTCGCTCGTTTAGCCGTTTTTATAAGATTCGGGATCTCTTTAACGTCGCCGCTCACGCTCACGGCGCAATCGGGATCTTCTTTGCCTAACGCAACGGATAGAGGCGCTCTCGACAAAACTTCACTATCGTATTCGCCGTGTCCGACGTATAAACCTTTCGCTTGAGCCAAATATTTTACCTTATACGAATCCGACGCGCCGGCGACGGCTTTCGCAACACCCGTTTCCTCTTTCAGTTGTCCGACGTACGATAACGAATCGGCGCTTATTATCTCGCTCTTTACGCCGAGATCGTTTTTAAGTTCCAACACCGCTCCGACGAAATTGTTTCTGACCGAATACTTAAAGGCGACGACGCCTATCTGCTTGCCGTTTTCGGCAACGTATACGGGAGAAGCGTCCCCTTCGTATTCGTTTATCGCGACGGAATTTTCGGTCATCAGTTTCTTATTACCGACCAAAACCTTCGCGCCGTCTATTAAGCAAGCAATCCCGAGATCGCGCTCATAAACCACGTTTTCAGCCTCAACCGAACTTTCATCGTCGCAGATCCCGTCGGCGATAGGATGAACTATACCCTTTTCGGCGATTTTTAAAAGTTTAAGACACCTTTCTTTATTCTCCGAAAGGATCTCGTAAATTTCGGCTTTGGGAAAAGTAACGACACCCGTCTTATCGAACACGACCTTATCGACTTCCGAAAAACTATCAAGCCCGACGCCCGAATTTAATAGCGCACCTCTTTCAGCCAATCTTAAAATCGAGTATCTCTTAACGTCCCCGATAATTTTTATCAATACTGACACTTGCGACAGCCCGAGAACTCCCGCTCCGACGTACAACCACTTGTTTAAAAGTTCTTGTCCGTATTTTGCGATATTGAAAAAAGGCGGTATAAAAGCCAAAAGCGCGGCGACGGCAATAAATACGATCCTCACTATAAACGCCTTCTTTGAATAAAGAGCGGAAACGGAGTCGCCGATAGTATTATATCTATCGTAAAACTTTTCAAAATCAACGATATTTTCTTGATTTTTCGATAGTTTTTCAATTCTGTGTTTTATAACGTATTCCACTCTCGAATACAGGAAATTCAGAAGCGAATAACCAAACGCTATCATACTTCCCGAGAATTTTTTCCCTATATACAGCAGAATGAGCGACGACGAGAGGATAAGACATTCTTCTATTATATTTTTCTTCGTCGCTATCTTGGAAATAGCCGACAATAAAATTTCATACCCGGCGAAAGCGAAGGCAAAAGTATATATCCAAGTCTGAACGTCGGGGAAATTACCGAGAAAACACGCGACTATGATACATATCGCCGAAAGCCCGAGCGTCAGCGCCTTTTCGATAAAACCGCCCTTCTCGTCATCCTCTTCATCCTTCTTCATATCATCCGTCGGCTCCTCTTTTTCTTCGTCGACAATCGCGGCTGTTTCGCCGTCCGAGTCCGCCTCTTTTTCGTCCTCGTCGAACGATAGATCCGCGCCGTATTTTTTCGCTATCTCCATAACCGCAGTCATTACGTCGTACTCGCTCGCCCAATCGTCGAGTTTCAAAACGAGATCGTTTTCATCGTCGTTAAATTCGACTGCCGTTACGCCGCCTATTTCTTTGACGAGATCCAAAAACCCCGCTCTATCTTTCAACGCGTTTTCCGCGTCTTTTATTTTGTATACGACAATTCTTTGATCGCTCATATTAAATCGCCCAGCCTCCATCTTTAAAAATAGTTATTTGTTTTCCTTCGTCGGTAGTCGCCGTTATTTGAAGATCTTTGGTCCCTACCATAAAATCGACGTGTTCAAGCGAATTGTTCAATCCCCTTTCCGCAAGTTGTTCTTCGGTCATATCCGCGCCACCTTCGACACAGGTAGGATAGCAATCGCCGATCGCGAAATGACAACTTGCGTTTTCATCATACAGAGTTTCGAAAAACAAAGTATTTAATTTGCTTATGACAGAATCGTGCGCGACGAGCGCTATTTCCCCGAGGTAATGCGATCCCTCGTCGGTTTCGATAATGCTTTTAAGGTTTTCGTATCCTTCTTTCGCTCCGAAATCGACTATCCTTCCCTCTTTAAATTCCAACCAGAAATCTTTTATTATCTGACCGTTTCTGCAAAGAGGCATAGAGGATACGAGTTTTCCGTTCGCGCCGCTTTTATCGGGACAGGAAAATATCTCTTCCGTAGGCATATTCGCCGTAAACCACACCCCGTCGAGCGCCCCTTTTTCGGCTCCGCCGCAAAAAATATAACCTTTAGGCATAGTTATGTCAAAATTTGTTCCCAAGCCGTTTTCGTAATGAAAACTTTTAATTTTAGCCGAATTAAGAAAATCGCAACGCCTTTGTAATTCTCTTTGATGCTTCTCCCATTCCTCAACGGGATCGTCCGCGTCCAGCCTTACCGTTTTCGCTATATGATCCCATAATTTTTTGACCGCGTCGTTTTTATTCAAGTCGGGGAAAACCTTTTTCGCCCATTCTTTATCGGGATAGCCGCAAATACACCATCTTATTTTGTTGGACGAAGTGTACTCTCTGAATTGCGCAAACGCCTTGTTTCGCGCCCTTCTCGCCGCGGAGAGTTTTTTGGCGCTTATATCCTTAAACGCTTCGGGATCTCCCGAAATAATACCGAGATAGGCTATCTTTTTGTCTATAAAATATTCTCTTCTCGTAATTTCCCATTCGGGAACTACGGAAAGCGCGGTCGCAGTCTTTTTCTTGTAAGCGATCTTGGAAATTTCATCATCCGACCAAGCGATCTCGACGTCCGCCGCGCCCGCTTTATACGCCGCTTTTACTATCTCGACGACCAAAGGCCTTGCGTTTATCGAAGCCGACACTACGAGAATTTGTTTTTTTTGTAAATTTACGCCTTTTTTCACGAGTAATTCGGCGTATTTTTTCAACTGTTCTTTTTTCATTTTTAAATCTCCCGTTTTCCATATTTTAGCAAATTCGCTCTTTTTTGTCAATTCTTGCCGATATTATTGAGAAATAATATTGATTAAAAAATAAAAATATGTTATAATGGTCGGGAATAGAGTAAAAAATCGAAGAAAAAAGTCGATTTATTCTCAAAAAATACCGAAATGGATTATTAAAATGAAAGATCATCTCGACGAAAAAATCGAAAACGAAATAGAAGATTATATAAAGCCGCACACCGAAAATACGGCGACCGATCCTATTCCGCTTGACGGAAGAAAAATCAGAAAACAAAGGTTATCCAGAAAAATCACGCCGACGGAAATCGACAGATTTACGCCGGACTTAAAAAACGGATTGACCGAAAAACAGATCGAAGAAAGAAGAGCCCGCAATCAGGTCAACGTAAAAGGCAAGCAGTATTCGAGATCGGTCGCGGACATTATCGTTTCAAACGTGTTTACGATATTCAATTTGCTTTGCGTAGGTTGCGTCATCGCCTTGCTTTTCGTCAACGCGTCGTTTTTTAATTACACTTTTGTCATAACCTATATATTTAACCTCGTGATAAGCATCGTGCAGGAAATAAGGGCAAAACAGTCCATCGAAAAACTTTCGATAATGAACGAGCCTACGGCGACGGTTTTAAGAAACGGCAAATTCGTAACTATCTCCGTAAACGATATAGTTCTCGACGAAATCATCAAATTTTCCCTCGGAAATCAAATTTCCGCAGACTGCACCGTCGTAGACGGCGAAATATACGTAAACGAATCTCTTTTAACGGGAGAATCCAATCACGTTAAAAAAGTAAAGGGAGATAAACTTCTCTCGGGAAGTTTCGTCGTCGGCGGTACGGCGCTCGCGGTCGCCGATAAAGTCGGAGAAGCGAGATATATTCAAGTTCTTACGGCAAAAGCCAAAAAATTCAGCAAGCCTTCTTCGGAACTGTTGAGATCGTTGCAACTTATTATTCGTTTAGTCGGCATATTGATCCTTCCTATCGGACTCGGCGTTTTATGGACGAATTATAAAGTTACCCTCGCGGCAGAAGCCCCCGCTTTCGTTTCGGAAGGCACCCTTACCGCTTTGGGGCTAAGGGAGATCGTTACGAGAACGACTTCCGTTATAATCGGAATGATACCCGCGGGAATGTTGCTTTTGACCACTCTCGCCCTCGCCGTCGGCGTTTTAAGACTTGCGGGGAAAAGAACTTCAGTTCAGGATATGTATTCGCTTGAAAGACTTGCGAGAGTCGACGTTTTATGTCTTGACAAAACCGGGACCATAACCGACGGACGACTCAAAGTTTCAAATTGCATAATATTCGACAGAAACATCCCCTACAACGTCAACGAGATAGTCGCGTCAATGCAATCGAGCCTTAACGACAACAATCAGACTTCCATCGCTTTAAAAGAGCATTTCGGCAGGGAAAAGAAATTTATAGCGACCAAGATATTACCTTTCAATTCGGAAAAAAAATACAGCGCCGTAACTTTTGACCACGATGAAAACCTTATGGGAACTTTTGTCCTCGGCGCCCCCGAATTCGTTTTAAATAAAGAAAATATGTCGCAGACGGTATCGGGCAACGTCAAACATTACGCTTCGATGGGGCAAAGAGTACTTTTACTCGCTTATTCTCCCGAGGAAATAATAGACGATAAGATCCCCGAAAATTTAAAACCGTACGCGCTTATAACCCTTTCGGACAACGTTCGTAAAAACGTCTTGAAAACTTTGGAATGGTTTAAAAACAACGACGTTCAAATCAAAGTCATTTCGGGAGATAACCCCATAACCGTTGCGGAGGTCGCCAAACGCGCCGGAATCGACGGAGCCGACAAATATATCAGTCTTGAGGGTTTATCCGACAGAGAGGTAGTTACGGTCGCAGACAAATATAATATTTTCGGACGAGTAAGCCCCGAACAAAAGGCAATTCTCGTCAAAGCGCTCAAATCCGCCGGTCATACCGTGGGAATGGTCGGCGACGGCGTAAACGATATACTTGCGATGAAGGAATCGAATTGTTCAATAACCGTCGCAACGGGAAGCGACGCGACCAAAAATATCGCGCATATCGTACTTATGGACAGCAACTTCAACACTCTTCCCGACGTCGTCGCGGAAGGAAGAAGAGTTATCAACAACATCGAAAGATCCTCTTCTCTTTATCTGATGAAAACGCTGTTTACCCTTATATTCGCCATAATTTCCATACTTCGTTCGACGGTATTCCCGTTCAACAATCAAATGATGATAATGCTCGAAGTAGTCGTAATTGGAATCGGATCGTTCGCATTATCTATGGAAAAAAATACCAACCGAGTCGACGGAAAGTTTATGTCTTACGTTATCGCCCACTCGATCCCGGGCGCCGCGATACTCATAATGAACGTTTTCGCTTTCGATATTCTCGACAAACTTCCCCTTGATATAGTTTTTCCCGCGGGATTTAAGGACACTTTGATGGTCGCGGCTCTGTCTTTCGGCGGTCTTGCCTATTTGTACGTTATATGCAAACCTTATAATTTATACAGAACCATACTCGTTTTATCTTTAAGCGTATTCTCTATAATATGGATCTGCTTCTTTATGCCGGCGTTTAATCTTCCTAATCTTTTAAGCGATTTCAAACACCATTGGCAATACGTCGTACTTCTGCTGTGCCTTATTCAATTTGACGTTACGGTTTCCAAATTCCTTACCTTCATCACCGAAAAGATCCGATCGACTTGGAAGGTCGAACTGCCGAGCGTTCAAATTTAGCCGAACGGCAAAATAGCAAAAAAACAGAAAATTTTAAAGTAGCAAAAAACAGGCTGACGGAACATTCCGGATGCCTGTTTTTGACCGTTTGAAAGCGCAATTACCATTGAATTTTATTTTTCTGTAAAATCCCTAATGAAACAGCTCTAAATTCCGTCTTTTTTTGTTTGGAGCTGATAACGGAATTATATCCCGTCTCCTCGTCCTTTTGTCCAAAACTTGCCCATTTCGCCGCAATCTCTTTTGCGATTGCTTGCGCTTTCCGCAAGTTTTCTCCTCTTCCAAAAAGTTCCTTCGAACTTTCGGGAGCCCTTTCTTAAAGTCCTTGGTTGCGGTCGAGGTTGCGACCAATATTCCTTTTTAATCCAAATAGAGAAGGGGCGGTTTTTACCCGTCCCTTCTCTATTTGGAGCTGATAACGGGATTTGAACCCGTGACCTCGTCCTTTCGTCAAAAACTCATCTCTTTCGCCGCAACCATCTCTATGGTTGCTTGCGTTTGCGATGAATTTTTTCCTCTTCCCAAAAGTTCTTCGAACTTTCGGGAGCCCTTTCTTAAAGTCCTTGGTTGCGGTCGAGGTTGCGACCAATATTCCTTTTTAATCTAAATAGAGAAGGGGCGGTTTTTACCCGTCCCTTCTCTATTTGGAGCTGATAACGGGATTTGAACCCGTGACCTCGTCCTTTCGTCAAAAACTCATCTCT
>JAFVCP010000085.1 GCA_017479185.1 Clostridia bacterium
AAAGGTCGCGGACGACGACGCCGTACTCGTCGGAAGTCGCGTTCTTTCGCGAATTTACTCTGAAAGTCGCTTTAAGATCTTGCCCGTCAAATACGGCGTATTTAATATTCGTATTGCCTATATCTATACAAAAAACCATAAAATTTACCTGTTTTTATCGATTATCGTTATTACCTTATATACCGCCGGCGCAAGAAGAAGATTTACGGCGAATTCAATGAAGAAATTATAAGTTACGATTATAACTAAAATGACGTATAAAGGATTCATTCCGCTCACGTCCAAGCCCGCCGAAGCGAGGTAATCGTAAAGGGGCGTTTTTAAAAAGAACATTCCGAGAATGAACACGCCGGTATTGACGACGGGAACCGCGCCCGCCGAACAGAAAGTCGCAAGATATTTATTTTTGTTATACAGCGCTTTATAAACGACAGCGCCGACCGCGCCGGCAAAAGTCGTTTTCAAAACGCATACCAACGATAAAACCACCGGACTCGCGTAAAAAAGAGCGCCCGTAAAAGGCTCCAAACCGCTTATACCCTGAATAAGAAAGACGACGCCTATGATCGCTCCCAAACCCGTCGAATATTTAACGCCGAGTATCATTCCGCACAAAACGAGCGGGATCAGCGTCAGGTTTACGTTTACGGGACCGAGATGAATGCTTCCGCCGACGAACTGTAAAACTACGGTAATGGCGGTGAGTATTGCGAAATAAGAGATCTTCTTCGCAAAGGACATTTGAGAAACGTTTTGCATAATTGCCTCCGATCGGGCTCCTTGCTTAGGATGCCCGTTAGAAAAATATAAAATTTTTTGTCAGACCTTTCGTGTCTGCGCTAATATTATATAACAAAATTCTTTTTTTCACAAGCGTTTTTAACAAACCGAATAAAACAAAGTTCATCGCGAGAGCCGTAACAATTTTCTTACCGAGAAAATATAATATACTGATAGCAAAAAAGTCGGAACTACCGACAATGCTAAACTACTTTATAAAGGAGGAAATTTTAATGAACTTTTTTGGATTCGGCAATGATAATTGTTGCCTTTGGATTCTCATAATCCTTTTGATCGTCTGCCTTTGCGGAAACGGATTCCTGACCGGAATTTTCGATAAACTTTGCAATTGCGGATGCCTGTTGCCCATTCTCCTCGTATTGCTTTGCTGCTGCAAAGGCGATAAGGGCGGTATGAATCTCGGATTCGGCTGCAAGTAAAATACATAAAAGGGGTTGTCGCGATTTCTGCGACAACCCCTTGAATTTTATCCTTCGATACCCGACAACGCCGAGCCTATCTCCTTGTTGGACGCCTGTTTACCGTAAGCGTCGGTCGCGTTTTTGTTTCTGTCTCCGTGATTCAAACACCCCGCTCCGTTTATACAGCCCCCTACGCAAGCCATTCCCTCTATAAAATTATTGGGAAGTATTCCTCTTTTCGCGAGCATCAACGCCTTTTTGCACTCGTCGATGCCGTTGCACGCAAGCGCTTTGAGTTCGAAGTTTGAGCCGGACTCTTTAAGTCCTTCGGCGACAGCCTCGGATAAGCCGCCGCTTCTCGCGAATATCCTTCCGAAATAAGACGCGTGATCGACGGTCGTTACAGGCAGAGATTTTACGTCTATATCCTTACTGTCTATAAGAGCCTGTAATTCCTCGAAAGTTATAACGCTGTCTATAAATCCCGCGTAATTACTGCGTTGGAATTCGTATTTTTTTGCTGTGCAAGGTCCGATAAATACCGTCTTGCATTCCGGTTCTTTTTCTTTAAGGTATTTCGCGATAGTCCCCGCAGGCGAAAGATTATGCGAGATATTATCCTTTAATTCGGGAAAATTCTTTTCGACGAAAGAAACGAACGCGGGACAGCAAGAGGAAGTTAAAAATTTCTTTTCTTCGAGTTCGACAGATTCCTTTTGAGCGACCATATCCGCGCCGAGAGCGACTTCGTATATATCGTCGAAGCCGATAAGTTTTATAGCCGACATTATCTGTCCCGTTTCGGCGTAATTGAATTGACTCGAGATCGATGGCGCGACCAACGCGTAAACTTTCCTGTTTTCGCTTTTTTTCATTATAAGGTCTATTACGTCCAAAATATACGACCTGTCGGTTATCGCTCCGAAAGGACACATATATACGCAGGCGCCGCAGGAAATACATTTGTCGTAATCGATTTTCGCCTCTTTTTGTTCTCCCGTAGAGATCGCTCCCACCCTGCAACTCATTTCGCAAGGTCTTTTTCTGTTGATAACGGCGTTATACGGACAAGCCTTGGAACACATTCCGCATTCGACGCATTTAGTCTTATCTATAACCGCTTTTTGGTCGCTTCCGAAAGTTATCGCTCCGACCTTGCACGCTTCGGCGCACCTGTGCGCGAGGCAGCCCCTGCAAGCGGAAGTAACCTCGTATCCTCCCGTCGGACAATCGTCGCAGGCAATATCTATTACCTGAATTACCTTTCTGTTAAATCTGTTGCCACCGACCGCGAATTTCACCCTTTCGTTTATTATCGCCCTTTCTTTATATACGCAGCAACGCATCGTCGGGATCTTTCCCGGCGCTATCTTTTCGGGGATCTCGTTTATATTTTCAAGTAAAGTGCCAGCCCACGCGTATTTTGCGACTTCCCTTAATACTTTATATTTAATGACTTGTACTTTGGTATCGAATTTATGCATTTGTTTCCTCTCCGTTTATCCATCTCATCAATTTCTTTTTGGTTTCCGTCGACACTTTGACGAGTTGAGCGGCAGCGACGATAGGCGTCCAATCGTCGACGTAATAGACGGGAGTCCCCGTTATTTCGCAATACGCCGAAAGATATTTATCCGCGAGATCTTCTTTGTTTTCCATTCTGAAAATCAAAGCCGTTTTCGCGGCGTCAGCCGTTGCGTTGCCCTGACTTGCGTGCGCCCAATCAACTACGAAAGGAAGCCCGTTATCCGAAATGATGACGTTGGAAGGGTTAAAATCCCCGTGGCAAACGTGGTTGTGCATAGGCATTTTATTGAGCCTTAAACAAAGATCGTATCTCGTAGAAGCGTCGAGGTCGCATTGCATTATTTTAGAAGTCATTTTATCTTTGAATTTGGTAAGAAGAGGACTTCTTTTTTCGTGAATGGATCTCTGTATCTCTATAAACCTTTTCAAATACGAATCTAAGCCCGACGGATCTTTTTCCATTAAACTTTCGAGAGTTTGACCCTCGATAAAATCCATACTTACAGCCCATCTGCCGTCTATTAGCGTTACTTCCCTTATTTTGGGAATATTTATTCCGATCTCCTCTACCCTTATCTGGTTTAAGACCTCGTTAAAGACGTTGGCTTTCGAATACTTTTTACTGAAAACTTTTATAAGCGAATCTCCGTCCCTATAAAAGGTTTTGTTTTCGGTTTTTATCAATACGTTGTCTAAATTCATATTTATCCTCGAAAATCATTTTATCACGAATATAAATTTTTGTCAATAAAAACGCCTTCTCAAAAAGAGAAAGCGAATTTTCGCGTCAGGCTTTATTGACGCTGCCGAATAATCTTATTTTATTTTTAACGACTTCTTTTATGACGTTTACCTTTACGTTTCTCGTTTTGAGATACCCTATCTCCTCTTCTTCTCCGAGTTTAAGCGCCGCGTCCCCGGCAAGACAAAGATCGGTAAAGATATTTACTTTCGCGATACCTTCTCTTATCGTGTTTCTGAAATCGTCGTCCGACAATCCGCTTCCGCCGTGCAATACGAGGGGAACGTCGACCGCCCTTCTTATTTCTATAAGTCTTTGAATATTGAGTTTGGGTTTGGTCTTATATACGCCGTGAGCGGAACCTATCGCGACAGCCAACGCGTCGACGCCAGTCGCTTCGTAAAAACTCTTCGCTTCCTTGGGCGTAGTATACATATCCGTCGCAAGATTGTCCTCGTTTATCGCTTCTCCGACGTGTCCTATCTCGCCTTCGACGGACGCTCCGAACGAATGGGCGATCTTGACCATTTCAGAGGTCAATCTTATGTTCGTTTGATAATCTTCCGCCGATTTATCGTACATTATCGACGAAAAGCCGAGTTTAAGAGCCTCTAAACACCTATCGAACGAATAACCGTGATCGAAATTGACGACAACGGGAACCGAGGCGTTTTTCGCCGCGGCGATTATCGACGGTCCGATAAGCGACAATTCTCCGTAAGGAAGCAAAACTTCCGCCGTACCGATAATTATCGGCGATTTAAGTTCTTCCGCCGCGGTTATGGCGGCTTGAAGCATATCGGTGTCGGTCGTATTGAAAAGACCTACGGCGTAATGCTCTTTCTGAGCCTTTTTTAAAACCTGTTCAAGATTTACAAGCATATATTTCTCCTATTAAAACTTTTGCAATATTCATTTATTTCTTCCTCGGTTTTAACGCCGCTCGTCGCGTCCGCGCCCGTCAGCGCGGTAACGGCTGCCGCCGAAGCAAGTTCGAGGATCTTCTTATCCGAATATCCTTTATATATCCCTATCAACGCGCCCGCGCAAAAAGCGTCGCCCGCCCCCGTTGTTCCCGCGATCTTTTCTTTCGGAAAATCATACGAAGGCAAAACAGTAACTCCTCTTTTTGAAACGCACACGCCCCACTCCGGCAAGTGGATTATCACCCTTTCCCCCACCCCGAGCGAGAATAACCTTTTCGCTATCTCGACGAGATTTTTATTTTCGGGCGTCATACCCGTCAAAAAGCCCGCTTCGACTTCGTTGATTATCAGATTGTCCGTAAATTTCAGACATTCCAATATTTTATCGTAACTTTCAGAGGGCTGGCTCACGAGATCGATAGAGGTTTTTATCCCCCTTCTTTTTGCTTCGCGAAGTATTTTAAGCCCGTCGCCCTCATCGACTTTTTTAAGTAAGAGGAAATAGCCGAGATGAAGCATTTCGGCGCTGAAATTATCAAAATCTATATCGTCGAAACCGAAATCCTTGCTTGCGCCCGGATAGGTAAAAAAGGTTCTTTGCCCACCCGGGACGCTCATAACTTCGGTTTTACTCGTTTTATCGTCGGAATAAGATATTCCGTCCGTAATTACGTTCTCTTTTTCGAGTACTTCTTTAAGATATTTCCCCTCGTCGTCTTTGCCTATTTTCCCATACGCGTATACGGGAATATCGACGCCTATCTTTTTAAGGTCAACGCCGACGTTCGGAACACAACCGCCGACCGCGGTCTGAATATCGTTAATGGAAACGAGATCGCCCTCGCGCGGAAATACTTTTATTCGGTTTATTTTGTCGACGAGAACCGACCCCGCGACCGCGATGCCGCTCATATATCAGTTGGCTTCGGGAACGAGCGGTCCTGCAAGTTCTTTAAGGTAGAACAATTTACCGGGAAGCGTCGGAATAAAACTCGAGGTAACGTGTCTGTCCGGTCCGTAACGAAGAGTCATCCAAAGGGACATACCCTGCCACTGCATTCCTCTCGACAACGCTCCGTCCGCTCCGCCTATCGCGTAATCGGCGGAGAACATAAGAGCGGGACCTATCGTGTTCGCTCTGCAAGGAACGAGAGTGGTCCTCGACTTAAACGAAGTGATAGCGTTTTGCTCTACGGTAAGGGGATGAAGTTTAACGGCAACCCTGTAAGGCTGTTTCATCCACTCTTCGTCGGAATCGAATTCCGCGCCGATAGTCGGTTCCCAAAAAGCGATGTGGCACATTCTTCCTATTCCGTAAACGAGAACGAGTTTAGCGCCTTCCGCTCTTAATTTAGCGATCTTTTCGGGATAAGTTGGAAGGTTGTCCTTCAAAGCGAAATTTCTGTGGTCCTTGGGAACGGTAAGTTCTCCGAGAGGATTATAGAACGCGTTTTCCATAGCGCTTTGGAAAGAAGCCTCGCCGGTTATAGTATTCCCCTCGGCGTCCGCCCATTCGTCCATATTAAAGCACCATACGTTTTTACAGGATACGTTCCATTCTTTAAGAAAGTAAACCGCCCATTTATACATTCCCATAGGACCTACGGGAAGGATAAATGCTATCTTCCTGTTTTCTTGGTTGGCTTTCTTTATTTCGTTTGCGATCTCATGCCCCATTTTAACGTCGAAATCGGCGACGGCGTCGCATTCGACGGGCTTGAAATCTTTATGCCAAAAAGATTGCGGCTTGGTAATATCTTCGGGCGCGTGTTGGCAGCAAGCGTCCATTTTTTCAAGATCCCATCCTTCGGGATAAAATCCTTCGAGTAAACTTCCTTTGATTGTCGATTTTAAATTCATATATTTTCTCCTTTATTATTTTACGGTAATAATCTTTTGGTCGTCAATTTAAGATATACTTCGCATTGACGGAAACCTTCGGCATACTTAGCGCCGCATTGAAATCCTCTGTATCTCGAACAGGTCTTTACCATATCGGGAAAATCTATCCCATCGTGATCTTTCATCCAAACGACCTGACTTTCGTGGCAATTAAGCATTTCGAGTTTTTTGTCGATATAATCGGTTACATCGACGTATTCGGTGGGATTGAAATTCACGCCCGCCAACGAATCCATATAATAAACCGGCACCAACCTCGCCTTCCCCGGGACCGAAGTCGTATAATGAGGCAAAGTCGCCGTAAAACACGCGTCGAACACAAGTCTGGAAACCGCGGTATGGTCTGGCATATAATCGTTAGGATCGTGAGTTATGATAAAGTCGGGATCCACTTTTTTGATAATATCGACTACTTTATCGCGCGATTGTCTGTTGCCGTCGTATATTTCAAGGTCGTCGAAACCGCCCCAAATTATATCGAATCCCGCTATTTTAGCGCTTTTTTGGCATTCGTTTTCACGCATGACCGACAACTCGTCGGGCATTATGACTTCATGCCCCTGATTTCCCGAAGACAAATGGCACACGACCACTTTATCTCCCCTTTCCTTACATTTCAGCAAAGTTCCCGCGCAGGCGATCTCCATATCGTCGGGATGAGCGGTGATTACCAAAACGTTCATTTATACTTCCTCCTCGATCGGACCGATCGGCTTTAAACAGCGTTTTTATCGCAAAACCGCGATCGGTCGTCTATCAAACAATATTATATAACTATCTTTAAAAAAATACAATGGTTAATTATATCCAAAAAGAGTAAAATAATCTACTTGACAAATTTAATGTTTTATGTTACATTTTAGATATGAAAAAATATTTCAAATACAAGATCGAAAATCTTCTCAACGTCAACAAGATCATTACCGTCCACTATTTCGAATTCGGAAAAAACTTTTGTTCCGAAGGGGAAAGCCATGATTTTTGGGAACTCGTCTACTGCGACAAAGGCGATATATTCTGTATCGCAAACGGCAGACAATTTACCCTTAAACAGGGCGAAGTTTACTTTCACCAACCCGGAGAATTTCACGTCCTCAAAGCGAACGGGGTCAAAGCGCCGAACGTATTTATAATCTCTTTCGATTGCAAATCGGATTATATGCAATTTTTTAAAGAAAAACTCATAAAACCCGAGAAGTCGGCGGCGAACTACGTTTATACGATCACGGAAGAAGCGCGAAAGGTTTTCGATATACCCTATTCCGACCCCAAAGTTACCAAAATGAATCTCAGAAAAAATCCCGAACTCGGAAGTTTGCAGATACTGAAAAACGTCCTTGAAATTTTTCTTATAGAACTTATGCGGACCGAACTCAAAAACGCAAATGCGAACACCGTTTTTCTCGACACCGAAGAATATAAGAAAAAATTCGTCAAGGACCTCATTTCTTATTTAAAGAAAAACGTAAACGACAGAATTTCCGTAGACGATATATGCGATCAGACGGGATACAGCAGGTCTTACGTCTTTAAAGAATTCAAAAATGCGACGGGTAAAACCTTAGTGGAATATTTTACCAATTTAAAAATCGAAGAAGCGAAGAAAAAACTTCGCCAGACGGATATGTCTATTTCGGAAATTTCCGAAAGTTTGTCCTTCGACTCCCCCAATTATTTTTCAAAAACCTTTAAAAAAATAACCAAAACAACCCCTTCGGCTTATAAGAGGATCACTTTGAATTTATAAAAGAAAAACGCTCCGAAAATTTGTCGGAACGTTTTTAATTTAATCCTGAATGGAGATCTCTTCTTTTTTTAATGATTTTTTTCGTCTGATAAATCCTACGACTATCGCAACTATGGATAAAATCACCGCAAGAGATATTATAAACACGGCACAGACCAGAAAAAATTCTTCCGGCAGGATCTTTATTATCTCGTCTTTCCGATAATCGAATATCCAATTATCTTTTCCCGGGAAAAAGGTTTTATGGAACAAAGTGAAAAGCCCGTCGAAATCTATCGCCGCGTAAACGCCGACCGAAGAAAGAAGCAAGACGGTCGCAAAACCACCGTAAGAAACGGGAGAAAGTCCTTTGGGATAAACTTTATTCAAAACCTTCTTTTTTAGCAGAATAAAGTAAGCGACGAAAAAAACCGTAGAGATCAAAACGAGAATGAGTTGCAACCAAAACAGAGGCACGCAATCCGCAAAGTGCTGTTTTCCTTCTTCGCTGAACCTTAATGATCCCGTAGAAAATTCGGCGCCTTTCCATATATAGTCCATAACTCCGTCAAACGCTTCCTTGATTACCTCTATCGAATAACCGCTCTTTTCGGGAATGGAAAGAGGAGTTATACAGGAATAATAGAAAACCCTGAAAAAGCACGGAATAAAAGCGCTGAAAGAAATACAAAATATCGGAGTAAATATAAACGCTAAAAAAGAAACCAAGTTACTTAAAAATTTTTTCACGATCATTTTCCGCTCCTTTTTTCTTTTTTCCAATCTTTTATCTCTTTAAGTCTGTTTTTAAACTTTATTTCGGAACCCTCTTCGGTCGGAATATAATAATCTCTGTCTTTCAGCGAATCGGGAAGGCATTGCATTTCGGACATTTTATCAGCCGTATCGTGCGCGTAAACGTACCCCTTTCCGTAATCGAGTTCTTTCATAAGTTTAGTCGGGGCGTTTCTGATGTTTAAAGGAACAGGCTCGGCAAGCATTTCCAAGGCGTCTTTTTTCGCCAAATTATAAGCGACTTCCATAGAATTTGACTTGGGCGCCATTGACATATATACTACGGCTTGGGTAAGATGGACGCTGCATTCCGGCATTCCTATAAAATGACAAGCGTGATAAGCGGCGACCGCTATTTCCAACGCTCTCGAATCGGCAAGTCCCACGTCCTCGCTTGCGAAACGGGTTACCCTTCTCGCGATATAAATAGGATCCTCGCCCGCCTCGAGCATTCTCGCAAGCCAATAAACGGCTGCGTCGGGATCGGAGTTCCTCATAGATTTATGGAGCGCGGAAATAAGATTGTAATGCTCTTCGCCCGACTTGTCGTAAAGCAATGATTTTTTAGAAGTACATTGTTCCACCGTTTCATCGGTTACCACCGTTTTTTCTCCGTCGGTATCCCCGTTTAAAATGGTCATTTCAAGCGTCGTCAAAGCGTTTCTCGCGTCGCCGTTCGCAAAGTTGGCTATCATCTCGTTCTGCTCGTCGGAGATGACGATATTTTCTTTTCCGAAGCCCCTTTCGTCTTTGACCGCTCTCCATAAAAGTTCTTTCAGATCTTCGGTTTTAAGGGCTTGAAGAACGAACACCTTACACCTTGAAAGCAACGCGCCGTTCACCTCGAAAGAAGGATTTTCGGTAGTCGCGCCTATAAGTATAATGCTCCCCTTTTCGACAAACGGCAAAAACGCATCCTGCTGAGCTTTGTTGAATCTGTGGATCTCATCAACAAAGACTATCGTACGCGCTCCGACAGCCGTCATTTTGTCGGCCTGCTGCATCACCGTC
>JAFVCP010000086.1 GCA_017479185.1 Clostridia bacterium
GAAAATTATTATAGCAATAAAACCGACAAACGTCAATGCACTGCGTTGTCTTAAAAGGGTATTATTTTGACGCGGTTTTGTCCCGAAACACAAAAACGCCGCCGAAAGCAGGAAAAAGATTTATTTAAAACGTTGATAAATTGTTGGCAAAAGGCTGGTTCGGCAATTCGCAGCAACACTCCATTCACGCTCAACTTTTAAAAGCGAGAGGTTTTACTAAACTCGGCGACAAGATCATGGCAGAATCGGACGAAGAATGGGAAGAGGCGAAAAAAGTCAACGCCCGCCTTATCGAACTCGGCGAAACGCCGGTCGTCGAACTTGAAACGTATCCCGTCATTACCGATATAAAGGAAATGCTCGAATACGACTGCAAGGACGCCGCCGAAGCGCTTCCTATGATGAGCAAATCTCTCGCTTTGTTCGACGACGATTACGTTACGAAAGCGATGATCCAAGAATTTATCGTGGACGAGCAAGACCATTTTAATTGGGTACGCGGACACCTTAATCTCATCAAAGAGATCGGTATGGAAAATTATCTGATCGAACAATTAGGAGAATAACGTTCTTACGGAAGGAATAGAAAAGGTTTATCGTTTTATCGACGAAGCGCGCGAATATTTTCTCGCGACCGTAGACGGAGATCGACCCAGAGTAAGGGCTTTCGGAACAATATTGCTTTACGACGGAAAACTTTATATCCAAACGATAAAATAAAAAACGTTTCGAAGCAAATAGCGGAAAATCCTAAAGTTGAACTCTGCGCTTTAAAAGAAGCGCATTGGGTACGGGTTTCGGGCGAACTTGTAAACGACGACGACAGAAACGTAAAAATCGCGATGCTTGAAAAAATGCCTTCTTTAAAGGCTATGTACAGCGCCGACGACGATAATATGCAAATGCTGTATTTCAAAAACGCGACGGCAACTTTTTCTTCTTTCACCGATAAACCGGAAGCCATAAAATTTTAAGAGGTAAAATATATTATGAACGAGAAAGAACTCATTTTAGACGCAATGAAAAAAGCAGGCGAACCGCTTAACGCCGGTAAAGTCGCCGAACTTACGGGCTTAGACAGAAAAGTCGTAGATAAGGCGTTTGCCGAGATGAAGAAAGAGGGATCTATCGTTTCTCCCGTAAGATGCAAATGGGAACCTGCGGAGAAATAATTTAAACTCGCGCTTTTCCCAAACGAAATCGACGCTCGTATAGGAATACGAGCGTATTAACGGTGTTTTAAACTCAAAAGGGACTGTCGTTATTTGGAATTTTTCCGATCACGACAGTCCTTTATTTATGTTAACACGGCATACTAAAAGCGTACTTTGCCTCCCGCAAAGTACGCTAAATGGTGCCGGAGACCGGATTTGAACCGGTACGGTGTTTCCACCGAGGGATTTTAAGTCCCTTGCGTCTGCCTGTTTCGCCACTTCGGCATATTATTATATCTACTTCTCGGCTTCAGTTTTCTTTTCTAAACTTTTCCGCCGTTTTATCACCGCGTCATCTCTCGTTAATGTTTACGCTTCGAAAATAATTATATCATAAGGCTTTTTCTTTGTCAAGAATTTTATTGCCGTCTTTTTGCCCTTTTTAATTCGACTTTTCTCTTTTACGATTTTATAAATTTTAATAAACCTTAATATATAAATCGATGATTTCGACTTATATATTATGTTTTCACAACTGCTTTTACGGGGCAAACGGCGAAACAGTTTCCGCAACGCAAACAGTTTTTTTGGCGGATCTCTGCTTTTCCCTCATTTATTTCAATACAACTTTGCGGACACGCCAATAGGCAGGTTTTACACCCTGTACACTCGTCGGTAATATGATAGCCCCTATCCACCGTAGGGGTTTTCCCAAAAGAAAAACCTTCCCGAAATTTCGGCGTTTTGACGGGTTCAGATTATTCTTGGCCGGCATAGATCGAAAAATTCTTATTCTCCCTCAAATAACCAAAACACAGTCAAAGCCTTCCTCGATTCTTCAATAGGATATATCTCATACATATACGGATTTTTTGAAAGCAAACGAGGAAGAAACGATCCTTCCTTTTCTCTAACTTTACCGCGAAGATATACGGCGACGCTCGACAAAGTGTTTTCGCCCTTTATACCCGTTAGTAAAATAAAGCCTTGCCTTTTGCCGTAAGAAAATACAACCCGCCCTCATCGTAATCCATAATATCTATTGCAGAAGTAACGGGCAAGCCTTCGTCATCGACAATCGCGATGACGGTAGTATGTATTTTTTCCGTATGAAATTTAAAAATCTCTATTGCTTTCATTTTTATATTATTTAAAATACCCCTCTTTGATCAATATTTCAAGAACTCTCGCTTCCCTTTCTATCATCGTAGGATTTTTAGGTCCGTGTTTGACGTTTCTATTTAAATAAATCGCCTTTTGGGGGATCATAAATTTTAAAGTAAAGCCTTCGTTTGATTCGTATTCGTCAAGTTTTTGCTTTGATATTTGCTTTTCCGCCTGACACAAGTAGTAATAATTGTCTTGTACCATATAATCAAAGCCTTTTTGATTATATCGAAATTTTCGCCTAACCTTACCGAACTCCTTTATAGTGTCGGCAATAACCGATAATCCCGCCTCTTCAAGCGTTTCCCGTATCAATGCCTCTTCCCGACTTTCTCCTTTTTCGATCCCACCGCCCGGAAATTTATAATATTTATATTTACGGCTGTAAATTAGGGCTATTTTTCCCTCGTTTATAATTATACTACGCGCCGACGGTCTGAAAAACGCTTTACCGTCGATCGGATAATCCTTTGAATCCATTTCAAATAATAATCTCATAAGAATTCACTTACCTAATCGATGGTTCCCGAAAAGCCGACTTTTCGGCGCTTGAGTTTTAAAGGCTTTGTTGATCATAAATCATAACTCATAAATATTTCGCTTAATAATTTACCGTCCTTGCTTTTTATCATTTTCGGAAGAACGGCGACTGCCCTGAATCCCATTTTTTCGTATAACGCTCTCGCCCTGTCGTTTCCTTCGATATATTCGAGTTCCAACTGAGTGATGCCCTCGCGATTTCTTGCCGTTTCAATTAAAACTTCAAACATTTTAGTTCCGATGCCGAGATTCCAATACTTGCTTAAAAGGGCGATTCCGATTTTTGCCCTATGCGCCGTTTTAACGTGATCCATAAAATCGATCTGACAATTCCCTGCGATCTTACCGTCTACAACGCATAAAAGCATCAAGATATTTTTCGAAGAAATAATTTTTTCAAGATAGTTTTTTTCGTTTTCGTAAGTATACTTATCCAACTCTTCAGGACTTCTCAATAAAAAATCTGTTTCGTAAGTGGTTTTTACAAGATACTCCAATACCCCGTCGGTATCGGAAATTTCCGGACAGCGCAAAATCGCTTGCCTTTCGTCTTTTAATTTAAACGTGATTTCAGGTATGATCATAATTTATTTCCCTTAAATAATTTTATTCGATATACAAAAAAATTTAAATTTCAGGATAGTAAAAAAATTGACCGTATAAGATAGTAAAAAATAAGAACGAATTTCTTTCGTCCTTATTTTTTACGTTCGTCGTTCGGTCGACGTTTTTGGAGGCGCCACCCGGATTTGTCTGCCATAAGGCAGTAAGCGAAGCATTTGCGGAGCGCTACATTATTTCACTCTGCCCTTGTTGCCGTAAAAAATAAGTTGACCGTATAAGATAGTAAAAAATAAGAACGAATTTCTTTCGTCCTTATTTTTTACGTTCGTCGTTCGGTCGACGTTTTTGGAGGCGCCACCCGGATTTGAACCGGGGCATAAGGGTTTTGCAGACCCTGGCCTTACCACTTGGCTATAGCGCCGCCTCTCTTGATTCTTGTGTATTATATCACAAAAAAATAAATATTGCAACTGATTTGCAATCGGAAAATATTTTATTTTTTGTGCAAAAATTTGTTTTTTGAAAAAAAAGTCGCAAAAAAACATTTTTTTGCGTATAAATAAATATAAAAGACGGCGTATAAGTCGATTATCGACAAAAAAAGCCAATTTTAAAATATTGAAATTTCAGTCGTATAATTTTTCTGATTTTTTAACAAAATGCCCAATAAGTCGATTATCAAGATTTTTATATAGAATAAAAGGTCGTATTACAAAATATATTACACATCAAAAACGTTAAAAAATAATATAAAACTGTTTTAATTAGCGTTTTTAAGCAAATTGAAAGGCAAATTATCAAAATTTAAAGAAAAATCACTAAAATCAGTGTTATTTATTGATAGATCGCTATTTTCAAAGAAATATCCTTCGATGGCGCGACATATTTTATCAACAAAAGGCAAAACCGAAGAAAAACGAACGGAATTAAGAAAATCATCCCCTTTTTTCGCCAAAATACCTATTAAAGAGTGGGTTCCGATAAGAGGAAGGTCTTTATTTACCCCTAAACCCGGTTTTAAAGGCGTTTCGCAGAATTTTACGTGCCCCAATTCGCCCGCAACGCCAAATGCGGCGTCAATCGCCAAAATGGGCGTATTAACAAAACATAAAGATAAAACTTCAGAAAGAGATTTAATATCTTTTGCAATAATAGGCGCCTCTACGCTTCCGAAAATATAAGATTTACCGCCGATATTTTCTTTTAATCTGCTTCCTATCATGGGACCCAAACAATCCCCTATAACCGCATCGGTTCCTATGCAACAAATTATAAATTTTTTACCGCCGAAAACTTTATTAAAAGAGTCTTTTAAGTTGTTTTCAAAATTTACGTCGTTGACGTTATAACAATATTCGCTCACGGCAATAATTATTGACAAATAATTTTTATTCTAAAACTATTGCAAAAAAATATATAATATGGTATAATTAAGATAGTTTATACAAATGGAGGGATCATATATGGCAATTGTTGATATTATTTGCGCTGCCGTTTTGCTGATTTTTGGTTTTATCGGGCTATTTAAAGGCTTTATGAGACAAATTTTATCATTAGTCAGCGGGATCGCCGCTCTTGTAATTGCCTTTTTCGTTTTCAGATCGGTTTATAACCTTCTGTACGGGATCGGTTTTATACAGGACATGATCAACGGTATCGGCGGAAATATTAACGTAGACTGGCCTTTCTTACAAGGAATTGCGGAAAGCGCCGGAAAAACTCAAGGGGTATTAGTCGCCGAATACGGTTTTAAAATCATTCTTTTCATTTTGATTACGATCGTAATCGGGCTTTTAATCAAACTCGTTAAAAAACTTTTAACTCTTATAGCCGACATACCCGGAATTAACGTTATTGATAGGGTTTTAGGTTTAGCGCTTGGTTTATTTTGGGCGGCGCTGATTTTGTTTGTGGTATTTTTCGTTCTTTATCTTTTAAAAGATAGCGTGGGCGCTATTGATGATTTTTTGAACAACTTTGTTCCCGAATCGTCTTTAACCAACCAATGGTTGATTCAAAACCTCGAAAATATAAAAGGATATTTCATCCAACTTTTCGATTTTGTTAAGGGCGCATTTGTTGAAACCACTACCGCATTAGTATAATTTAATATAAAATTAAAGCAAGCGACTTTGCGTCGCTTGTTTTTTTATTTCAATTACAAAAACTCTTTTATTGGACTTGTCATAATTTATTTAAATGTTTCATGTGAAACATATCAATTTTTACACTACGATATTAAATTTTTTTTATTATAAAAATATGCTTAATATTTCGCTTTAAATCACGCGTTAAGCCGTTAAAAAATCGATTTGGTAAAATAATATAGTTGTTTTATCGCTTTTTAAACCCAAAATTTAATTATTATATATTTTTAAAACATATTTTAGGTTTTAAAAACATAAACACTACATTTTTATTTAAAAAATAATTTAAATACTACTTTCAGTTTTAATATTATATTTAATATTTTATATAATATAATCGTTATATTATAATTTACTCCTGTTTCACGTGGAACAAGACTTTAATTATTATAAAAAGTTCCACGTGAAACAAATATAACTGAATCAAACAGTAAAATAGTTTCACGTGAAACAAAAGACACATAATATAAATTGTAAAGGTTTCACGTGAAACAAAAAAAGAAGTTTAAATATAAAATGTTTCATATGAAACAATATTAAATCAAATAAAACAACATTAAATAATATTTTTTATTAAAAAGAGTAAAATTTTAACAAAAACAGTGTTGTTTTGTAATAAATTAAACAATAAACAAATAATAATAAAAAGGTAATAAAATAATGAAATTGCAAATAATAATATTATTCATTATTGAAAAGTGAAAACTGTGTAAAAATTAAATAAATAGACGAAAAGAATTGAGTTTTATTATATAATATGATAAAATATTATCGTAATTATTCGAGAAAACATTAAAATAATACGAATAATTAAAAATCATCGTTATTTTGTAAACAGCAGGAGGTAAAATGAAAAAAACAACAAAAACGTTGATAATAATCGGCATTGTTCTGGTTGTAATCATTGCAGTGTTTGCAATCGCAGGGACAATTATGTCGCCGACAAAGAAAGATACAACAGAATTCTTTAAATTGGCAGGTATAAGTTATACGGAAGACGGTATAACTTATGAACAGGGAATACAGGGTAATCAGATCGAAAAAATATCGATCGACACCTATACTTTAAAAGGATACGTTAAACTTGCGAACGGAACCACCTACGTTGAAAAATACAGAGCGTATTTATATCCTTCGGCAATGTTTGAAGAGGAAATAAAGATCCTTAAAAATAACGGCATAGTGTTTGATTGCGGAGATCCCAATTCCGGCTCATTCTTCTCACAAACAATAATGCCTATATTGATGATAGGTATTGCGTTGTTCGCCGTTTTCTTCCTTATGAGACAAGTTGGCGGGGGAAGTAAGGGAGCGCTTGATTTCGGAAAAACAAAAGCGAGAGTAAATCAATCCGTAAAAGTAAGATTTACCGACGTCGCAGGCGCTGAAGAAGAAAAAGAAGAATTACAGGAAATAGTTGAGTTTTTAAAAAATCCGAAAAAATTTTCAACACTCGGAGCAAGGATACCGAAAGGCGTATTACTTGTCGGACCTCCGGGAACGGGTAAAACGTTATTTGCCAAAGCGGTTGCAGGCGAAGCGAACGTTCCGTTCTTTTCAATAAGCGGCTCCGATTTCGTTGAAATGTTCGTTGGCGTCGGAGCAAGCAGAGTAAGAGATCTCTTTAATATGGCGAAGAAAAGTATGCCGTGTATCGTATTTATAGATGAGATCGACGCGGTAGGACGTCAAAGAGGAGCAGGACTTGGCGGTGGAAACGACGAAAGAGAGCAAACTCTTAACCAATTACTCGTTCAAATGGACGGTTTCGAAGCAAACGACGGAATAATAATAATCGCGGCGACGAACCGAGCGGATATTCTCGATCCCGCTTTGTTAAGACCGGGAAGATTCGACAGACAAATATACGTCAATATGCCCGACGTAAGGGGTAGGGAAGCGATTTTAAAAGTTCACGCGAGAAATAAACCTCTTGCCGCGGACGTAAACTTCAAAACTCTTGCAAGAATGACGACAGGGTTTTCCGGAGCCGATATTGCAAATTTATTAAACGAAGCGGCTATTCTCGCAGCGAGAAAGAATGAAAAAGCAATAACGAATATAGATCTTTACGAGGCGATCAATAAGGTTATAATGGGTCCGCAAAAGAAGAGCAGGGTAGTAACCGAAGAAGATAAGAGGATCACCGCTTATCACGAATCGGGACACGCGATACTTGCAAAACTTCTTCCAAATTGCGATCCCGTACAGGAAGTTTCGATTATTCCGAGAGGAATGGCGGCAGGTTATACGATGACAAGACCTGACAGCGACAATTCCCATTTGAGTAAAAGTCGACTTCTCGACGATATAGTAATGACTTTAGGCGGAAGAGTTGCCGAAGAGATCATTATAGGCGATATATCGACGGGGGCGTCAAACGATATAAGCGTTGTAACCGAAAGGGCGAGAAAAATGGTCGCCGAATGGGGTATGAGCGATAAAATAGGGCTTGTAAACTACGGCGATAACGATCAGGTATTTATAGGTCGCGATATGCAAACCCGTTCGCCTTATAGCGAAACAATCGCGACGGTTATAGATCAGGAAGTCGAAAGAATAGTGAACGAAGCCCATCAAAAAGCGATATCTCTACTTTCGGCGAACAAAAATCTGCTTCATAATATGGCGAGATTGCTTATTGAAAAGGAAACCATTTATCAGGATGAAGTCGATCTTATAATGCAGGGTAAAGACGTCGCGGAAATCTCGGAATATATGGACAAAAAAGAAAGCGAACGCCTTGAAAATCCCTTTAAAAGCAAAGATCAGGCAGAAAAAAACTTCAACGATCGGAAAGATGATCAAGCCGATATTCCGCAAATACCTACGGCAAACGGCGGAGAAGATAAAACGGAAACGGATAATAAACAATAATATAAAAACCGTTCGGGAGAAATAAAATGGGAAAAGTAATTGCGTTTTCAAACCAAAAAGGGGGAGTCGGAAAGACAACGACCTGCGTAAATATGTCGGCTTATCTTGCCACTCTCGGGAAAAAAGTACTTCTTATCGATATGGACGCCCAAGGCAATGCGACGACGGGTTTAGGCTTTGATAAAAGCCAACTCGAAAAATCGATCTACAACGTCTTGATAGACGGAGAGGATATTAAAGAGGTTTCTCTTAAAACGGGAATAGAAAATCTCGATATTCTTCCTTCAAGCATCGATCTTGCCGGAGCGGAAGTTGAACTCGTACAACTAAAAAACAGGGATAAAAGATTAAGCGAAGCCGTTGAGAAAATAAAGGACGATTACGATTATATAACTATCGATTGTCCGCCTTCTCTCGGATTACTTACGATCAACGCCTTAGCGGCTTCAGACGGGGCAATAATTCCTATTCAGTCGGAATATTACGCCTTGGAAGGGCTTTCACAACTTATAAACACCGTTAAACTCGTATCGAGAATCAATAAAAACCTCAAAGTCGAAGGCGTAGTATTAACCATGTACGATAACAGAGCGTTGGTTTCAAGACAGATTTCAGCGGAAATAAGAAAATTTTTCGGCAAAAAGGTTTTTGACACGGTTATACCGAGAAATATAAGAGTTTCGGAAGCCCCGAGCCACGGAGTACCCGTTATGCTTCACGATCCTAAATGCGCGGGAGCCAGGGCGTATCTTGCTATAACTCAGGAATTTATCGAAAGGGAGGAAGCGAAATGAAAGTAAATAAAGGTCTTGGAAAAGGTCTTTCCGCATTATTTGCGGAAACCGAAGAAGATTACGGCGAAATACTCGACGCTCAAAAAGAAGGGGTTACCGAGTTAAATATAGACGATATTTATCCTAATCCCAACCAACCGAGAAAGGTTTTCGATCAAACCGCTTTAAACGAACTTGCCGATTCTATATCGAAACACGGCGTTATAATGCCGATCGTCGTCAACCGAGAGGGCAATCGTTATATGATAATCGCCGGAGAAAGACGTTATAGGGCGAGCAAGATCGCAGGGAAAACGACAATTCCGGCAGTTATAAAATCATACGACGAACGCGAGATAAAAGAAATATCACTCATTGAAAACCTTCAAAGAGAGGATCTTAATCCTATCGAAGCGGCAATGGCGATGCGACAACTTATGGACGAATATAACCTCACTCAAGAGGAATTATCCGAAAGAATAGGTAAAAGCCGTTCCGCTGTCGCTAACACGTTAAGACTTTTATCCCTTTCTCCCGACGTTATTCAACTTATATCCGACAATAAAATTTCTGCCGGACACGCAAGGGCTCTAATAACTCTTCCTCAATCCGAACAGGAAATAATAGCGAATAAGATCGTCGCGGAAGGGTGGAGCGTAAGAGACGTCGAAAAAGCGGTAAGAGATTATTTCAATCCCCCCGAGGAAAAACAAAAGAAAAAACGCGAAGAGATGAGCGTTGAACTCAAAGATATGATAGTCAGAATGCAACGCGATTTCGGAACTAAAGTATCCGCGATAGGTAATGATCATAAGGGTAGAATATATATAGATTATTATACCCGCGATGACCTTGACAGGATCTGCGATATTTTGGAACTTATCG
Source organism: Clostridia bacterium (assembly GCA_017479185.1). Taxonomy (GTDB): domain Bacteria; phylum Bacillota; class Clostridia; order Christensenellales; family Borkfalkiaceae; genus UBA10281. The sequence goes on from JAFVCP010000086.1 coordinate 10,108, forward strand.
AAAAGGACAATTTGCTGAAATAAATTTTTAGCGGCGAAAATTTTAAAATTTTTCGCCGCTTATTTTACTCTTATTTAAACGCAATGAGACAGAATGACAAAAATTTTTCCCGGGATATTTTTTCTTGCATTCTGTCTTGATCCGCCGCTTTTTTGATAAATTTTTACCAAAAAAAGTCAAGACAAATTTTTAGTTTTTCAGTATAATAGAATTATGTTGATCAACGAAATTTTAGACTATATAGAAATAAATCTGTTTGAGTTTGATTATAATAGTTTTTCCAAGTTTTTTAACTACAATAAATATACTCTTATGAAAATTTTCTTCGCTTCGACCAATATAACGATCGGAGAATATATTCGCTCAAGAAGATTGTCCGAAGCAGGAAAAAGAATTGTAAACTCAAACTCTAAGATTTTGGAAATCGCTTTGGACTGCGGTTATAACAGCGCGGAAAGTTTTTCCAAAGCCTACGAATCTTTTAATAATATAACGCCGAGCCAAAGCAGAAAATTAAAAAAATTTAAATTTATAGAACCATTACATATAAATACTTCGTTTCCTGTCCTTGATTACAAAAAAAAGTTTATTGATACCGTTTTAATAGGCTTTTCCAAAATATTCAACGGTAAACCTGAAAAACGCTCCGATAATGATGAGAAATTTTTTATTTCAACAAGAAAAAAACAGGAAGCGTTACGCTTAATAAGAGAACCCGAAAACGTCGATTGGTGGGAAATAATATATTTTTTTAATGAATATAAATATAAAGTGATCTGTTCGGTCAAGCCTTCAAATATTAAATATAATTATAAACAACTTGCTGAAATATCAAAAAATAATAATAAATTTGATTTTTCCTTTTTTCCTTCCGAACTATCCGATATAATAAGAAAATTTAAAAAGTATTCGATAAACGGCTTATACGCGGTCTTTAAGTCTGACGAAGAAAAGTTTCCGATGAAACAACTTAACAACTTTACAAAAAACGTTTATCTTAATTTAGACTATTACGATTTAAAAAGAGATAAAACCCGATTTGAACTACTTAAAATTCATTGGAGCGGCAAGGAAAATATAAATTCAAGATATTTAGAAATATATATTCCCATAAAAAATTAAGAAACGAGGCTATAAGTCGATTAACAATTAATAATTTACAAATGACAATGCTTATTATTTCAATAATAATTTTTTTAAGTCTTATTATCGCTATAATAATAAGATTAAAGAGATCTTTTCTGATAATTGACAGAATGAGCGGAAAAACTTTTGAAAATTTTATAGCCAAACTTTATAAGAAGTTGGGCTATATATCAATTAACACGAAAACGAGCGGAGATCAAGGTATTGACGTTATCGTTAAAAAAACGTTTTTAAAATTGGGAATACAGACTAAGAGATACGATAGACCGGTCGGCAATAAGGCGGTTCAGGAAGCGGTCGCCGGAAAAAAGTATTATAAATTGGATAAAGTTGCCGTTATCACAAATAATTATTTTACAAGGTCGGCAAAAGAACTTGCAAAAGTAAACGGAGTAGAATTGATAGATAGAGATAAATTAAAAGTAATTATAAAAAAAGCCTATAAAAAATGATCCTGAAAGTCGCTCTATAAGGCGATTATCGGATCAATTTTTTTATAAAGGTCTTTTTCTTTCTTTACCGTTTCCGCGAGGATAAATGTCGGGAGTAGAAATTTTTTTATCTATTTTTATAAGACAGTGATCTCCCTCTTCTTCCGGAAGAGAATATCTCTTTATACTATCTATTTTCCCGCCGAGAACTTTTACAGAGTTTTCGGCTTCTTTTATTTCTTCATTCGCTTCGCCTTTATAAGCGATGAAACTTCCTCCTATTTTAACGAAGGGTAAACAGTATTCGCATAATACGTTTAATCTTGCAACCGCTCTTGCCGTAGCATAATCGAATTTTTGACGATATAAAGGGTTCTTCCCTAACACTTCGGCTCGCTCGTTTAAAATATTGCAATTAAGGTCGAGAGCGGCTCTTACTTTTTCAAGATAGATACATTTTTTTTCAGTAGCCTCTACAAGAGTAAATTTTAGATCGTTTCTTAAAATCATTAAAGGGACTGAAGGAAAACCCCCACCCGATCCGATTTCTACGATTGTGGAATTGTGTTTAAAAAAATCCACTCCCGCCGAACTGTCGAGAAAATGTTTTATTTGTGTTTCTCTCCCTTCTTTTATGGAAGTTAAATTAAATAATTTATTGTTTTCTTTTAAAATTTCGGCAAATTCTTCGAATTTCCTTATTTGCTCTTTCGTAAGATTTATATTTAAACTTGAAAAAATATCTACCATAAACTAATTTTAACATAACTAAAAAAATTTATCAACGTCTTTTTGTGGATAAAAAAATAATTTTGGTTCATAATTAAAAATTTTAAATTTTTAAGCGGACAAACTCTTGATTTTTTTGAGGATATTCTATATAATATAATATATAATATTCTTAATTATTTAAATAAAGTCGAATCGTTTTTTATTTAATAAGAATTTGTCAACCTTTAAAAATAAATCTCAACACTTTATTAACCTGTTTGTAAACAAAACTTTTATATTGATTTTTCTTTATTTTACCTGTAAATAAAAAACAAAAAATTGAGTTTTCAACAATTCTACACGGATTACTATTACTAATTCTTAATAAATTAAAAAAATAAGAGGAATAAAAATGAAACTGATCGTAAACGGAATGGATCTATCCAACGCGGTGATGAAAGTATCGAAAGCAATAAGCGCAAGAACCACAAATCCAATACTCGAAGGTATTAAATTATCTGTAAAAGGCGACGATCTTACTTTATCTGCAACCGATATGGAAATAGCGATAGAAAAAACTATTATGGCGGATACTTTAAGAGAAGGTGAAACGGTCGTTCAGGGAAAAATCTTCGCGGAATTCGTTAAAAAACTCGAAAACGAAGATCAGGTGGAACTTAATTTAAACAGTGAGGACGGTAGACTTAAAATAGTTTACGGAAGTTCCGAAGTATTTTTCGCGACTTTAAGCGCGGAAGAATTTCCTTCGATAAGAAAGGATTTCAGAGAAAAAGCCTTTACTCTTACCCAAAAGGATTTCAGAGATATAATAGGAAAAACTTCGTTTTGTTGTTCGACAGACGAAAGCAGACCTATTTTAAAAGGTTGTCTTTTAAACGTTACGGGAAACGTTTTGACCTGCGTCGCTTTGGACGGATTTAGATTGGCTGTAGCAAAGAAAAATTTGAGAAATTCTTCTTCCGATTTTAAAGTTATAGTTCCGGCGAGAGCGTTAAACGAAATAACGAGATTGCTCGATAAAGACGAAGAAGAAGTAACCTTCGTTTCAGAAGACAATACTTTATTGGTGGAAGTAGACGGAACGGTTTTAACAACTCGTTTGTTAGAAGGAGAATTTATAAATTACAATCAGGTAATACCGAACGATTTTATTACCACTTTAAGAATTTCAAGACCTATGTTTTTGAGCAGTCTTGAAAGGGCGTCGGTAGTTGCGAAAGAAGCGAAAAATCTCGTTAAACTCGATATTAAAGAAAAACACGTTAACGTATCGGCTATTTCGGAAAGCGGAAACGTAAACGAAAATATTATTTCCAACCTCGAGGGAAAGGATATTACGATAGCCTTCAACGCTAAATATTTATGCGACGCTTTAAAGGCTTCGGGCGACGAATTTGTAAATATTTACTTAAATTCGCCTATATCTCCGTGCGTAATAAAGCCCTATTCAGGCGACGAATATCTTTATCTTATACTTCCGATAAAGATAAATTATTGAAAAAAAAATTTAATTTTAATAATTTAGACATTGAAAAGTTTGACAAAACCGAATAAAAAAAGTATAATTCAATAGCATTAAAAAATAAAAGGGAGCAATATTATGAAAAGAACTTATCAACCTAAAAAGAAAACGAGAAATAAGGTACACGGATTCAGAAAGAGAATGTCGACCAAAAGCGGAAGAAACGTTTTAAAGAGAAGAAGAAATAAAGGTCGCAAAAGACTTACTTACTGAGATAGAAGGTAATTTTGGATCACAGGCTTAAAAGAAGCGAAGATTTCGATAGGGTTTTCAAAAACGGAAAAAGAGTTTACGCGAAGTCGATAATGATGCTTTATATAAAAGCGAATTGTTTAAAGATCGGCTATTCGGTAAGTAAAAAACACGGAAAAGCAGTCAAGAGAAACGAAATAAAAAGAAAATTAAGAGCAGCCGTAAGAGAAGTTTTTGAAAATATAAAAGGGAATTATTATATAGTTCTTTTACCGAAAGTTAAAGAAAATTACGATTTTCACGAATATCTCGCGGATGTAAAATACCTTTTTAAAAAGGAAAATATGACGGATGCTGATAAATAAATTTTTTATCAAAATTTTGAAATTTTATAAAAAATATCTGTCTCCGGGAATAAGATCTGGTTGTATATTTACTCCGACTTGCAGTATTTACGCGATAGAGGCGTTGGAAAAACATAACTTTATAGTAAGTATTTTTCTGATAATTTGGCGTATACTTCGTTGTAATTCGTTAAACAAGGGCGGGTTTGATCCCGTTCCCGATAATATAAACTTAAAAAAATGGTTATATTAAAGGGAGATAAAATAAACCGATCATTATTTTAGAATCGGAGCGAAAACGCTCCGTTTTTCATCTGCGTTAAAATATAAGGATCAAAATGGGAATTATAAATTTACTTTCAACCGTAAGTATAAATTCGTTCGGAAACGGGTTCGGAGAAGCCGCGCTCAGTTACGAATGGATCTGCCGTATAATAGAATGGATAGTAAAATTTGCGGGGGACGTAGGTCTCGGAATAATTTTATTTACGGTAGCGCTTAAACTTATCACTTTACCTCTGGATATTTTTTCAAGAGCGTCAATGAAGAAAAATTCATTAAAAATGGAAATGATGAAAGGCGATCTTGAAAAGTTACAGAAGCAATACGCCAATAATCAGGCGCTTTATCAGCAGAAAATGACTGCTCTTTATAAAAAGAACGGTTATTCTGCTTTTTCGGCGTGTTTACCTACTATAGTTACACTCGTCTTTTTCTTTATAGTTTTGGGCGCGTTCAATTCCTATTCGAGATATTCCGAAAAGGAAGTTTTCAACGAAATGGGACGAGCCTATACCGAAACCGTTGAATCTTATGAAAAAGAAGATATTATAGTAAGAGATGAAAACGACGAAAAAACTTTCTATTTAAACGCAAATAAGGTTTTGGAAGAAGAAAACGCGAATGAATATTTCAAGGGATATTCTGAAGAAATAAACGTTGAAACAGACGGTTATTTATTGATAGAAAATATTGCGGATAAAGCGGAATTTTTAAACAAATATTCTTTGGATAAATATTTCAGGGAAGGAAAATACAATACGGATAACGAAGTATTAACTTCTACCGTAAGCGCCCTGACTCACTCGGCAATAATCGGTTTATTAAACGAAGAAACCAAAAATTCATTGACGAGCGAAGGGGTTATAAAAAACGACGTTATAAACGATCTTAACAATTTTTACGAAAAAGTTCCCGAAAGCGTTAAAATTTATTTCAAAGACGGCGAAAACGGTAAAAAAATAGATTATGACAAAGTTTTCGAAAACTTTGAAAATATTAAGAACGATTTCGACAAAAACGCGTATGAAACGGTAAGTAAAAAGGCTATCGAAAGCGTTTTGGTAAATTACAGAGAAAACGTAATAAGAAAACAGGCGAGAGATAACGCCGCCGACGCTTATTATAACAGCAGTTCTCATTCGAAGATAATACCTTGGGTAAAAACCCTTTGGGTTGTAGACAGTCCGTTTTCGAGCGCGTTAAAGACTTACGACGGGTTCTCTAAATCGGTAAACGACGTAGGCTCTCTTACCGAAAACGCTTATGAAGAAATAACTTATAATCTTTCCGACGAGCGTCTTACGGGCTTCGGAAAAGGAAACGGGTATTTTATATTAGTCGCTTTATCTATTCTTGCAATGCTCGGATCGACGGTTGTTATGAATAAAACCCAAAAAGCGCAGACGCAGTTATCGTCTGTCGACGGGGCTAACGGTACCGCGGCTTCAACGCAGAAAATGATGACCTGGATGATGCCTATTATGTTCGGTATATTCGCGTTCATATATTCCGCGTCGTTCTCTCTTTATATGATAACGAGTACTGTTTTATCGACGGTTTCAACTTTGATAATAAATTTCTTCGTCGAAAGATCGTTCAAAAATAAAATTGAAAAAGAAATGGCTGAGAAAGCCGAAAAACAAAAATACGGGAAAAAACGTTATTAAGCGGAGGTAAAAAATGGCTTATTATTATGGAAAGACCGTCGAAGAAGCGATAAATAACGGTCTTAAAGAAATGAACCTCGATAAAGCGCAGGTCGAGGTAAGGGTTTTGGAAGAACCCACGAGGGGTTTTTTCGGGATCAACGCGAAAAAGGCGAAAGTTGAAATTTTCGAAATTAAAACCGACGGGGCGAGAGCGGTAGAATTTTTAAACGGATTGTTCGATATAATGCAGGTTACCGCAAAATGTAATCTCGAAGAAGAGGACGAAAAGATAGTAATAGATCTCGTAACCGATAATTCTTCGGCTTTAATTGGCTATAGGGGCGAAGTTCTCGACTCTCTTCAGTGTCTTGCGGGGGCGATAGCAAACACCGGAAGAAGCGATTACAGAAGAGTCGTAGTAGACTGCGAGGGATACAGAGGGAAGAGAGAAGAAACCTTAGTCGCTCTTGCCAATAAACTCGCCGCTAAAGCGGTCAGAACGGGCAGAAAGGTTACGTTGGAGCCTATGACTCCTTACGAAAGAAGGATACTTCATTCTACTCTTGCCGAAAGTACGGAAGTTAAAACTCAATCCGAAGGAAAAGAACCGAACAGGTACGTCGCTATCATTCCCAATAATTTAAAACCCGGCGCCGAAAGCAGATACGACGACAGAAAAAGGGGAAGAGAAGGCGGTTATAAAGGGAAAAAAGACGGTTTCAAAAAAGGCGGCAGAAGAGATGAAGCGCCAAGTCAACCCAGACCTAAAACGAGCGGTTTCGGAACCTTCCTCGGAAATTCGTTAAAAACGGAAAATAAAACCGAAGAATAACGTACTTTATAAATAGTTTTAAAAAGACGTTCGAATTGATTTTGATTTAATGATCCTGTCTGAAGCGAAAAGGATCGGCGATATAGAGGTTTTGTCAAAACTTTTATCTAAATAAAAAATTAAGAAACTCTACTTAGTTAAGTAAAGTTTCTTTTTTAATTATATAAATATGAAAACATAAAAGTCTGCCTAAAAGACGAAAAACGGCTTATAGGCGGACTTTTTCAACGATCAATCTTCATCTATAAATTTTTTATAACCTTCGCCGTATTTAAGACATTTGGAAACGCGGCTTAACGTTGCGGAAGAAATATCCGTTTCGCCGATTATCTGTTCGTAAGTTTTTTTCTGTTTTAAAAGGGTTGCCGCCTTAACTCTTTGAGCCATAGCGAAAAGTTCGTTTTTAGTGCATAGATCGGCGAAAAGAGCGTCGCAATCCTCTTCGGTTTCGAGTTTTAAAATTACTTTGTATAAATTTTTGATTTCGTTTTCGTATGGCATAAAATATTTCCTTTTTTAATATTTTATACCTATATTTAATTATTGTCAACTTAATTGGAGAAAATTTGTTTGTCTGCCGTTTAAAAATGGCGGGTTTTAATCTTTGTCGAAAATGACGCCGTTTGAAATGACGCTTATTTTATCGGAAACTCTTTCGGCAAAACTCAAATCGTGGGTAACGACTATCATCGTTATCCCCTCTTTTTTAAGTGATTTTAAAATTTCAGCAACGTCTGCCGTCAACGAAGGATCGAGAGCGGAAGTCGGTTCGTCAAGGCATAAAACAGAGGGTTTTAAGGCAAGCGCCCGCGCGATCGCTATCCTTTGTTTTTGTCCGCCCGAAAGTTCGCGCGGATAAGAGTTCGCTTTTTCTTTTATATCGAACTTTTCGAGCAGGTCGAAAACCAAATCGTGAAGATCTTTATCGGGACTCAAAGACGGTAACCCTTTTTTCTTTCTGCTTTTTTCGGCAAGTTTGAGGGGTAAATAAATATTTTTAAAAGCGGTATATTGCGGAAACAGATTGTAGGATTGAAAAACCAATCCGAAATTTTTTTTCGCGTCCTCTATCTTTTTTTCGTTGCTTTCTATAGCCGACCAAATGAGTTTGCCGTCGAGAAAAAACTTTCCCTTTTCCGCGATTTCGAGAAAATTAAGACATCTGAGCAGTGTGGTTTTGCCGTTTCCCGACGAACCGGTTACCGACAAGATCTCGCCTTTTTCCGCTTCGAAAGACAAGTTTTTCAAAACTTCGGTTTTGCCGAAACTTTTAGTCAATCCCTCTATTTTTAAAAAAGACATTTCACACCTCGAAAAATTTGAGTTTTTTCTCGATAAAGTTAAAGATCAAGGTAAGTATCCCCACGAACGCCAAATAGTAAACGGCAGTATAAAAAAGAGGCCATATCAATCCTTTCGCCGTAAAATCCTGCGCTATTTTTAATATTTCGGCGACGACTATTACCCTCGCGAGGGAAGTGTCTTTTACAAGCGTTATGATCTCGTTGCTCATTGGGGCGATTATGAGTTTTACGACCTGAAGCAATATTATTCTGAAAAAAATCTGACTTTTCGTCATACCGAGTACCGAGCCGGCTTCGAATTGTCCTTTCGGAACGCCGTTGATGCCGCCGCGGTATATTTCTGAAAAATAGCAGGCGTAATTTATTATAAAAGCGATCAAAACCGCGACCATTCTCGGTAAAAGTCCCCAGCCGAACAACAACGCCGGACCGTAATATACGGCTATGACCTGAAGCATAAGGGGAGTACCCCTTATGATCCAGATAAAACTTTTAGTGATAAATGATAGCGGTTTAATTTTCGAAATGGACAAAAAAGCCACTAACAATCCGAGAGGTAAAGCGAAAATGAGAGTCAATGCGAAAATTTCCGCCGTTTTAGCAAAACCGGACAACAGTTCCAACGAAATCGAGATAAAATTCATTTTAGGAAAAATATACGGAGAGAAGTCTATCGAAAGTTCCGTTTTCCTTTAATAAGTCGATAGCGTTTTGCACGGAGTTTTTAAGTTCTTCGTCCACTTTTCTGAAGCCTATTCCGAAAAGTTCGGTTTCAAAGCCGACGTCGACGTAAGTTAAAGAAGAGAAAGAAGATCCTTCGCCCGTTAAAACTCTCGCCATAGTAAGGTCGATAACGGCGATCTTGTCCGGCGAAGAAGCGACTTCTAAAAGCGTGTCCTTTTGCGCCGTAACTGTTTTGGGCGTAAACCCGGCGTTTTTACAGACCGATTCTCCGGCAGAGCCGCTTTCGACGAAAACTTCGCCGGCTTTTTCTATATCGTTTACCGAAGTATACTTTGTCGCCTCTTCTTTTTGGCAAACGACGACTTGCTTGTTTTCAAGATAGGGCTTGGTTATCGCCATGACCTTTTCGAGGTCCTCGGTTATAGTCATTCCGTTCCAAACGCAATCGATCTCATATCCGTTTAATGCAAGAACTTTATTGTCCCAATTTATTTCGACGAACTCGATTTTTTTGTTTATTATCTTGCCGACTTCTTTGGCAAGATCGGTATCGAACCCGACGAATTCGCCCGTTTTTTCGTCTGTGTAATTCATTGGCGCGTATATCGTATAGCCCACTTTTAACACTTCTTCGTTTTTCCCGCCGTTACAGCAGGCGAAAGAGAGCAGGGAAACCGACGCCAAGATGGTCGCAAATAGCATTTTGATAAATCTTTTCATATAACACCTCTACAATTCATCGCTTTAAAGCAATGAAGTAATGATGATATTATACTTTATTACTTTAAAGAAGTAAAGCGTTTTGAAGGGGTTTTTGAAAAAAATTTTAAAACTCTTTCAAATCGGCGTGTTTTTCAGCCAAATCAAAAGAGTTTATATAATAATGATTATATAATAATCGTAACAAAGAAAAACAGTTAAAAATCCGAGTCGCCTGATAATTTATCTACGGCTGATTTTGCCGTGTCGTAATCAAATCCTTTTGAAAGCAGATATTTATAGCATTTCATTACGTTTTGTCTGTCCGCGGGTTTATTTCGCATATATTTCTTCGCGATCTCGCTTGCCGACTCCGTTTGATCTCCGATATTTTCGAGCGCCTCTTGCATATCGCGTTCGCTCACGCCCTTTTGGCGTAGTTCTAAAGCGATCAATTTTTTCCCCTTTTTCGAAGAAAGACTTTTCGCGTAATCTAAAGCGTAGTCGCCGTCGTCGACAAAGCCGTAACCTTGCATACTTGAAATAACTTCGTCGATGGTTTTTGCCGCGTATCCCTTTTGAGAAAGATAATCTTCGACTTGCTTTTTGGTTTTTTTAGAGCGGGAAATAAAGTTAAGCGCCTTATCGAGCGCTTTAAGCCTTTCGCTTTCAAGTTGAACGCTTTCAAGGTATTCCTCGTCGACGTCCATTCCGACTTTCAGTCTGTGTTTCATAATTGTTTCGAGTTCAAGCCCGCAATAAAACACGTTGTCGAGATAACAGTTGTATCTCGTAGGATTTTTTATTTGAGGTTTTAAGTCGGTTATTTTTTTCATAAATCTTCTCCGTAATCTTCAAAACCGTCTTTTAATCGACTTATAGCCAACTTTCCCGACATAAAATCGGTAAGCCTTTCCCGAAAAATATCCTTGTATTCGTTCGGAACGGCAACGGTAAGGGAAACGTCTTCCGCAAAGGTCTGGTCTACGATTTTGCATTTGTTAGTTTCTTTGAATTTCAAAAAGCCGGCGTACTTATCGTATGAAAAATCTATTTTAAGATATTCCGAAAAAACGTAGTTTCTTATTCCCGCTTTATTTATTGCGGAAGCCGCCGATCCCGAATACGCGCGGACTAATCCCCCCGCGCCGAGTTTTATTCCCCCGAAATATCTGGTAACTACGACGAGGGTATCGACGAGGTTTTTGTTTTTTATAACTTCCAAGATCGGCATACCCGCCGTTCCCTGAGGTTCGCCGTCGTCGGAAAACCGCGCTATAGCGCCTTTTTCGACGATATAAGCGAAGCAGTTATGGGTTGCGAAAGGGTTTAATTTTCTTATTTCTTCGATTTTGTTTCTCGCCCCTTCTTCATTGTCGACGGGAAAAACTTCGGTTATAAAACGCGACCTTTCGATCACGATCTCCTCTTTGAAATTTTTATATACGCAGGAATATCCGTTAATCGACATATAGCCCCTCTTTTTTTTCGTCTTGTTTATTGTTAACGCCGAAAAGGTTCGCTCTTTCGGGGTGTATGATAGCGCTTAAAACGTTTTTTCTTAAATCCGGGATATGCTTTTCCATTTCTTTCAATTTATCTTTTACGAATTGCCTGTTGGTATGTTTGTCCGCCGGGCAAGGATTGTGTATTATAGGATTGTTTTTGGAAAATCCGGCAATATCTTTTTCCCGCAGATATATCATAGGTCTGATGATGGCTATATCCGCTTTTTCAAGATAAGTTATCGGCGAAAAAGTGGATATCCTCGATTCGTAAAAGGCGGAAAGGAAAAAGGTTTCGATAAGGTCGTCGGCGTGGTGTCCGAGCGCGACTTTGTTGCATCCCTCTCTCTTTGCCGCCGAATTTAAAGCGCCCCTTCTCATATTGGCGCAAAGGCTGCAAGGATTTTTTTCCTTTTTCAAGTCGAACACTATCTCGCCTATCGCGGTTTTTTCGATTGCGAACGGTACGTCGTTTTTTCGGCAAAATTCACTTACCGCGTCGACTTCTTTTTGGTCGAGTCCCAATCCCATATCCACGGTGATCGCGACGAGATCGAAGGATTTAGGATAAAATTTTTTCAATCCCGACAAGACGGCGAGTAAGGTCATCGAATCTTTTCCGCCCGAAAGACCTACCGCGATCTTATCTCCTTCTTCTATCATATTATAATCGTCTATCGCTTTGCGCGCTTTCGACATCAGTTTTTGTAAATTCATATTTCACCGATTGACATAAAACCTATCTTTTGATATACTTTAATATATATAAATATAATATATTTTTTAAAAATACACAAGCGAAAACGAATAAATAATTGCAGAGGGATCCCGTATGGCTCTTAAATTGGGCGAATTTTTAATAGGTATTTTTAAAAGCGGCAGGATAGCGGTATTGATAGTTTCGATGTTTCCTCTTGTCGAACTTAAGGGGGCGATCCCGATAGGTACGAGCGAAGCGTTCGGCTTGACGCTTGCGGAAACCGCGCTCATCGCCTATCTCGGCTCGACGGTCGTCTGCGTCGCGGAATTTTTTCTTCTCGTTCCGTTTTTCAATTTGTTGAAGAGAATAAAGCCCGTAAAGACCTTCGTAGAAAAGGTAGAAGGGGTTTTCAAGAAAAAATCTTCCGAAATGACGGCGAAAACGGGGGAAACCACCGATAAAAAAGCGCGAAAACTGATGATGCTGTCCCTTTTCGCTTTCGTCGCCGTTCCCTTTCCCGTAACGGGAGTGTGGACGGGTACCGCGATAGCCGTTTTTACGGGGCTTAAATTCCGAGAAAGTTTTTTGCCGATCGCGGCGGGGAATTTTGTCGCGGGAAGTATAATAACTTTGCTTACTTTTTTGTTCCGGGATTTCGTGGATTACATAATTTACGGTTTGTTTGCGATAGTTTTGATTGCGTTTATAATTTTCGTCGTAAAAATAATCAAGTCGAAACCGAATAGCGGAGGTCAAAATGAACGGTAATTTAGACGGTGTTTACGAAAACTCTAAAAAAATAGAATTTTTAAACTCGCTCATTAAAGAAAAAACCGAAGAGATCGCCCTTTTAAACGAAAAAATAGCCGATTACAGAAAGAAAAACGGAAAAGCGCTGAAAACCGAATACGATCTCTTAATCTATCAGACCAATATGCAGATCTCCAACCTTTCCAAATCGATTTCGGAATGTAAACGTGAAATTCGCAGAATGAAGATCGAATCGGGCGACTTTTTAAGGGCGTTTTACGCGGAAGCGACCACGATCGAGAAAAAAGCCGAAGCGGAAACGGCAATGAAAAGGCTTTACGGCAACAGGGCGATCTTGACGGGCATAAGCGAAAATCAAGCCGAAAATAAAAAGGTGGGCTTCGTTTATACCGACGAAAGAAAGAACAAAGGAAAGATAAGAAGACTTGTAAAAGCGGGAATAAAGAGCGATTCGGGAAAACTTATAGCGATGCCCGAAGTCGAGGTCTACGAATACGTCGGAGACGATGATCCCGTTATCGATCTCGATTCTCCCGAGGCGATAGAAATATTAGAGAGTTCTGCGGAAAAACCTCGTCCGATCATAGGAGAAGCCGTGGAAAAAGAGGTGAAAGAACACCCCTGCCTTGACAGGCTGGTCGCTTGTTTTGACAATAAGATCAAAATATTCGCCGTTTCTTTGCTCTTCGCGTTTTTTACCGCGCTTGCCTTTTGGGCGTCGGCTGCGGGATACGCAAGAGGATTTACCGAAAACGGAAATACGGCTTTGTTTTCTTCGGCTTTTATTCTTTTTGCAACGGCGTTTTCGATAGTCGCGCTCAAAGATGGGAAGTTCGGCGGAATATGGGATATATCGCCGATTTTTTCGGTTTTGGTCGGAATAATTTTGTTCGTGTGTTATTTTGCTTTCGGTTACGGCGGTTTCGGGATCGTCGCGCCGATTGAATTTACCGCTTACGGTATCGCCTTTTATTATTTCAGGGTAAGATTCGGAAAAGAAGGAAATGGGAAAAGGGGCGCGGATCTTGCGTTCGGCGTTATTTCTGGAATGACTTTCGCCCTTTTTTGCGCGAAAGTTTATAATTACGAATACCATACCGCTATCTCGCGATCTTCCGTTTACGGGGGATCTGTCTGGGCGATATTTCTCATTATTTTCACAGTCGTTTGGCTTGCGTCGTTAAGCGTTATAGGTTTTGCTATAAAGGGAGATCCCGACGGATTAAACGGTCGCGTACTTTTGATTTCCGCGTCGTTTTCATTGATTTTAGTCGGAGCCGCGGAAATAGAAACGCTTGCTAAAATTTTATTCTGCGTTTTCTTCGGTCTGAACCTGATCGCCTTTGCAATGAAAAATTTACTACCTCGGAGAAAAAATGATCGATAATTTTAACCTGAATAAGGACAAATTCAGATATACTTTGAAAATGAGCGACGGTGAAAAAGCCGTCGTAAAAGTAAAAGGCGTTTCTTTCGGCGACGGGAACGTAAAGTTTATCGCGGGGCCGTGCGCCGTCGAAAGCAGAGAAAAAATCTTTAAGTTAGCCGAACTCGTCAAAAACGCGGGCGCCGATATGCTTCGCGGCGGCGCGTTTAAGCCGAGGACTTCTCCCTACGATTTTCAGGGGATAGGCGAAAAAGGACTCGAATATCTTGCCGAAGCGGGAAAAACTTTCGGTTTGCCGACTGTTTCGGAGATCACGGATAAAGGGATGCTCCCCGAATTTACAGATATTGACATTTTGCAGATCGGCGCTAAAAATATGCAGAATTTCGAACTTTTAAAAGCGGTCGGCAGAACCGACAAACCCGTTCTCCTGAAAAGAGGTTTTTCAAACACGATCGAAGAACTTCTTTTATCCGCCGAATATATTTTAAGCGAAGGCAATCAAAACGTCATACTTTGCGAAAGGGGAATAAGGACTTTTGAAAAAGCGACGAGAAATACCTTCGACGTGTCCGCGATTTGCCTTTTAAAACAAATTTCGCGACTTCCGGTAATAGCCGATCCCAGCCACGCGACGGGAAAACGGCAACTTGTTCTTCCCGTTTCGCTTGCCGCCGCGGCGGTCGGCGTCGACGGAATAATGACGGAAGTCCACGACGATCCCGCTCGCGCTTTATGCGACGGAGAGCAAGCGATAACCCCGTCCGAATTTAAAGAATTGACTATAAAAGCGAAAGAGATAGCGAAAGCCATAAGATGAAAAAGATAAGAGTAAACGCGTCGCGCCCTTACGACGTCGTGATCCAAGAGGGATTTGAAAATATCGGGAAAACGATCAAGTCGGTTTGTTCGGCAAAAAAGATCGCCGTCGTAACCGACGAGAACGTTTTTCCCCTTTATTACGAAAAATTGGCGGACGAACTTCGCGATTTTTCGCTTTTTCCGTTGATCGTGGGCGCCGGGGAAAAATATAAAACGACCGAAAGTTTTTTAAAAATTATCGACGCCCTTGCGGGAAATAAGTTCTCGAGGGAAGATCTCGTAATTGCGCTCGGCGGTGGAGTTGTGGGCGACGTCGCGGGTTTCGCGGCGGCTTGCTATTTGAGAGGAATAGCGTATATTCAATGCCCGACGACCCTTTTGGCGGCGATCGATTCGTCGGTCGGGGGAAAGACGGGAGTAAACTTATCCCAAGGCAAAAATCTGCTCGGCGCGTTTTATCAGCCGAGCCTTACTTTCATAAACACCCTTTGCGAGGACACTCTTTCGGAAAGGGAACGGACAAGCGGACTTGGAGAAGGGGTAAAATATTCATATATTTCCGAAAACATTAAAGTCGAAGAACTTTTTCAAAACAGAGCCGAATTTATTTTCAAATGCGTCGATTTTAAGGCGAAAATCGTCGAAGAGGACGAAAAAGAGTCGGGCAAAAGAAAAATTTTGAATTTCGGGCATACCGTGGGACACGCCGTCGAAGCGGCAAGCGGATACGCTTTATCGCACGGCGAATGCGTAATAAAGGGAATTGACGCGATAATCGACCTATCAGCCGACTTTTACGGATTTTCGGACGAAAAAAAGCAAAGGCTGAAACTTCCGTTAAAAGATTTTGATCGAAATATCGCCTTTTCCGCGAAGGAGATCGCCGAAAGGATCTGTTCGGATAAAAAAATAAGGGGCGGCGATATAGACGTCGTTTTGCTAAAAGAGATCGGACAAGTTGAGATCGTAACGATGAAACTGTCCGAGTTCAAAGAGAGGTTATATGCCGTTATGCGTTAGTCCTTTCAAAGGAAACGGAGAGATATTCGCTCCCCCGTCAAAATCCTGCGCCCACAGGTGGATAATGTTATGTTCCGCGTACGTTGGGGAAAGCCGCGTTTGTAACGTCGGAGCGTCGAGCGACGTAAAAGCGACGATAGAGTGCGTGAAATCACTCGGTAAAAACGCGCGCGCCGAAGGGAACGACGTCGTTTTTAGCGGGGCTTTGGGAATGGTTAAAGGAGAAGCGGCGCTCGACGTGGGCGAAAGCGGTTCTACCTACCGTTTTTTATTGCCTCTTTGCGGGGCTTTGGGAATAAAGGCGCGTTTTTTGGGGCGGGAAAGGGTATTTGATCGACCTATATCCCCGCTTTTAAAGGTTTTAAACGAACACGGGTGCGCGTCTGACGGAAAAAGAATAGAGGGTAAACTAAGAAGCGGGGTTTACGAAATCGACGGAAGCGCAAGTTCTCAATTTATAAGCGGACTTGTTATGGCTCTTCCTCTTTTGGGAGAAGAAAGCAAAATAATAATAAAGGGAGAAAAGGTCAGTTCGGGCTATATCGACCTGACTATCTCGCTTTTAAAAAATTTCGGCGTTGAAGTTGAAAAGGTCGGCGATGAGATATTCGTCGGAAAAAGTAAAGGACTGAAACCGCCCGCGAAAATCACCTGCGAGGGCGATTGGTCGGGCGCGGCGGTTTTTCTCGGTTTTGGCGCGCTCGGAGAAAAGGTCGCCGTCAAGGGGCTTGACCTTTCTTCTTTACAGCCGGATAAAAAAATCGTCGAAATATTAAAAAGCGTCGGCTTAGATCCCCGAGTAAACGGAGATAAAGTCGAGGTCGAAAGTGGAAAAATTTCGTCTTTCGATATCGATTGCGCTCCCTTTCCCGATCTCGCTCCTCTTTTGAGCGTTTTGGCGGCGAAAGCCGAGGGAGAAAGCGTTATACGCGGAGTACAAAGACTTAAAGGCAAAGAAAGCGATCGCCTTTCGGGAATATGCGAAACGCTGAAAAAAGCGCAAATAAAATACGATTGCGACGGGGAATCGATCAGGATCAGAGGCGGAAAGCCTTCTGCCGCAAGTTTTTGCGGGTACGGCGATCACAGAATGATAATGTCGCAGGCTTTGCTCGCGTCGTTTTGCGACGGCGACAGCCAAATCGAGAGTTATGAAGGCGTCGGAAAATCCTATCCTTCGTTTTTTGAAGATTTAAGGAAAATCGGGGGTAAAATAAATGTCCGTATTTAAAGGAGACAGAATAAATATCGAGTTGGTCGGCGGATCTCACGATGAAGAGATGATATTAAAAATGTGCGGAACGCCCTCTTTCGATCTCGATATGGAAAAAATCAACGATTATCTCGAAAGGAGAAAACCGTCGGGAGAGTTTCAGACTCAAAGAAGGGAAAGCGATATACCCGAATTTAAAAAAGGTTTGATAAACGGGCGTATAGACGGGGATATCGAAGTTTCGGTCAAAAATCGCGAGATAAAAAAAGAGGACTACGACCGACTTTACGGAAAACCCCGTCCTTCTCACGCCGACTATTGTCAATTCGTAAAAGACGGCGATCCCGATTTTTCGGGCGGCGGCAGGTTTTCAGGAAGGCTTACCGTTTTATATTGCGTTGCGGGAGGCGTAGCGGCGTCTTATCTTGAAAAAAAAGGAATAAAAATAAAAGGCGAGATAATTTCGGTCGGAAAAGCGAAAAAAGACGCGGCGGAATTTTCCGCGGAAGTCTTGAAGGAATTGAACGAAGCCAAAGAAAATTCCGATTCCGTGGGCGCGGTAATAGAGTGCGTTGCAAAAGGCGTTCCGGCGGGGCTTGGCAACGATTATTTCGAGGGTATCGAGGGAAAGATTTCCTCTCTCGTATACGCTATTCCGGGCGTAAAGGGCGTGGAGTTCGGAAAAGGTTTCGCTATTTCCGAGTTGAAAGGGAGCGAGGCTAACGATCAATGGAGATACGACGGCGGGAAGGCTGTTACCGAAACCAATAATTCGGGCGGGATAAACGGCGGGATAACCAACGGAATGCCGATAGTTTTAAAGGTTGCGTTTAAACCCACTCCGTCGATCGGGAAGCCTCAAAAAACCATCGATCTTTTGTCGGGCGAAAATACAACGATAGAGATAAAGGGAAGACACGACGTTTGTTTCGCGCTTCGCGCCGTTCCCGTCGTGGAGAGCGCTGTCGCAATAGCGCTTTTGGACGAATTATTAAAAGTCGAAGAGGGTTCGACGGTAAAAGATCTCAGGGCGGAATTGGATAAGATCGACGACGATCTACGCGATCTATTTTTGAGAAGAATGAAAATAAGCGGGGCTATAGGGCGGTTAAAAGCCCAAAACGGAGATAAAATACTATCTGAAGAAAGAGAACGCGCGATTTTAAAAAGGGTAACAAAGGGATTAAACGAAAAAGACGCCGAAATTATAAATAAACTTTACGAAGAGATTTTTCATCTGTCCCGAAAGGAGCAGAAAAACTTATGAAATATTGCCTTATAGGCGGGAAATTGGATTACAGTTATTCCAAAAAAATCCACGGGTTTATGGGTGCGGATTACGATCTTATAGAACTTACGCCCGAAAACCTTCGCGACTTCGTCAAAGAAAATAAATACGCGGGATTTAACGTTACTTCCCCTTTTAAAGAAAAAATAGTTCCCTATCTTTTTGCGACGGACGAGATCGCCGAAAAAATCGGCGCGGTAAACACGGTGGCAAAAAACGGGGAAAAACTCGTGGGGTATAATACCGATCTTTTCGGAATGGAATACGCTTTGAATAAAGGAAAGGTTTTTTTAAAAGGGAAAAGGGTTTTGATCCTCGGACACGGCGGCGCGGGAAAAACGGCGAAGGTTTTGGCTCAAACGCTTGGAGCGAAGAGCATTTATACGGCGAGCCGAAAGGGGGAAACCAATTTCGAAAATTGCTATAATATCGAAGCGGAAATAATAATAAACGCAACTCCCGTCGGAACTTTATCTAAAACCGAAACGCCGATCGATCTTAAAAAATTCGCGAGCCTCGAAGGGGTAATGGATTGCGTTTACAATCCTACCGAAACGGCGTTTATAAAACAAGCGGAAAATTTGGGGCTGAATATCGCTTACGGGATAGATATGCTGGTCGCGCAAGCAGTAAAGGCGGAAGAGATCTGGCAGGAAAAAACTTTTGATAACGGCTATATAGAAAGACTTATTCGGAAAATGAGGGATATAATACAATGAAGATTTTAGTAATAAACGGTCCTAACTTAAATATGCTCGGAAAAAGAGAGCCGGAAATATACGGAGTTAAAACGCTTGACGATCTCGACAGGTTTTGTTATTCCGTCGGCAAAAAAGCGGGGGCTAAGGTAGACAGCGTTCAATCGAATCACGAAGGGGAGATAATCGACGAGATACAAAACGCGTTAGCCCGTTACGACGGGATCGTGATAAACGCGGGGGGATATACTCACACGAGCGTGTCTATTCTGGACGCGTTGAAAGCGGTCGCTATTCCGACGGTTGAAGTTCACCTTTCGGACGTAAAAGAAAGGGAAGAATTCAGGAAGTTTTCCTATATAAGTCTGTACGCGGAAAAGGTAATAATCGGCAAGGGTTTCGAAGGATACGCCGAGGCGATAGAATATTTAGTCGATAAATATAAAAAGTAACTAAAAAACGGTTTCGTCCGAGAGGAGAGAAACCGTTTTTCGTTTGATAACAAATTGGTCAGAGCGCGATAAATTCGCTCGTCAACAGATTTAAAATAAATTTGCCTTTTATCTTTAAGCCGAGCGCTTTTTCAACCGCCGCCGCGTAAACGTCGAGTTGGGTTTTATATCTCGCGGCAAGAGTTTTTATTCCCGACGAAGAGGTTTTGTAATCTATGACGATCGCTTCATCTCCTTTTACCGCAAGTAAGTCGATTACGCCTTGGACGAGGATCTTGTCCTCGCAATCGCCCTCTTTTATTTCGCTTGCTTTAAATGGAGCGATAAACGGCTGTTCTCTATAAATATCATAGTCTTTAATATCCGCAAGCAAAGGGGACGACAAGGTGTTCTGAAGTTTTTCACGGCTTAAAGTCGCGGCTTGGATTTCGCTTAAAACGCCCTTTGAAACCATTTTTTCTATTTGTTTTTCAACCGAGTCGCCGAAGAAGTCGCAGTTTTCCATAAACAAATGGTAGATAGAGCCTTCCGTCGTCGATACGGGTTTTATCGAGTCGTCGGCTAAAACGGGAGTAAAAGGAAGGTCGTTTGTTTCCGTTTTGCTCTCCATGACGATCTTGGTAACCGCTTCTTTAACGGGAAGGGCCGTCGCGGCGGTATGAGGATAAACGAATTTGAGATCGCTCAATATCTTGTCGGTCAGAGATCTTCTGCCTTGACCGATAAGCGCGCTCTGGACTTTCGTCCTTTCGCTCGCTTTTAAATCTTCTTTTTGATGAACGACGGTTTTAAAATCCCGTGAAGATATAAAGTCGGCGTAACTCTTCGCGTTGATAAAATCAAATTCGGTAACCGTTCGTCCGATAGGTTTGTCCGAAACGAGATGAAGGCGGGATTGAGCCCTCGTCATAGCGACGTACAAAATACGCATCTCTTCTTTGACGCAGGAATAATTTTCGACCTTTTTCAGATACGCGCGAGCAATGGAAGAGGAATAAGTCATTTCGTTTTCGTCGTAAGATTTAAGGGCGATACCCTTACTTCTGCTTATCGCGATCTCGGCGGTGGAGTCGTCGAAATTAAACCTTCTGTCGATACCCGCGATTATTACGATGGGAAATTCAAGACCTTTCGAGGCGTGGATACTCATTGCCCTTACGGCGAAGTCGTTGGCGGTCAGCGAGATCGAAAGGGTTTCGGGCGCGTCTTCGACTCTTTTGAGAAAATCTGCTACGCTTAGATTTTTTCCGCCTTGAACGCTTTCGGAAATAAATCTTTCCACTCTCCTCATTCTTATAGAGCCGAGAGGCATCGCCGATATTTCGAGGTCTAATCCCTTTTCGGTCAGAATTTCGGTAAGGATCTCTCCCGCTCCCTTAAATTCGGCGAGAAGGCGTATTTTTTCAAAATATTCTCTGAAATTTTTGAGTTTGCTTTTTATGATCTCGTCGTCGCCGTGAATTTCGTAATCGTCCGCGCATTCTTTGAATGTTTTGCCTTGCCTTCTCGGGTAAGGTTTTCTTATTTTCGCAAGGTCGGCTTCGTCAAGCCCCCCCGCCGAACTCTTTAAAAGGGCGACGAGCGGCGGATCGTCCGCGTAAAAGACGATAAGTTTCAAAACGGATATAAGAAGTTGTATTTCGGGATAATCGCATACGCTCGATCCCGTTTCTCCTATCGCAGGAATATTTCTTTTCAGGAGTTCTTTGATTATTCTCGCGGTAAAAGATTTTCCCGATCTCGATAATATGACTATGTCTTGCGGCTCGACGTTTCTTTCTTTACCGAGTTTTACGTCGTAAATTTTTTTCGTCAGTTCTTCTTCAATTATTTGCGAAATGAGAACGCCCTCGTAGAAATCCTCGTTTTCTTCGGCGTTTTCGAGGCTTTTTAAGACGTCGTATACGCCTTGCGATCTCTCTTTTTTTTCTTTCTCGCCGTCGATGACGTGCAATATGGTTTCGCCGTAGTCTTCGGGGTATAATTTTCCGAAAGTCATAGGGTTTGACGCGTAATCTATATCGGCGACGTTTTCCATCATAATTCGCCCGAATATTTTATTGACGCCTTCGAGTATTTTCGCCGAACTTCTGAAATTTCTGTCGAGAGAAAAGGCTTTTCCCCCGTCGTCGTTTTTAAAATCGGTAAATTTACGGGAAAATATTTCGGGATTACATCCCCTGAACGAATAGATGGACTGTTTGACGTCGCCCACCATAAACGCGTTATCATTACAAATGAGAGATAATATATCTTCCTGCGCGCCGTTTACGTCCTGATATTCGTCGGCGAAAACGTATTTATATTTTTGTTTTAATTCCTGACAAACGTCGGGGTAATTGATTAAAAGCAAACGCGTCTTTTGTTCGAGATCGGAAAAATCGAGTTTGTTTTCGTCGTTTTTTATTTCGGCGTATACGGCGTTGAACATGATAGCGAGATCGCAAAGAGCCTTGGTCGCCCGTTCCGCTTTAAAATAAATTTCCTTGCCCTTTTTGTCGAAACCGTCGAAATCGGAAACGGCAGACGCGAAAAGTTTTTTGGCTTTCGCGTTAAGGTCTTTCAGCCTCGAACCGAGTTCCGAAATTTCTTCGTCGTCCGTTTTAAAAGAAGGAACGTTTCTGAATTGTTCGCTCGCAACGAGCAGAAAAGTGTTTATTCCATCGCAGTTTACGGCAGATTCAAGCCTTGAAGATAAAAGAGATATAAAATCGGAATATTTTTCTATTCCCCAAAAATCGCAGTCTTGTTTCAGGGTATTAAAGTCCTCTGTTAAAACGCGCAATTCTTTTTTGTAAAGATCTAAAAGGCTTTCCGCGATCTCGTAATAAGCCTTTTCGTTTACGGAGTTTGCCAATTTGCTCAAATACGCGACGGGATCGCTTTCCGACGAGGCGAAAGAAAGAAGATCGATCACGAAATTTTTCAAAGCGTCGTCCGAACGGTATTTTCTGTAAATTCGCGTAAGATATAAAAAGTCCTCGTCGCCGTCGGCGTATTTTTGCATAAAAAGTTGGTCTATAGCGCGTTTTTTTAGTTCTTTTGCTTCGGATTCGTCGGCGATGGAGTAAAGGGGATCAACATTTGCGAAGTAAAAATATCTTTTTAAAAGATCGGAGCAAAAACTGTGAAAGGTCGATATCGCGGCGACAGGTATCTGAGCGAGAGAGTTTTTCATTCTTTCCACGCTGTTTCCCTTCGCGATCTCGCCGATCAAAGCGTTTACGAGTTTTTGTTTCATTTCTTCCGCGGCGAGTTTGGTAAACGTAAGAGCGAGGATGCCGTCGACGTCCGCCTTTCCTTCGGTTATAAGGCGAATCACTCTTTCTATCATAACGAAGGTTTTTCCGCTTCCCGCCGAAGCGGACACGAGCATATTTTTTCCTTCGTAATTTATTATTTCCGCCTGTATCGGCGTGAGTTTATTTTCTTCTTTCATTTTCAGCCTCCGCCGCGTTTACTATGGTTTCGGGGTTTACTCCCGTCGCTTTTCGCGTTAAATCGTCCGTTTCTTCGTCGTATCTGCATATCGCCTTATATTCGCAGTAATCGCACGCGCCTGAATACGGGCTTGCGATAATAACCCCGTCTATAACTTCGTTAACTCCCTTTTCCGCCATAAGTTTCGCGTACGATAAATATCCTTTCAAAGTTCTTTCGTCCGCGAGATTACCGAGTTTTACGGAGCCTTTCGATTTATAGGTTTTGATTTTCGCGTCTATTATCGAACTCTTATCCTTTTCAAACAAAGCGTCGTCGGTGGCGCGAAGCACGTCGTCGTCGGAAAGGGTTTTCCCGAACATATAAAACCTATCGTCGTCCTCTTTGGCGTAGTCGTTCGCGACGGCGTAATAGTACGCCCCGGCAGGTTTGTCGTTCCCGACGGCGAAGGCGTTCATATACAAGTAGAGTTGTAAGTTTACGCCGACGTAAAATTTTTCGTCTTTGACTTTTTCCTTGGCGTTTCCCGTTTTGTAATCGACAATTCTGACGTAATCGCCGTATTTGTCCACTCTGTCCGCCTTTCCGAAAAGTTTATAGCCCGAGGTTTTGGTTTTTAAGGGAAGCGATTTATATTGCCCCCAATCGGCGAACCAAACTTCCATTCCGACGGGTTTAAATCCCGAATGCAAAAATTCGCGGTATAGGGAAAGACAGAATTTTTTTACTTCGACGCCGACGAGATCGAGAGAATAAGCGTAGTCGGAGCGTTTTGAAAATCTCGAATATTGATTTTCGGCAACTATGGTTCCGAATATTCTTTCCGCCGCCGCCATAGCCTCTTCTTCCGAAGTTATTCGGTCGAGCATCCTGACAAATTCCTCGGCGACGCCGTGTAAAATATTCCCGAAGTCGAGGGCGCGTATATCGGGAGAAAGGGAATCGGCGACTCCCGCTCCGTACTTTAAAAAGTTTTTATAGGGACATAAGTAGTAGGTTTCAAGTATCGACGCCGATACGTTTTTGTCCGGGAAAAAATTCTCGGGGGGAATGTCCGCCGTTACGGTAAGTTTTTTGTTGACTTTTCCGAGCAGCGAGTCGGCGTATTCCAAATAACGGGCGTCGTTTAATTTTTTTAACGCCGCGTAGAACGAAGATGCCGCTTCGACGTCGTAAGTCGCGCCGTTTTTAAAATCGTCGCAATCTTTAAGCAAAGAAAAGAGGGACGACCTTAAACTCATATAATCGAAAGCGTCGAGCCTGTCTTTTTTGTCTTTTTCGGCAAAGAGCCTCGCCTTTTCGATAGAAAGCCGATTAAACGGACGAAGGCGTTTGTTTTCTTCGGAAAAAGTATTTATTATAAAATCGACGATCTCGCTTTTTGTCGTTTTGTTTCCCGACGGAGAAGAAAGGCTGTAAGTAAGGAAGAGTTGATCTTTAAAAGAAGCCAACGCGACCGCGACCGCTTCCCTTTCTCTCTTGTTTACTACTTTTATTTTCGGTTCTATTTTTACGGAAAGAGCGTCGAGAGCGCCTATATCGCTGTCTTGAAGAAGAGCGGTGTCCGCTTTTACGAAGGGGATCTCTCCGTTTAACCCTGCGGCGAACAAAACGTCGTATTTTTTAAATCGGCAATCTTTAAGTTCGCAGACGAAAACACAGTCGAGGTATTCGGGAATAAGAGAGATCTCGCAGGCTTCAGCCCCGGACAGAAGAATTTTGCGATATTCCGAAAGGGGCATTTTCTCGTTTCCTATTATTTTTTCCATACCGTCGAGCAAGTCGGTAAACTCTGTCGCAGCGGCGTCGTTGAAAGAACGCTCTTCTTCCGCGCCGACGAGCGAAAGTTTTTCGGATAAAGCGGAAAGGTTGTCCGTAAATCCCGCCGACTCCAAAAACCTTTTTATTGAAAAGGAATATTCGTTAGGCGTCGAACTTTGCTTCAAATCGGCAAATAACCGCCTTATAGCCTCTCTTTTCGCAATTTGGTAAATATCTTCGAAAGGTTGGGCGTCGGGCGAGAGAAATTCTTTCGCCGTTACCGAATTTACGGTTATGGTCCTTATCATGTCGTCCGCGACTCTTTTTTCGGGAATAAATACGGCGTTCGTAATAATTTTTTTAATCTCGCGCATCATATCCGAACGGTTTTCGGCAAGTCGTATCAAAGAGACGGCGAGTTTAATAAGGGGGTGTTCCGAAAGGCGCCTTTTTTCGTCGAAAAAGAAGGGGATCTCGTATTCTTTCATCTTTTTTTTCAAGGCGAGAGAATATTCGGGAAGGTTGCCGACGGCGACGGCGACGGAATTATATCTTCTGCCGTTTTCTATTACTTCGTATCTTACGCGTTTAGCGATAAAATCCATCTCGTCGTATAGATCGTTTGCCTCGTAAATCGCTATTTTATCGCTATATAGCCCTGTTTTTTGCTTTGATACGGGATCGTACATATTTTCTATCAGCCGCAGAGCCTCTTCTTCCGCCGCGCTTTTTTCGGCGGCGGGAGAGGACGGGTCGAGAGTTTTTACGAAATTTAAAAATTCGTCGGTATAAACGTCTTTGTTGTTTCCCGTAACGCAGAAGAAATCGCAGGATAGCGAATTTTTAAAAAGGGCGGCGATAACGTCGCAACTTTGTTTGGTAACCGAAGAAAAGCCTACGACGATCACCCTCGTTTTTTTCATTTGCTCGTCTTTCTCTATAAGCGCGGGCATATCCCGTAAACTGTTATTGCTGTCGGTATATCCCTCTTTTTCCAAAAACTTTTCGTATTCGTCGAATATGAGCGCGACGTCGCGCACTTTCGCTCCGACGTTCGCCGCGCAGCCGTCTACGCAAGAATAAAGCGCCTCGGGCGTAACTTTCGCGCTTTTCAGTTGGGCGATGAGTTCGCTCAAAGCGGAAGCGAGAGAGGGCGAGGACGCCGCGGATTTTAAAGCGACGAGATCGCCTGCTTTATCGGAAAGCAATTTTTTTACCGTCGTCGCGCCGCCTTCTTTGGAAAGCGATCTGCTTTCGGGGGCGCGCTTTAAAATGTATCTTGCGAAAGAACTCACTTCCGCGTTAAAAAAACCGTTGGTTTTTTCGGCAAGTGCCGTTTCGCAGGACAGGGTGAGTTTATCTTCGCAAAAAAGCGTAGTCTTTGTTTTAAGATCGTTGCCGAAACTCGCCGCGAGCGCGGTCGCTTTTTCTATGCAATCGAAAAAAGTTGGACAAGTGTAGATCATAAATTCTCCGACAGGGGATTTTCTTTATTAGTATTTTAGCATATTTTGTGAAAATTTCAAAATCTTTTCTATTTATTTTTACTTTTTTGGTTCGATATGGTATAATATTTGTACAAGTAATAAAAATAAGTTAAAAATCCAAGGATCTTATAAATGAAAAAGAAATTTTTAAAATTGTCCGTTTTGCCTCTTGCCGCCGCGCTTTTGGTCGGCTGTTCGGGAACTTCCGAAATCAATTTTTCGGGTTCGTATTGGAATGAAAATCCTTTGAGCGGCGGAGTAAGCGCCGTAGACGAAACGGTCGAGTATTCGGTTTCGTCGGTTTATAAAGGTGAGTTTTCTTCGACCGAAATGAAAAACGATGGGCTTGAACTCGTAGTCGATCAGTCCTCGTCTTACGTTACCCGTCTGAGAAACGAGGGGTCGGAGTACGTTTATACGACCGTTTTCGATCTTAAAGGCAAATACGTTTACGACGGGGGAAAAGAATATTCGTTCGACGATTATACAACCGAGATCGAAACCAGATTCAAAGGTCTTGACGACGGACTTTCTCCCATAAAAACGGAAATAAAGGCGAGAAACGTCGTTCCCCTTTCGCTCGAGCCGAAAGGAGAAGATAGTTTTATGTCGTACGGTTTTACCGCGACCGTCGAGTACGGCGAAAAAGCCGTGATAACCGTAATTTCGGACGAAGATAGCGGAGAAAGGCTGTTTAGGACGGAGCCCGTCGAAATAAGCAAATACGCGTCGGGGGCGTTTTTGGACGATAATCTTATGATCTTCGCTTTCCGCGCGATGAACTTCGGTACCTCGTACAGTCAGAATTTCAATACGATCGATATAATGTCGGGATCGCTTAAAGAGGTCAGTTGCGTAAACATTTCTTCGCTTTCGGCGACGCAGACCGAACAGCAGGTTACGCCCGTACGCCTCGAAGGGGCTTACGTCGAAAACGGCGCGCCTTATAATTCCAAGACTTTCGACACTTACGGCATTTGCTTCAAAACGCTCGGAACGTACGGAAAGACTTTCAGATACGTTTATTACGCCGTCAACGAAAAAGACGCCGACGGCAAGGACGTAAATAATGCGACGAGGCATCGCCCGATACTCATTTATGCTCCGCAAATTTACAATACGGGATATTTCCGTTTTGCGATAAAAGAAGTAAAAACCAACTAAAAGCCGCCGCTCTTTCGCGATTTTTTATAAGACTCGCAATAGAGCGGCTTATTTTATCGTTTAAAAGTGGTTTTTGTTGGTTTTTGTTGTTTCGGGGGTTATTATTTTGTTGGATTTTGAGTGTTGAACTTAAAATTTTATTTAAAAACAACAAAAAACAAAAAAGTGATTGACAAATAAAAAGATACATTATATAATAGTTATGTAATATAATAAACGGAGGAATTTATGCCAAAGTTTTATACGGAAAAAATAGCGAAATCGCCGAGAATAGATTTTCTCAAAGAGCAACTTTTCAAGGAAATGCCCCAGATCGAAACGGACAGGGCGGTTCTTTTGACTTATTCTTATATGCAGACCGAAGGTCAGCCCGTCATAACGAGAAGGGCGAAGGCTTTCGAGTATATTCTCGACAATATTCCCATAACCATAAGAGATAGAGAACTCATTGTCGGAGCGGCGACCAAAAGACCGAGAAGTTGTCAGGTATTCCCCGAATATTCTTTCGAGTGGCTCGAACAGGAGTTCGATACGCTTGCGACGAGGACAGCCGATCCTTTTTATATTTCGGAAGAAAATAAGAAGATACTTCACGAAGTTTATAAATATTGGAAAGGTAAGACCACCAGCGAACTCGCGACGTCTTATATGACCGACGAAACGCTCACCGCGATAAGGCACAACATATTTACCCCCGGCAACTATTTCTATAACGGTATAGGACACGTTACCGTCGATTACGCGAAAATACTTAAAAAAGGATTTGACGGAGTTATCAAGGACGTCGAGGCGGAAAAGGCGACGATGAGCCTTTCCGACGCCGATTATTGCAAGAAAAACGCTTTCTTGGAAGCCGTTTTGATTTGTTGCAAGGCGGCGATAAGGTATTCGAAGAGGTACGCTCGTTTAGCGCGCGAACTTGCCGAAAAGGAAAGCGACACGGTAAGGGCGGCGGAACTTAAAAAGATCGCGGAAAACTGCGACAGGGTCCCCGAATACGGCGCGAGGGATTTTTACGAAGCCCTTCAATCTTTCTGGTTCGTCCAAATGCTCATTCAGACCGAGTCGAGCGGGCATTCGGTTTCTCCGGGAAGATTCGATCAATATATGTATCCCTACTATCTCGTTTCGAGAGAAAAGGGAATGACGAGAGAAGAGGCGCAGGAACTTATCGATTGCGTTTGGATAAAACTCAACGATATGAACAAGTGCAGGGACGCCGCTTCCGCCGAAGGTTTCGCAGGATACAGTCTTTTCCAAAACCTCATTGCGGGCGGACAGAATAAATACGGCGAGGACGCGACTAACGACCTTTCGTTTATGACGATCAACGCGACTGAAAACGTTTTCCTTCCTCAACCTTCGTTCTCGGTCCGCGTTTGGAACGGCTCCCCTCACGCCTTTCTTCTTCGCGCGGCGGAACTTACGAGAACGGGTATAGGGTTCCCTGCGTACTATAACGACGAAGTAATAATTCCCGCGCTTATGTCGAGAGGACTTACTTTGGAAGACGCGAGAGATTATAATATCATTGGCTGCGTCGAACCCCAAAAAGCGGGTAAAACCGACGGTTGGCACGACGCGGCGTTCTACAATATGATGCGTCCGCTCGAAATGGTATTCAAAAACGGCGAAGAGGACGGAGAAAGAGTCGGCTTAAAAACGGGCAGAGTGGAAGATATGAGATCTTTCGAAGAGTTTTACGAAGCGTATAAAACGCAGTCGGATTACTTTATTTCTCTTCTCGTAAACGCCGATAACGCGATAGACTACGCTCATAGCGAGCGTTGTCCCCTTCCGTTTATGTCCTGTATGGTCGACGACTGTATAAAGAGAGGTAAAAGCGTACAGGAAGGCGGCGCCGTCTACAATTTCACCGGGCCGCAGGGATTCGGTATCGCCAATATGACCGACGCGATGTGGGCGGTCAAGAAACTCGTATTCGAACAGGGTAAATATACTCTCGGAGATTTCAAGGAGGCGACCGCCGATAATTACGGCAAGGATATGGACGCTCATCACGCTCAGAAACTTACGTTGGAAGTTTGTAAAAAACTCGCCGCAAGCGGAAAAACCCTTACCGAAAACGATATTCAGGAAGTTTACAAGACGGTCGTTAAAAACGACTGTTCGGAAGATAAAAAGGCTAAATACTCGCAGATGCTTAAAGATATAGAGGAAATTCCCAAGTTCGGTAACGACGTCCCGGAAGTCGACGCTTTTGCGAGGGAAATCGCGTATATTTATACCAAACAGGTCGAAAAATTCCGCAATCCGAGAGGCGGTCGTTATCAAGCGGGACTTTATCCCGTATCTGCAAACGTTCCTTTGGGAGCGCAAACGGGAGCGACGCCGGACGGAAGATTGGCTTATACCCCCGTTGCGGACGGCGTTTCGCCTGCTGCGGGAAGGGACGTGAAAGGTCCGACCGCTTCCTGCAATTCGGTTTCTTCGCTCGATCACTTTATCGCGTCGAATGGAACGCTTTTCAATATGAAATTCCATCCCACCGCTCTTGCCGGTAAAAACGGGCTTGAAAATTTCGTTTCGCTCGTGCAGGGATATTTCGACAGAAAGGGGAGTCATATGCAATTTAACGTCGTCAGCCGCGAAACTTTGCGCGACGCGCAGAAAAATCCCGATAAATACCGTTCGCTCGTCGTCAGAGTCGCCGGCTATTCGGCTTTGTTTACGACTTTGTCCCGTTCGTTACAGGAAGATATTATAAACAGAACCGAACAGGGCGGTTTCTGATATCGGCTTTAAATGCAAATAAGCGAACGACTTAAAGACTACTATTTTACTTTGATCTCAGGAGAAAACTTATGTCATATCTATCCCAAAAGGGAAGGATATTCGATATCCAACGATTTTCAATACACGACGGACCGGGGATAAGGACTATCGTATTTTTAAAGGGTTGTCCTTTAAGATGCAGGTGGTGTTGCAATCCCGAATCGCAGTCGTATGAAATTCAGGAAATGACTTTGGGCGGCAAAACCAAAACCGTCGGAAGGGACGTTACGGTCGCCGAGGTTTTGGAAGAAGTCGAAAAAGACAGGGTTTATTATAAGCGTTCGGGCGGCGGAATGACGCTTTCGGGCGGAGAAAGTCTTACTCAACCCGATTTCGCGACCGCGCTTTTAAGGGGCGCGAAAGACATTTCGATAAACACCGCTATGGAATCGACGGGGTTCGCCGACTTTTCGGTGATCGAAAGATACCTCGAATACCTCGATCTCTATCTTATGGATATAAAACATATAGACAGAGAAAAACATAAAGCGTTTA
The DNA here is from genome assembly GCA_017479185.1 of Clostridia bacterium. Taxonomy (GTDB): domain Bacteria; phylum Bacillota; class Clostridia; order Christensenellales; family Borkfalkiaceae; genus UBA10281. Next base: position 40,925 of record JAFVCP010000086.1, read on the forward strand.
CCACTCAATACAACGACAAAATATTGGAAAACGCGAAAAAAATCGCTCGATCGGACACTAAACTGATAATAAGGACGCCCGTTATTCCAACTTTCAACGCGACGAAAGAGGAGATCGCGAAAATCGCAGAATTTGCTTCGTCGCTCGACGGCGTAGAAGAAATGCACCTTCTTCCCTATCACAGAATAGGAAGCGATAAGTACGCGGGGCTTGGCAGGGAAGAGACGTTACAGGAGATTGAGCCGCCTTCCAAAGACCTTATGAGCGAACGTCTCGAAGTCGTAAATTCTTATGGACTTAAAGGGCAAATAGGCGGATAAGGAAAAGATAAAAATGAAAAAATTGAACTTAAAAGTTGCTAAATCTTTAAGCGAGGGAATAAGAATTTACGCCGAGAGCAAGGGCGTAAACGTCGTCGTTGCGGTATGCAATGC